>JAKSKU010000017.1 GCA_024401565.1 Paludibacteraceae bacterium
AACCCGCGACCCCGACCTTGGCAAGGTCGTGCTCTACCAACTGAGCTATTTCCGCATATGTAAAAGATCGTTGTTTTTCTTTTGCGGTGCAAAGGTAGTCTAAATTTCGTTCGAAACAAACTTTTAAAGATGTTTTTTTATGCGTTTTTCTTCCTTTTTTTCGCAAAACACTGATTTTTCCATAGTTTTCTCTTATTTTTGTATTTTGAATTAACCTGCGAAATGCTATTTGCACTTAGTGTTTCGTCAGTCTACATTGAGTATTGATAAAACAAAGAGCTTATGGATCCAGAGAAATTAAGAAAAATAGACTACCGATATATCAGGATGGCGAGAATATGGGCAGAAAACTCATATTGCAAGCGCCGTCAGGTGGGAGCTCTTCTTGTGAAGGACAAAACCATTATTTCCGATGGCTACAATGGTACTCCGTCTGGCTTCCCTAACGTCTGCGAGGATAATAACGACACTACATTCCCATATGTGCTTCATGCTGAGGCCAACGCTATAGCCAAGGTGGCCCAAAGCAACAACAGTAGTGAGGGCGCTACTCTTTATGTGACTGCCTCTCCATGCATTGAATGCGCAAAACTGATAATTCAGGCAGGAATCAAACGTGTGGTTTATTCAGAGAAATACCGTCTCACTGATGGTATCGACCTTTTGGAAAAAGCCAACGTCAAAGTGGAGTTCCTCAATGAAGAGGATTATAAGAACGAGAAATAAAATTCATCGAATCCAACAACATGAATAATAAAATAAAATCAGCCATTGCTCCGGTCGCAATAGGCATATTTACGGCTTTGGCTTTTGTGTTTGGTGCCAAATACGGAGAGCGTAGGGTGATGATTGAAGAGGGCTTGTCACAGACCACTACTAATAAATGTACTGGTGAGGAAGACGCGATATCAATCAAAAAAATGTCTGACATCCTTTACTATGTGTCACGCAATTATGTTGATACTGTGGATATGAAGGATCTTGTGGATAGAGTGATTCCTAAACTTACGGAGACTCTCGACCCTCACACTGCGTATATCAAAGCGGAAGATCTTCAGATCACTAATGATGAGCTGGCAAGCAGTTTCTTCGGTATCGGTGTGCAGTTCAACCTGCGTAATGATACGATCAACGTGGTGCAGGTCATCTCTGGCGGTCCGTCGGAAAAGGCAGGCTTGCGAGCTGGTGATAAGATCATCGCCGTCGACGACAGCTCTTTTGTCGGTTCGAAACTAAATAATGAGATAGTGGTGAAGACGTTGCGCGGACCAAAGGACACTAAGGTGAAACTTGGAATCAAGCGTGCGGGTGTGCCTGAGACTATCGACTATGTTGTCACCCGTGGTGAGGTGGCTCAGGAGACTGTGGATGCGTTCTATATGGCGGATAAAATCACCGGTTATGTCAAGATCGACCGTTTTGGAGAGAAAACTCACGCTGAATTCTACGAAGCGTTGATAAAACTTCATGAGGAGGGAGCGGAGAGATTTATTGTCGACCTTCGTAACAATGGAGGTGGATTCCTTCCTGTGGCAGGTGAAATGCTCAACTATTTGCTTGAAGAGGGCGACACCATCGTCTACACTTGCGGAAGAGGGGAGACGAGAGAGAATCCGGGCGAGGTGATCATGTCAGACCGTGATCCAATCGTGTTTGCTCCTATTGTTGTGCTTATCAATGAGAATTCGGCCTCTGCAAGTGAAATCTTTGCGGGTGCTGTGCAGGATAACGACAGAGGCGTGATCGTAGGATGCCGTTCGTTCGGAAAAGGTCTTGTGCAGCAGCAGATACCAATCTCTGGTGGAGCCGCATTGCGTCTTACTATCGCCAGATACTACACTCCTTCTGGAAGATGCGTGCAGAAATATTACGGCAAGGATTACGACTATCGCGCGGAGACAGCTCATCGCTATGAACATGGAGAGATGACTAACGTGGATAGTATGAAGAAGGCTGCGATGAAAGACAGTGTTGTATTCAAGACTTGCAAACTTGGCCGTACTGTCTATGGCGGTGGTGGAATATTGCCGGACGTCTTGGTTCCGGTAGATACCAACATGTCGGTGTTCGCAAAGAAGGTTCTTTTGAGTGACTTGGTATACGACTTCTCATATATATATTTAGACACTCATAAATCTGAGGTTGAGGCTTATAAAAAGTCTGGTGATTATAAAACCACTTATAAGAATTTGATGCAAAACAGGGTTTATAATGAGTTTTTGGAATATGCCAAGAAGGAGAAGAATTTAGTGCCTTCGTATGGTGATGTTGAGGACACTGCATCTGGCACACAGCAGAAGATCATGCGTCTGCTAGTAGCTTATCTGATTCGATCTATCCATGGTTCGGACGACCATCATCAGCGTCCGTTCTATTGGGCTTATAATCTTGATGATAATGCTTTCCGTGAGGCTCTGAAGGCATTTGACAGCGACGTGATGAAGCAGATAACAGATCGTAAATGATGGAGACGGTAGCTACTAATTCAGTAAAGGCATGGATATTGGCGGCACGGCCTAAGACGTTGGCTGCGGCTGTGGTGCCAGTGTTGGTCGGGTCGGCGTTGAGTATGTTCTTGTGCAATACTCCCGAATTCGACTGGAGAAAATTCGCAATCTGTTTCTTGTTTGCCTCGCTGATGCAGATCGCGGCCAATCTTATCAATGATCTTTTCGACTTCCTAAAAGGTAGCGACGGAAAAGACAGACTTGGCCCGGAGAGAGCGATGGCTCAAGGCTGGATCACGAAGAAGGCCATGCTGATCGGAATTGCGATTGTGGTGGGTCTTGCTGCAGTCTGCGGACTGTGTATGCTTCCAATCATAGATGACAGTCAGGTGTGGACGATGATAGGAGTCGGTATATTCTGTATATTTTTCGCCTATTTCTATACATCTGGCCCGTTTCCCCTTTCTTATAATGGATTGGGAGACGTTGCGGTTGTCGGATTCTTTGGTGTCGTGGCCACTTGTTTCACATGCTACTGCCAGTTGCCATATTGTTTTGAGGATATAAGATGCGTAGTGGCAGGAGTGGCTACTGGATTGGCGATCAATGCTTTGCTGGTGGTCAACAACTACCGCGACAGAGAAACTGATGCAAATGATGGCAAACGCACATTGATTGTGAAGCTAGGAGAGAGGTTTGGGGAATTGCTCTACTTAGGCTGTGGGTTCGGAGCCGTCGCCTTGATGCTATACGTCTTTAGAGAACATATTGTGGTTTTGGCCTTTTATATACCATATGTTATATTGCATTTGATGTCTTACACTAAATTGGTGAGAATTAAAAGAGGAAAAGCACTTAATCAGTTGATTGGCGAGAGTTCACGCAATATGATGGTGTTTGCGATTATGACTGTTGTGGCAATGGTGATTTGAAACTGCTATATCAGGAATGCTAAATAAATATGAATCCGTGGCTAATGACCACGGATTTTTTAATTAATAATTTAGACCAAAAGCCCATAATGGGATTATGTTCGCATATCCGTATTCGATGTCATCTTTCACGACAAATCCTTTGTCGATAGTCTCTATCTGCTTTTGTCCTTTCTTTTTTCCTCCAATTTCAAAAGACATGTCTTCTATTTTGAAATCTGTAACGGAAGAACTTATCACAGATTGACGTACTCTCATTTGGTTCATAAAAAATGTTTCTCTTACATTTCCTATATTAGCGGCACTAGGTGTGAGAGTATATATAATGTTAGTATTGTCCAAATATATTTTCTCCACTTTCCCTAATCCTCTTAGACCTCCAGTTTCGTCTCGAAGTTGGGAAATTAAACCAGCTTTCTCCATATATATTAGGTAGTCTGGTATATTATTACGGCTTGTTCCAATTAAATCAGCCAATTTTTGCATTATTGGTTTGAATGGTACACTTTCTGAGATAACCATCAGTAGACGTTTTAATTTTCTGCTCACAGAGATGTTCATTTTAGCATATTGAGGAATGTCCACTTCCATGGTTTGGTTTATTACCTGTTGCAATTCCATTTGATATTCTTTGTCATTCACCCCAAATGGATAATACCCTCGTCTCAGGTAATCCTGAAAATATACTAGAGGATGTTTGACGTCGGGTATAGACGCTTTATTGTTTACTATTTCATTCAAAGAGAATACTGGAACGTCTATATTATGGAAAAGTTTTAAGTATTCTCTGAAGGAAAGCCCTTGCATCTCATACATTGGCACACGTCTGCTTAAATCTGCCAATCCTTGATAGATATCGAGAATTGAAGATCCTGATACTATCAGTTGGAGATCGTTGTGGCTATCATAAATTTGTTTCAATTCTCGAGACCAACCTTCATATTTATGTATTTCATCAATAATAAGATGCTTTCCACCCAATTTAACAAACTTGTCAGCTAAGTCAACCAAAGTATTTGATGAGAAATATAGATGATCGGCAGATACGTAAAGAGTGTCTGTTGGGTTTAGTTTTTGTTTGATATGTTGAAGGAGAAGTGTAGATTTTCCTACACCTCGTGGACCGATTAGACCAAATGCTCTACCTTCCCAATTGATATCATTATATTTGTATCGCACAAAATCGTTAGGAGTTTCTTCTAATTTGCGCTTAAAAAATTCATAAAGTCGTTCCATATTAGTTGTGTTTTGTACAAATGTAGTCAAACTGCACAAAAAAAATGCAGTTTTTGCCTAAAACTGCACAAAAAAAATGCAAAATCTCTTTTTCTCCTAAAAAAGTCGGAGACTTTCTCTTCAACTCTGAGTCTCTGTGGTTATTTAAATATGCGTCCCACCCTTAACAATTCTCAATGTATATACATATTATATATGCATATTCGCTTTTTTAGGACAGAAATTGGGTGAAGTCGGCAAAAAAATAGCAAGTAATTTTTATGTTTTACAATATATTTTTGGTGTAAAGAAGATAAGGGCGACGGAAAATTAAAAAACATAGCTGAAAAACCTAAATCTTTGAAATGTTGATAAATAACGTTATTTTTCTTTCGTTTTTGTTTGTCATGTTAAAATATATGACTATTTTTGCATTCTAAATGATAGAATATCAGTAAAAATTTAAAAGTAAAACAAAAATGCCTACTATTCAACAGTTAGTTAGAAAAGGAAGAGCTAGTCTTGAGGACAAGAGCAAGTCTCCTGCGTTGGATTCATGTCCACAGAGAAGAGGTGTTTGCATGCGTGTTTATACAACAACACCAAAGAAGCCGAACTCTGCAATGCGTAAGGTAGCACGTGTTAGATTGACAAACCAGAAGGAGGTTAACGCCTACATCCCAGGAGAGGGCCACAACCTACAGGAGCACTCAATCGTAATGGTACGTGGAGGTCGTGTTAAGGACCTACCAGGTGTACGTTACCACATCGTACGCGGTACATTGGATACTGCAGGTGTGAACGGAAGAACTCAGAGACGTTCTAAGTATGGAGCTAAGCGTCCAAAGCCAGGACAGGCAGCACCAGCAAAGGGTAAGAAGTAATTATAACTTCGACTAGCAAATTCTTTTTTAGTAAAAACAAAAACTAAGTTTTAGTTTTACTGGTAGCGTGATGAGGGTTGAGTAAATGACCCGAATGGGTCGTTGAAGCGACAGAAGCAACCAAGACAAAAACGATTAAACAAAATGAGAAAAGCAAAACCTAAAAAGAGGATCATTTTGCCAGATCCAATTTTTAACGAAGTAATGGTAACACGTTTTGTTAACCATTTGATGTACGACGGAAAGAAGAGTACAGCATACACTATTTTCTACTCAGCGTTGGAAGCTGTTAAGGGTAAACTTCCTAACGAGGAGAAGGAGCCTCTAGAGATCTGGAAGAAGGCTCTAGAGAACGTAGCTCCTCAGGTAGAGGTAAAGTCACGCCGTGTCGGTGGTGCAACTTTCCAGGTGCCTACAGAGATCCGTCCAGAGAGAAAGGAGTCTATCTCAATGAAGAACCTTATCATCTTCGCTCGTAAGAGAGCTGGCCGTTCAATGGCTGATAAGTTGGCTGCTGAGATCGCAGACGCATACAACAACCAGGGTGGAGCGTTTAAGAGAAAGGCTGATATGCACAAGATGGCAGAGGCTAACCGTGCATTCGCTCACTTCAGATTCTAATCAATCTATTTTTAACACTTCAACAATTTAGAAAAAATGGCAAAAGCAGATTTGCATTTTACGAGAAATATCGGTATCATGGCTCACATCGATGCTGGTAAGACTACAACTTCAGAGCGTATTTTGTTCTACACTGGTCTTACTCACAAAATCGGTGAGGTGCACGATGGTGCAGCTACAATGGACTGGATGGTTCAGGAGCAGGAGCGTGGTATCACTATTACATCAGCTGCTACAACAACATACTGGAAGTATCTTGACAAGAAGTACAAGATCAACTTGATTGATACTCCAGGACACGTTGACTTTACTGTAGAGGTTGAGCGTTCACTACGTATCCTTGACGGTGCTGTAGCAACATTCTGTGCAGTAGGTGGTGTTGAGCCACAGTCTGAGACAGTATGGCGTCAGGCTGATAAGTACAATGTTCCTCGTATCTGCTACGTTAACAAGATGGACCGTTCAGGTGCAAACTTCTTCGACGTAGTAGCACAGCTTAAGGAGGTTCTAGGTGCTAACCCATGTCCAATCCAGATTCCAATCGGAGCAGAGGAGACATTCAAGGGAGTTATCGACCTAGTAAAGATGAAGGCTATCGTTTGGCATGACGAGACAATGGGAGCTGCATACGATGTAGAGGAAATCCCAGCTGATCTTGTTGACGAGGCTAACGAGTGGAGAGAGAAGATGCTTGAGGCTATCTCTGACTGCGATGACGCAATCATGGAGAAGTTCCTTGAGGGTGATCTTGATTCAATCACAGAGGATGAGATCAAGGCAGCTATCCGTAAGGGTACACTTGCAATGAAGATCTTCCCTATGGTATGTGGATCATCATTCAAGAACAAGGGTGTACAGACAATGCTTGACGCAGTTTGTGCTTACTTGCCAAGCCCACTTGACACTCCAGAGATCATCGGTTCTGAGCCAGGTAACGAGGAGAACAAGATCGTTCGTCACCCAGATGAGGATGAGCCTCTATGTGCTCTTGCATTTAAGATCGCAACAGACCCTTACGTAGGTCGTCTATGCTTCTTCAGAGTTTACTCAGGTAAGCTAGATGCAGGTTCATACATCTTCAACGTACGTTCAGGAAAGAAGGAGCGTATCTCACGTTTGTTCCAGATGCACTCTAACCACCAGAACCCAGTTGAGGTAGTTGCTGCTGGTGATATAGGTGCTGGTGTAGGTTTCAAGGATATCCGCACAGGTGATACACTTTGTGGTGAGGACGAAAAGACACACATGGTTCTTGAGTCAATGGAGTTCCCTGATCCAGTTATCGGTATCGCAGTAGAGCCTAAGTCACAGGCTGATATTGATAAGCTAGGTATCGGTCTTGCAAAGCTTGCTGAGGAGGACCCTACATTTACAGTTAAGACAGACGAGCAGTCAGGTCAGACAGTTATCTCAGGAATGGGTGAGCTTCACCTTGATATCATCATCGACCGTCTACGTCGTGAGTTCAAGGTAGAGTGTAACCAGGGTCGTCCACAGGTTAACTACAAGGAGGCTATTACTCAGACAGTTGACCACAAGGAGGTATACAAGAAGCAGTCTGGTGGACGCGGTAAGTTCGCAGATATCGTTGTAAAGGTTGGACCTGTTGATCCTGACTTCCAGGGTGCACTTCAGTTCGAGGATATCGTTAAGGGAGGTAACATTCCTAAGGAGTTCATCCCATCTATCCAGAAGGGATTCCAGGCTTCAATGAAGAATGGTGTGTTGGCAGGATTCCCTGTAGACCAGTTGAAGGTTACAGTTGTGGATGGATCATACCACCCAGTAGACTCAGACCAGTTGTCATTCGAAATCGCAGCAAACCTAGCATTCAAGGCAGCATGTGCTAAGGCACGTCCGGTATTGATGGAGCCTATCATGAAGCTAGAGGTTGTGACTCCAGAAGAGAACATGGGTGATGTTATCGGTGACCTTAACAAGCGTCGTGGCCAGGTTGAGGGTATGGAGACAAGCCGTTCAGGTGCTAGAATCGTGAAGGCAAAAGTTCCATTGGCAGAGATGTTCGGATACGTAACGTCATTGCGTACAATCACATCAGGTCGTGCGACTTCTTCAATGGAGTTCTCACACTACGCAGAGGTTTCTTCAGCTATCGCTAAGCAGGTAGTTACAGAGGCTAAGGGTAGAGTAGACTTGCTATAAGAAAAAACAGTGTATCCTCAGAAATGAGGGTACACTTTCTCAAAGAGAAAAACTAAATTATTTTATATAGATTCAAAGCGATGAGTCAAAGAATTAGAATTAAATTGAAGTCTTACGATCACAACTTGGTAGACAAGTCAGCTGAGAAAATCGTTAAGACAGTAAAGACAACGGGAGCTGTCGTTAGTGGTCCAATTCCGCTACCTACACACAAGCGTATTTTTACAGTTAACCGTTCAACATTTGTCAACAAGAAGTCAAGAGAGCAGTTCCAGCTTTCTTCATTCAAGAGATTGATTGACATCTATTGCACAACAGAGAAGACTGTAGATGCACTTATGAAGTTGGAACTTCCAAGTGGAGTTGATGTAGAAATTAAAGTTTAATTAATAGTAATCGAAAAGAAATGCCAGGATTATTAGGAAAGAAAATCGGAATGACATCCGTATTCAGTGCCGAGGGTAAGAACGTACCATGCACTGTTATCGAAGTAGGTCCTTGTGTTGTTACACAGATTAAGACTATTGAAAATGATGGTTACGCTGCATTGCAGTTGGGCTTCGACGAGAAGAAGGAGAAGAACACAAACGCTGCAGAGATGGGTCATTTCAAGAAGGCTGCAACAGCACCAATGAGACACTTGGCCGAGTTCAAAGAATTCGATAAGGAATACAATCTAGGTGACGTTATCACTGTAGATTTGTTTGAGGGCGCTCAGTTCGTAGATGTAGTAGGTACATCTAAGGGTAAGGGCTTCCAGGGTGTAGTAAAGCGCCACGGTTTTGGTGGAGTACAGCAGTCTACACATGGTCAGCACAACCGTCTTCGTGCTCCGGGTTCAATCGGTGCTTGTTCGTACCCAGCAAAGGTATTCAAGGGAATGCGTATGGCTGGCCGTAAGGGTGGTGAGCAAGTTACAGTTCAGAACTTGCAAGTGTTAAAGGTAATTCCTGAGAATAACATCCTTGTTTTGAAGGGTTCACTTCCAGGAGCTAAGGGTTCAATTGTAATTGTAAATAAGTAATGGAACTAAGCGTATATAACGTAAAAGGACAGGAGACAGGAAGAAAGGTCACATTGAATGATTCAATCTTCGGAATCGAGCCAAATGACCATGTTATCTACTTGGCTGTAAAGCAGTACATGGCAAACAATCGTCAGGGTACTCACAAGTCAAAGGAGAGAAGCGAGATCTCAGGTAGTACAAAGAAGTTGGGTCGTCAGAAAGGTGGCGGTGGAGCTCGTCGCGGAGACATCAACTCACCAGTATTGGTAGGTGGTGCTCGCGTATTCGGACCTCAGCCAAGAGATTACTCTTTCAAGTTGAACAAGAAAGTGAAGCAGTTGGCTCGTAAGTCAGCATTGGCATACAAGGCAAAGGACAACGCTATCATTGTTGTAGAGGATTTCGATTTTGAGGCACCAAAGACAAAAGAATTCGTTTCTTTTACAGAAAATTTGAAGGTTTCTGATAAGAAAAACGTTTTGGTTTTGTCAAAACCAAATAAAAATGTATCTTTGTCAGCCAAGAATCTTCAGAAGTCTCAGGTGTTGCTAACACATGAGTTGAATACTTATAAGATTTTGGATGCAAAGTGTTTGCTTTTAACTGAGGCTGCTCTTGCAGAACTAGAGAATACTTTAAAGGATTAAAAGAAATGGAGATCATATTAAAGCCAATCGTAACAGAGAAGGTTACTGGTTTGCAGGATAAGTACAATCGCTACGGTTTCCGCGTAGTGATGAGTGCTACTAAGTCGCAGATTAAAGCTGCAGTTGAGGATTTGTATGGCGTTAAGGTCTTGTCAGTCAATACATTGCGTGTTGATGGCAAGAATAAGTCGCGTTATACTAAAGCAGGTGTGATCGCAGGTAAGATGCCTTCATACAAGAAAGCCCTTGTTACTTTGAAAGAGGGTGAAGCAATTGACTTTTATAGCAATATTTAATAAAAATGGCAGTTCGCAAATTTAAGCCCACAACACCGGGGCAGAGACACAAAGTTATTGGTGCGTTCGAGACAATTACCTCGAGCACTCCAGAAAAATCTCTTGTGAAAGGCATGAGAAAGACTGGTGGACGCAACAACGTCGGTAAGATGACAATGCGTTACATCGGTGGTGGTCACAAGAGAAAGTACAGAGTAATTGATTTCAAGAGAGAGAAAGACGGTGTGCCAGCAGTAGTAAAGACAATCGAGTACGATCCAAACCGTTCGGCTCGTATCGCTCTATTGTTCTACGCTGATGGTGAGAAGCGTTACATCTTGGCTCCTGCGGGATTGCAGGTTGGCCAGACACTTATGTCAGGTGCTGATGCTGCACCAGAGGTAGGTAATACGCTTCCTTTGCAGAACATTCCACTAGGTACAGTTATCCACAACTTGGAGTTGCATCCAGGACAGGGAGCTGCGCTTGTACGTTCTGCTGGTACTTTTGCTCAGTTAACTTCTCGTGAGGGTAAGTACGCAATCGTAAAATTGCCTTCAGGAGAGCTTCGCATGATTCTATGTGCTTGCAAGGCTACAATTGGTACCGTAGGTAACTCAGACCACGCGCTTGAGAGATCAGGTAAGGCAGGTCGTTCACGTTGGTTGGGACGTCGTCCTCGCACTCGTGCTGTATGTATGAACCCAGTAGATCACCCAATGGGTGGTGGAGAGGGCCGTCAGTCGGGTGGACATCCTAGATCAAGAAAGGGTCTTTTGGCTAAGGGTTACAAGACACGTTCACCAAAGAAGGCTTCTGATAAGTACATAATCGAAAGAAGAAAGAAATAATTGAAATAAAGTATTTTTATGAGTCGTTCATTAAAAAAAGGTCCATATATCAACCTTAAGCTTGAGAAGAAGGTTCTTGCCATGAACGAAAGCGGCAAGAAGGCTGTTGTCAAGACATGGGCTAGAGCTTCAATGATATCTCCGGATTTTGTCGGACATACTATTGCAGTTCACAACGGAAATAAGTTTATTCCGGTATTTGTCACAGAGAATATGGTAGGACACAAACTTGGCGAATTCTCTTTGACGCGTAACTTTAGAGGTCACGGTGGTAACAAGAAGAAGTAATCAGCGTGATTAAATTAATTTAAAAGTTCGAGAAAAATGAGTTCAAGAAAAAAAGTATCAGCTGATGCAAGAAAAGAGGCGAAGAAGTCCCTTTATTTTGCGAAGTTGAATGATGTTCCTACTTCTCCACGTAAGATGCGTTTGGTTGCAGACATGGTACGTGGAATGGAGGCTTTCCGCGCTTTGGGTGTCCTAAGATATTCAACTAAGGAAGCTTCTATCAGACTAGAGAAGTTATTGCGTTCTGCTATCGCTAACTGGGAGCAGAAGAACGAAACTAAGGCTGAAATGGGCCAGCTTTACGTAAGCAACATTTACGTAGATTCAGCTCGTCAGTTGAAGAGACTTCGTCCTGCACCTCAGGGTAGAGGATACAGAATCCGTAAGCGCTCTAACCATGTGACTATTTTTGTAGATGCTATTTCTAACGATACTAACGAATAAAAGATGGGACAGAAAGTTAATCCAATAAGCAACCGTTTAGGAATTGTAAGAGGTTGGGATTCCAATTGGTACGGTGGAAAGAAGTACGGCGATACAATCCTTGAGGATTCAAAGATTCGTAAGTACTTGTCTGCTCGTCTTGCTAAAGCTAGTGTTGCTAGAATTATCATAGAGAGAACTCTTAAACTTGTTACTATTACAGTCTGCACTGCTAAACCTGGCATTATCATCGGTAAGGGTGGACAGGAAGTTGATAAGTTGAAGGAGGAGTTGAAGAAGATCACTGACAAGGAGATCCAAATCAACATCTACGAGGTTAAAAGACCAGAGTTGGATGCAGTTATCGTAGCAAGCAACATTGCTCGTCAGGTAGAGGGTAAGATCGCTTACCGTCGCGCTGTTAAGCAGGCAATCGCTTCTACAATGCGCATCGGTGCAGAGGGTATCAAAGTGCTAGTTGCAGGTCGTTTGAATGGCGCTGAAATGGCTCGTTCTGAGATGTATAAGGAAGGACGTACTCCACTTCACACATTCCGTGCTGATATCGACTACGCACAGGCAGAGGCGCTTACAAAGGTAGGTATTATCGGAATCAAGGTTTGGATTTGCCGTGGCGAAGTGTATGGAAAGAAGGATCTTTCTCAGCAGTTCGTTGCTAACAAGGAGAACGTTCGTTCCAACAATCCTGCTGGCAAGAAAGGCGGTTTCTCTAAGAAAAGAAAACAATCTGTTTAAGAGTTAAATTAAGGAAAGATGTTACAACCTAAAAGAACTAAGTTCAGAAGACAGCAGAAAGGTCGTGCAAAAGGTATTGCACATCGTGGAGACCAATTGGCTTTTGGATCTTTTGGTATCAAGGTACTTGGTACTAAGTGGATTACAGGACGACAGATTGAGGCTGCGCGTATTGCTGTCACAAGATATATGCAACGTCAAGGTCAGATTTGGATCAGAGTATTCCCTGACAAACCAATCACTAAGAAGCCTGCTGACGTACGTATGGGTAAAGGTAAGGGTAACCCTGAGGGATTCGTTGCTAGCGTAACTCCAGGAAGAATTCTTATCGAGGTTGAGGGTGTTCCATTCGAGATCGCTAAGGAGGCATTGAGATTGGGAGCTCAGAAACTTCCAGTAACTACAAAGTTTATTGTTAGACGCGACTACGATGCGCAAAATCAAAATGCTTAATCATGAAAGTAGCAGATATTAAGAACATGTCAAGCAAGGAGCTTCAGGAGAAGATCGCTTCTGAGGAAAAGAGATTGAACCGCATGCGTCTTGACCATGCGATTACTCCATTGCAGAATCCATCTCAAATTAAGTCTCTTCGTAAGGACATCGCGCGCATGAAGACTATCTTGGGTCAGGCAGAGTCTAAATAATAATTTTAGAGTTTGAGAAAATGAGAAATTTAAGAAAAGAAAGACAGGGAGTTGTTTCAAGCAATAAGATGGACAAGACCATTACTGTTGCTATCAAGTGGAAAGAGAAACACCCTATTTACCAGAAATTCGTCAACAAGACGAAGAAATATCACGCTCACGATGAGAAGAATGAGTGTAATATTGGTGATGTTGTGAGAATCATGGAGACTCGTCCTTTGAGTAAGACAAAGAGATGGAGATTAGTATCAATCGTAGAAAGAGCTAAGTAATTATGATACAGCAAGAATCAAGATTAACTATTGCTGATAATAGCGGTGGTAAAGAGGCATTGTGTATTCGCGTATTGGGTGGCACAAAGAAAAGATATGCTACTGTAGGCGATATCATTGTAGTTACAGTGAAGAGCGTTATTCCTTCAAGTGATATGAAGAAGGGTGCCGTTTCAAAGGCTATCGTTGTTCGCACAAAGAAGGAAGTTCGTAGAGCAGATGGCTCATACATCAGATTCGATGACAATGCATGTGTATTGTTGAATGGTGCTGGTGAAATGAGAGCGAGCCGTATTTTCGGTCCTGTTGCTAGAGAGTTGCGTGCTTCTAATATGAAGATTGTTTCATTGGCTCCTGAAGTTCTATAATTAATAAAGTAAGGTAATGAGTAAGTTACATATTAAGAAGGGCGACCTAGTTTACGTTCTTGCAGGTAAGGACAAAGGTAAGACAGGAAAGGTGCTTTCTGTATTGGTTGCTGCTAACCGTGCTGTCGTAGAGGGTGTTAACGTTGTTTCTAAGAACGTTAAGCCAAGTGCAAAGAACCCTCAGGGTGGCATCGTTAAGATGGAGGCTCCAATCCACGTTTCAAATTTGAATTTGGTTGATCCAAAGTCTGGTAAGCCAACACGTATTGCAATCAAGGTTGTAGACGGAAAGAAAGTTCGTGTAGCTAAAAAGTCAGGGGAGGAAATTAAATGAATACAGCTAGTTTAAAACAAGACTATAAGCAGCGTATCGTTCCTGCTTTGAAGGAGAAGTTTGGTTATTCTACAGTAATGCAGGTTCCAGTACTTGAGAAGATCGTTATCAATCAGGGATTGGGAGAGGCAGTAGCTGACAAGAAGGTTATCGAGATTGCAATCAACGAGTTGACTACAATCGCTGGTCAGAAGGCAGTTCAGACACTTTCTAAGAAGGATATCGCAAACTTTAAGGTAAGAAAGAAGATGCCTATCGGAGTTCGCGTAACTCTAAGAAGAGAGAGAATGTACGAGTTCTTGGAGCGCTTGATCAAAGTGGTTCTTCCTCGTATCCGTGACTTCAACGGTATCAACTCTAAGTTGGATGGTAGAGGTAACTACACTCTTGGTGTTACAGAGCAGATTATCTTCCCAGAGATCAACATCGATTCGATCTCAAAGCTTATGGGTATGAATATCACTTTCGTGACAACAGCTAAGACTGACGAAGAGGGTCTTGCCTTGTTAAAGGAATTTGGTTTACCATTTAAAAAGTAATCGGAATGGCAAAAGAATCAATGAAAGCACGCGAGGTAAAGCGTGCTCGCCTTTGCGCGAAGTATGCTGAGAAACGTGCTCAGTTGTTGAAGGAGGGAAAGTACGATGAGCTACAGAACCTACCTAAGAATGCTTCGCCAGTAAGATTGCACAACAGATGTAAGTTGACAGGCAGACCTAAGGGTTACATGCGTCAGTTCGGTATCTCGAGAATTCAGTTCAGAGAGATGGCATCTGCTGGTTTGATACCAGGTGTAAAGAAAGCAAGTTGGTAATTATTAATTTTTTATTTTAAATATTGTCAGGCATTTGTCTTGATTAATTTAATTTATTATGACTGATCCAATAGCAGATTATTTAACGAGACTGCGCAATGCTATTAATGCAAAGCATCGCGTTTTGGAGGTTCCGTCTTCTAATCTTAAGAAGGAGATCACTAAGATCTTGATGGACAAGGGTTACATTTTGAACTACAAGTTCGTAGAGGAAGGTGTAGGCGGAACTATCAAAATTGCGTTGAAGTACGACGCAGTTAACAAGGTTAACGCTATCAAGAACTTGAAGAGAGTTTCTACTCCAGGTTTGCGTAAGTATGTTGGTTACAAGGATATGCCAAAGGTTCTTAACGGACTAGGTATTGCAATTGTATCTACATCAAAAGGTGTTATGACAGATAAGGAGGCTCGCGAGCTTAAAGTAGGTGGCGAGGTATTGTGTTACGTTTATTAATAGGAGGATAGAAGATGTCAAGAATAGGAAAGTTGCCTATCAGTATACCTTCAGGTGTAACTGTCTCAGTTAAGGACAACGTAGTCACAGTTAAGGGTCCTAAAGGTGAATTAACACAGTATGTAGACCCTTCAATCGAAATGAAGATTGAAGACGGTACAATTACTTTCGCAAGAAATTCTGAGGATGCTGAGTTCCGTTCAAAGCATGGTTTGTACCGTGCTCTTGTAAACAACATGGTGGTTGGTGTTTCTCAGGGTTATAAGAAGGAGTTGGAGTTGGTCGGTGTCGGTTACCGTGTTTCTAACCAGGGTCAGACAATCGAGTTCTCTCTAGGTTTCACACACGCAATCTTCTTGCAGTTGCCTACTGAGATCAAGATCGAGACTAAGAGTGAGAAAAACCAGAATCCACTTGTGATTTTGGAGAGTTGCGACAAGCAGTTGCTAGGTCAGGTTTGTGCAAAGATTCGTTCATTCCGTAAGCCAGAGCCTTACAAAGGTAAGGGTATCAAGTTTGTTGGTGAGCAAATCAGAAGAAAGGCTGGTAAGTCTGCTGGTGCTAAGTAATTATAAATTCATGTTGTTATGACGGAAAAAGATCTAAGAAGAATTAAGATAAAGAAGAGTATCAGAGCTAAGGTTTCTGGTACAGCTTCAAAACCGCGTATGACTGTCTTTAGAAGCAATAAGCAGATTTATGTTCAGGTAATCAACGACGAGACAGGTACAACTTTGGCTTCTGCTTCTTCATTGAAGATGACAGAGAAGGTTGCTAAGAAAGAGCAGGCTGCAAAGGTTGGCGAGGTTATTGCAAAGAAAGCTATCGAAGCCGGTATTTCGGAAGTGGTATTTGATAGAAACGGTTATTTGTATCACGGACGTATCAAGGAGTTGGCAGATGCAGCTCGTAATGGTGGTCTTAAATTTTAATAAACATGGTAGAAACGAAAAATGTTAAGCCTGTAAGCTCTGATGTAGAGTTGAAGGATAGACTCGTAGCTATAAACCGTGTAACTAAGGTTACCAAGGGAGGACGTGCATTTAGCTTTGCTGCAATCGTTGTTGTCGGTAACGAGTCTGGTGTAGTTGGTTATGGTCTTGGTAAGGCAAGCGAGGTTACTGCTGCTATCGCTAAGGGCGTAGAGGCTGCAAAGAAGAATATTGTAAAGGTTCCTGTATTGAAGGGATCTATTCCTCACGAGCAGTCAGCTAAGTTCGGTGGTGCAGAGGTACTTTTGAGACCAGCGTCTCACGGTACAGGAGTAAAGGCCGGTGGTGCCATGCGTGCTGTGCTAGAGAGCGTTGGTATTACAGACGTCTTGGCTAAGTCTAAGGGATCTTCAAATCCTCACAACCTAGTAAAGGCTACAATCAAGGCTCTATCTGAGTTGAGAGATCCATTCACTGTAGCTCAGAACAGAGGTGTTTCAATGGAAAAGGTATTTAAAGGTTAATTCTTATGGCTACAATTAAAATTAAGCAAGTTAGAAGTAAGATTGGTTGCCCAAAGGTGCAGAAGGCTACTTTGGCAGCACTAGGTCTCAAGAAACTTAATGCAGTTGTTGAGCATGAGGATTGTCCATCTGTTAGAGGCATGATCGAGGCCGTTAAACAATTAGTAGTTGTTGTTGAATAAAAAATTGAGTGTAATGGATTTAAGTAATTTAAAACCTGCTGCAGGTTCTGTTAAGACACGCAAGAGAATTGGACGTGGTCCAGGTTCAGGTCTTGGTGGAACTTCTACAAGAGGTCATAAGGGAGCTAAGTCTCGCTCTGGTTATTCAAAGAAAGTTGGTTTCGAGGGTGGTCAGATGCCTTTGCAGAGACGTCTTCCTAAGTATGGTGAGATGCACGTATGCAATCCAAAGGTATACAAGGCAATTAACTTGTCTGATATCCAGGCATTGTGTGATGCAGCTAAGATTGATGTTGTTAACAAGGAGGCTCTTCTAAACGCTGGTTTGGTAGGTAAGTCTGACAACGTTAAGGTTTTGGGTAATGGAACACTTTCTGCTAAGGTAAAGGTAGAGGCTGCCGCATTCTCTAAGAGTGCAGTTGCTGCTATCGAGGCTGCAGGTGGTAGTGTTGAAATTAAGAAGTAATGAAGGCAATTCAAACGATAAGTAACATTTGGAAAATCGAGGATTTGAGAAATAAGATTCTTTTCACATTTCTCTTGATTCTTGTATATCGTTTTGGATCATTTATAGTTCTTCCGGGTGTAAATCCGGAAGGACTTAAACCTTTGGAGAACCAGACAAGTGAGGGTCTTATGTCTTTGCTTAACATGTTCTCTGGAGGAGCTTTCTCTAATGCTTCGATTTTTGCTCTTGGAATCATGCCGTATATCTCGGCGTCTATCGTGGTTCAGTTGCTTACAATCGCTTTGCCTTACTTCCAGAAGATTCAGAAGGATGGTGAGAGCGGACGTAAGAAGATCACGCAGTTGACGAGATATTTGACTGTTTTCATTTTGTTGATACAAGGTCCGTCTTATCTGATAAACCTTTCTATGCAGGCTCCAGAGGCTGTTCCTACTGATTTGTTCTTTAAGATCTCATCAATAGTGATCATGTGTGCTGGTAGTATGTTTGTGATGTGGCTTGGCGAGAGAATCACTGACAAGGGAATTGGTAATGGTATATCTATTATAATCCTGATTGGTATCTTGGCTCGTTTCCCAGATGCTATTGCTAAGGAGTTGGTTTCTGCAATTTCCGGTAATTCAGGAGGTTTTATTATCCTTTTGTTGGAGTTCGTCTTCTTGTTTGTTGTTATTATGGCTTCAATTGCATTGGTTCAGGCAGTACGTCGTATTCCTGTACAGTATGCAAAGCAGACAGCAGCGGCCGCTGCGTCTAGCTCTTCAGCAGCTAGCCGTTTCGGTGGAGTAAGACAGTATATCCCTTTGAAAGTGAATGCGGCTGGTGTTATGCCAATCATCTTTGCTCAGGCAATCATGTTCATTCCTTTGTCTGTTCTACCGTTCGTCGCTAGTGACGAGACAGTGCAGATGATGCAGTCGGCAATGGATTTAAATGGTTGGAAGTACAATTTGGTTTTCGTGATTTTGATCATCGTGTTCACATATTTCTACACAGCGATCACAATTCAGCCAAACCAGATGGCAGAGGATTTGAAGAGAAATGATGGATTTATCCCTAAGGTTAAACCAGGAGTTGATACAGCAGAGTATATCGATGATGTAATGTCAAAGATCACTCTACCTGGTGCAATTTTCTTGGCTCTAATCGCAATCATGCCAGCGATCGTTTCTAGCTTGGTTGAGGTTAATCATCAGTTCGCTCAGTTCTTTGGTGGTACATCATTGCTTATCATGGTGGGTGTGGTTCTTGATACTCTACAGCAGATTGAGGGTCACTTGCTAATGCACCACTACGATGGTCTAATGGAGAATGGTCCAATCAGAGGAAGAAGTGGAATGGTAGCTACTCCAGATGCTGAATAAATTTTAGGTTATGGCAAAGCAAGCAGCTATCGAACAAGACGGTGTTATTCTTGAAGCTTTATCAAACGCAATGTTTAAGGTAGAGCTTGAGAATGGCCACCAGTTGACAGCCCATATTTCTGGAAAGATGAGAATGCATTACATCAAAATCTTGCCAGGAGATAAGGTTAGAGTAGAAATTTCTCCTTACGATTTGTCGAAAGGAAGAATAGCATTCAGATATAAATAAAAAAACAAATGAAAGTTAAAGCTTCTCTAAAAAAACGTACTCCAGAGTGCAAAATTGTGCGTAGAAAGGGTCGTTTGTATGTAATTAACAAAAAAAATCCTAAGTTTAAGTTGCGACAGGGTTGATTTTTTTTATTTTTGCAAAAAAAATAAGATTTTATGGCAGTTAGAATTGTCGGTGTGGATCTTCCACAGAACAAAAGAGGTGAGATTGGTCTTACTTACATTTTCGGAATCGGTCGCAGCAGTGCGTCAAAGATTCTTAACGAGGCAGGTGTTGATGTAAACATCAAGGTTAAGGATTGGACAGACGATCAGGCAGCAAAAATTCGTGAGATTATTGGTGCAAACTACAAGGTAGAAGGTGATTTGCGTTCAGAGGTACAGCTAAACATCAAGAGATTGATGGATATCGGTTGTTACCGTGGTATTCGCCATCGTCTTGGTTTGCCTTTGCGTGGTCAGAGCACTAAGAACAACGCTCGTACTAGAAAGGGTAAGAAGAAGACAGTTGCAAATAAGAAGAAGGCAACTAAGTAATTTCAGCTAAGTTAAGTAGCTAATTTTAAAATACAATGGCAAAAAAAGCAGTAGCAACAAGAAAAAGGGTAGTAAAAGTTGATGCTAACGGTCAGTTGCATGTTCATAGCTCTTTTAACAACATCATCGTTACTTTGACAAACAATGAGGGTCAGGTTATCTCTTGGTCTTCAGCAGGTAAGATGGGTTTTAGAGGTTCTAAGAAGAATACTCCTTACGCAGCACAGATGGCAGCACAGGATTGTGCTAAAGTGGCTTATGACCTTGGTCTAAGAAAGGTTAAGGCATATGTTAAGGGTCCAGGTAATGGTAGAGAGTCTGCTATCAGAACTGTACACGGAGCTGGTATCGAGGTTACAGAGATCGTTGACGTAACACCACTACCACATAATGGTTGTCGACCACCTAAAAAGCGCAGAGTTTAATTTTTTTACTAATTGTTCTAATCTTTTGGTTTTGAATGATTGCAAAAATCCTCTCTGCAATCGCGGCTATAAATATTAAGAGATTAGGGTTCTAATTTTAATAATAATGGCTAGATATATAGGTCCTAAATCTAGGATTTCTAGAAGATTCGGTGAAGCTATTTTCGGTCCAGATAAGGTATTGAGCAAGAGAACAAATCCTCCTGGACAGCACGGTGTAAACAGAAGAAAGAAGTCTTCTGAGTACGGTGTACAGCTAAACGAAAAGCAGAAAGCAAAATACACTTACGGAGTATTGGAGCGCCAGTTCCGCAACTTGTTTGACAAGGCTGCAAGAGCTAAAGGTATTACTGGTGAGATCCTACTTCAGCTTCTTGAGTGTAGACTTGATAACATTGTGTACCGTTTGGGTATCGCCCCTACGAGATCAGCTGCTCGTCAGCTTGTATCGCACAAGCACATTGTTGTAGACGGTCAGGTAGTTAATATCCCTTCTTACTCAGTTAAGCCAGGTCAGGTTATCGGTGTTCGTGAGAAGTCTAAGTCTCTAGAGGTTATCGAAACTGCATTGTCTGGTTTCAACCACGCTAAGTACGCTTGGTTGGAGTGGGATAATACTTCTATGTCAGGAAAGTATCTTCATATTCCTGAGAGAGCTGACATCCCTGAGAATATCAAGGAACAGTTGATCGTCGAATTGTATTCAAAATAATAATTAACGCATGGCTATACTCGCATTTCAGAGACCGGATAAGGTTATAATGTTAGAGGCGGATAGCTTTCATGGAAAGTTTGAGTTCCGTCCATTGGAGCCAGGTTACGGTATTACAGTAGGTAATGCTCTTCGTCGTATCTTGTTGTCTTCGCTTGAAGGATTTGCTATCACTTCAATCAAGATCGCAGGTGTTGACCACGAGTTTGACGTAATCCCTGGAGTAATTGAAGATGTTACTAACATCATTCTTAATCTTAAGCAAGTTCGCTTTAAGAAAAAAGTGGATGAGTTTGAAGAAGAGAAGATTTCAATTAACGTATCTGGAACTGAGGTATTCAAGGCTGGCGACATTTCTAAGCACCTTACAGGTTTTGAGGTTTTGAACCCTGACTTTGTGATCTGTCATATCGATCCTAAGGCTTCGTTCCAAATCGATTTGAAGATTGGTAAGGGTCGTGGTTATGTTCCTGCTGATGAAAACAAAGTTAGCGGCTCTGAGATTGGTGTGATTGCTATCGATTCTATCTATACTCCTATCAGAAACGTAAAGTACACTGTGGAGAATTATAGAGTTGAGCAAAAAACTGACTATGAGAAGTTAATTATTGAGATACAAACTGATGGTTCTATCCATCCTAAAGATGCTTTGAGAGAGGCAGCAAGAATCTTGATTTACCACTTCATGTTGTTCTCAGATGAGAGAATCACTCTTGATTCTTCTTCTGACAATGATAATGAGGAATTCGATGAAGAGGTTCTTCACATGCGCCAACTCCTAAAGACAAAGTTGGTCGATATGGACTTGTCTGTACGTGCTTTGAACTGTTTGAAGGCTGCAGATGTAGAGACTCTTGGAGAACTAGTTGTGTTCAACAAGACAGATCTATTGAAGTTCCGCAACTTTGGTAAGAAGTCTTTGACTGAACTTGATCAGTTGCTAGACAACTTGAACTTGTCATTTGGAATGGATATTTCAAAGTATAAATTAGATAAAGAATAAATCATGAGACATAATAAGAAATTCAACCACCTTGGTAGACAAAAAGCTCATAGAGAGGCATTGCTTTCTAATATGGCTTGCTCTTTGATCAAAGCAAAGAGAATCAACACTACTCTAGCTAAGGCAAAAGAGTTGAGAAAGTATGTTGAGCCTCTTTTGACTAAGGCAAAGAACGATTCTACTTCTAATCGTCGTGTAGTATTTAGCTACCTACAGGATAAGGAAGTTGTTAAGGAGATGTTCCAGGAGGTTGCTGAGAAGATCGCTAACCGTCCAGGTGGTTACACTCGTATCATCAAGACTGGTTATCGTCTAGGTGACGCTGCTGAGATGTGCTTCATCGAGCTAGTTGACTACAACGAGAACATGCTTAAGGGTGACGCTTCTAAGAAGCCTGCTAAGACTCGTCGTTCACGTAGCAAGAAGTCAACTGAGGTTGCTACTGAGGCTACTGAGGCTCCAGTTGTTGCAGAATAATCTGAATAGATTTTCTCAATATATAAAAGAGTTGTCTGCTTGCAGACAACTCTTTTTGTTTTATGTTATAACAATACTTTTGTTTGCTGTTCAAATGTAATATATCAATACATCTTAAGAACGTAAAATATCGAGCAATTGATATATACCTTGCCAGGACGGCATACTGGTAACTTTTCCGCTTTCTGCACCATTACTGTTGTTGATTACTGATGATCCAATAACATAACAATCCATCGGGAATCATGGATTTATCGCCTATTTTGTGCCTTTATACGTCAGGATTTACGTCCATCCGCATAATTCAATGTTTACCCACTGATTAAGCCAAACTTCTTGGCATATTCCACAAAATCTGATTGACGCCGGTGATTGGTATTCCGTTACCATCTTTTGCGAACTTAACCTCCAAGGCCTTCTGCTTCCTCTATTTTGGAAAAAACAAAAGCCTTTCCAACAATCCGATTCTTCCAATGAATCATTACGTCAATGAATGGTTTGCTACATCATTATAATTGATTGTTTGTTAATCAATCAATATTTTCTTGGTGATCACACCTTCTTTGAAATGAACGTTTAATACGAAGATTCCTTTGCCATATTTCGACATGTTATGCGCGTAATATGTATTTCCTATCGTCTCCTTGCTTAATGACTTTCCTGACATGTCGAATATCTCTACATATTCAATATTCTCCTCTGTTATAATAGACAATTTGTCTTCTTTTGGCATGTAGTAGAAGAATGTAAGTCCTACATTTGATGACGGCTCTTTAACGTCATCAATATTTCCGGCATACTTGTCGATCTGACCTAGAATGTTCTCTCCTCTTTTCAACGCAAATGCTCTCATAGAAGCCGCGTCTGTAATGGCTGATTTAGAGAATGTTGTGCAATATTCGGCGTCTACCATCGTTGTTATGCTATCAAATACAGCTTCGATATTTGGGGTAGAGAATGTGGTTTCGAGATGTTCTTTGTATTTGTTTACGAATGCTCTTCTGAATTCTTTGTTCAAACTAAGTGACGCGAAGATATCCGTCATCCAAGAAAGTGAATTGCCCCATGCTCTGAATCCTTCTCCTTTACACCAGTTAAACATGTTGGTTGTGACCTTGCTGGCTCCGTAATTAGGCATTCCAAATCCGAAATCAGTATCGTATAAAATCCATCTGAATTTACTTCCTTCTTTTCTCTCTCTCCAGATCTTTGTGTTGTTTCCTGGCCAGTCTGTATTTCCGATGAATTGTTGGAACACTTGATAATCAATGTATTCATCCATGTCCATTCGTTCGCATGCCCCTATGTAGAATGAGGAGTCTTCTGGCTCTTCCTCTGTTAGAAAAACCACTAGTTCATAGTATGCGTCCAAGTCTCCTTTTGAAGCTCTGATTCCAAGCTGGTCTGACAAAGTCACAAGGTCGATATTATCCTCGTCGACGCCATAATTAGCTTTCAGATAATCTGCGTTGGTGCGTTCGTTAAGGCTCATCAACCCTTGATACTCGCCATTCAAATAAAAGGCGACGGGTTGGCAGGCCTGATAGTCGATGTTCATTGTGGTCGCGAAGGTCTGCATCAAACCATCGCGGAAACGTACTTTTTCGTATGCTGTACCGCCATTTCTAAGATAAATGGTCTGGTGCTTCATGTCCGGTTTCGACTTGAAGAAATGATAGTCTATGTCTTTGTCTCCTGTTTTGCTTGATGCTTTCATTGATAGTGATTTCACTTTCTCAATACGAGAGCATCCTCCTTCAATGTTGGCTTCTAGCTCCTGGACTATCACACGCTGTCCGTCAACGATATATTCAAAGGAAATTGGACGTTTCCAGTCCTGATTATAGTTCGCTTTTGAGCTTACACAATCTTTTTCGCCTTTGATGCCATTCTTTCCTGTCACATAGATGCCAAGCGAATCGTCGAAGAAATATATTGGGTCTACGGTGATTGACACTACGGGTAATTGGAATCCTCCGCAGCTTTCACGCTCTTCTTCCATGAAAATGTAAGATGCCGACATTGGTTTGCTTGGCAAGAAATCTTTTTTGTATGCACGAGCACGGATGTTGGCGTTCTTTTCTATGTGGATGGTGTCTTCGAATTTGATACCGTTATTTAGATTTGGCTCAGTTCCATCAAGAGTATAGTAGATATCTGCTCCTTCTGTTGTGGTCGACAAGACTAAGCCGAAGGGCTCTTTTGCTATACCAGGCGTCACATTTACGGATGGTTTTGTGCAACGGTATGTTTTAGACAGTTCTGCGTATGCTTTTGTGTTTGCTGCTAGTGGAGACGGTTCCATGTATCCAGTGGCGTCTGCCCACTTTCCGAATGCATAATGGGCGTCCATCTTTCCGAAAGCAAGGGAATCGGCAAGCGTGTCATCTTTAGTATAAAGGATGAGATAACCACCGTCAGAATCAAGCTTGTATGGGGCATGGTTTGCTTTTTTTAGCTCGTCCATCCACATGAGTTTGTATGAATTTGCCTCTACAACGAAGTCTTGGTTTATCATCCATGACCATTTTTCTGCGTATTCTCCTGTTTTTTTCAGCTTGTAGTGAACTAAAGTGCACGAGTCTAGAGAAACGTCTTCATCTGAATCATTGAAAAACTCCACATATCCGGAAAAATTATGAGCGTCATCCATTTGAGTGGAGAGGTTGCATGGCATGACTTCTGTGATTGATACAGCAGCATTCAATATAGTAGAGTATAGACATGCGGCAGTCAGTAATAAAAAGTGCCTCATAAGTTTGGAAAGCATTATTTAGTGTTTATTAATTTATTATCAATTTCTTTGTTACGGTTCCGTTGCTGAATCTGACGTTGAATATGTATACTCCCTTATTGTATGCTGACATGTCATATTCGTAATATGTGTCGGCGACTTTTTCTTCCGAGAGTTTCTTTCCTGACATGTCGTATATAGAGACTGATACTATTTCTTCCTCTGTTATCACCATGGCTTTTGCTTCCTGCGGAATGTAATAGAGCAGAGTTACGATTTCAGCTGCTGGCTCGTAAACGTCATCGTTGTTGCCAAGATATTTGCTGAACTGGCCTTTGACGTTGGCTCCTCTGTTCAGTGCAAATGTTCTCATTGACTCTGCGGCTGTTTCAGCGGTTTTCCTGAATGTCGCGCAGTATTCTGCGTCTACGATGGATATGATGCTATCAAATACAGTTTCGATATTCTCTGTTGAGAATGTGGTTTCTAGATGCTCTTTGTACTTGTCTACAAGGTCTTTCCTGAAGTCGTAATTCTTGCTTAGCGACGAGAAAATGGCTGTCATCCATGTCTTTTTATTGGCCCACTGCAGTCTGCCGGTTCCCATGCACCAATTGAACATGTTAGTGGAGACGGTGCTGGTCACATCGTATCCTGGCAATCCAAAGCCGAAATCAGTGTCGTATAAAATCCATCTGAATTTGCTGCCTTCTTTACGTTCTCTCCAGATCTTAGTGTTGTTTCCAGGCCAGTCTGTATTTCCGATGAATTGTTGGAACACTTGATAGTCGATGTATTCAGCCATATCCATACGCTCTTTGGCACCATCGTAGTAAGTGCTGTCTTTAGGGTCTGTGGTTGTGAGATAGTCTACCAGTTCATTGTAGGCCTCTAAATCTCCTTTTGACGCGTTTATTCCTTTCTGGTCGGATACGGAAATCAGATCGATCTCATCTTCGTTTAATCCATAATTGGCTTTGAGATAATCAGCGTTAGTGCGTTCGTTAAGGTTCATCAGACTCATGTATTTGCCATTCAGATAGTATGCCACGGGCTGATATGCCTGGTAATCGATGTTCATGCCAATAGCAAACGTCTGCATAAGGCCGTCGCGGAACAACACTTTTGCGTTGGCTGTGCCACCGTTTCTTAAATGTAGAGTCTGGTGCTTGATTGTTGGCTTTGACTTAAAAAAGTAATAGTCGATATCCTTGTCTCCTGTCTTGCTCGACGCCTTCATTGACAGTGATTTTATCAAGGTGCTACGAGAGCATCCGCCTTCTATCGCAACTTCCAATTCCTGTGATATGACGCGTTTGCCGTCTACAAAATATTCAAAAGAGACGGGACGCTTCCAGTCTTGGTTGTAGTTGGCTTTCGTGCTCACGCAAGATTTCTCGCCATAGCATCCGTTCTTGCCTCCCGTATGTATTCCGATTGTGTCGTCGTAGAAATACTTTGGATCGGTTGTGATGGATACGATAGGCACTTGGAATCCACCGCATTTTTCATGTTTGGCGTCCATATAGATATATGAGGCGGTCATGATTTTGCTTGGAAGTAGATCCTTCGCAAAGGCACGTGCTCGTATATTGGCGTTGCTTTCAATATGTATAGGCTCTTCATATTTCGAGCCGTTGGAAAGAGACGGTTCTGTGCCGTCGATGGTATAATATATTTCTGCGTTTTCTGTTGTTGTCGAAAGTTCAATGTCTAGTGGGCCGTCGGCAAGACCTGGCTGTTGGCTTACTGACGGTTTCGTGCAGCGTGTCTGTTTTGACAGCTCAGGATAAGCTTTTGTGTTTGGCTCGTATGGAGACGGTTCCATATATCCTTGTGTGTTCTCCCATTTTCCGTAAGCGTAGTGAGCGTCCATTTCTCCAAACGAAAGAGAATCTATAAGTGTGTTCTCTTGAGAGTACAGGTTTAGATAGCCGCCGTCGGCATCTAGCTTGTATGGAGAATGGTTTTCTTTCTCCATCTCGTCCATCCACAACAGATTATAAGAATTTGCTTTTATAGTGAATTTATGGTTGATTGTCCATGACCATTTTTCAGCATATACTCCGGATTTCTTTAGCTTATAGTGGACCAATGTGCATGAGTCCAATGAAACGTCCTCGTCAGAGTCGTTGAAGAATTCCACATATCCTGCAAAATTATATGTGTCGTTCATTTGTGAAGATAGGTTGCAGGGCATGATCTCTGTGATCGAAATTGACGCATTAAGTAGTGTCGAAAAAAGAGATACGACAAGTAACAGTAAAAATTTCTTTCTCATAATGTTTATAGCACGTGACAAATTTACTGCAAAATTAATCATTTTGTTTGTAATCAGCAAAAAGCAAGTGTAATAATGGTGTGGGGGAGTCCAGTTTATAAATCCTTAAGTGAATTGTGTCGGGAATTAAAACAAAAAAGGAGAACATTTCTGTTCTCCTTGAGTCGAGATGAAGGGATTCGAACCCCCGACCCTCTGGTCCCAAACCAGATGCGCTAACCGGACTGCGCTACATCTCGATTGCTAATTTTTGTTAGAGATCGTGTCTCTTTCTCAATTGCGATGCAAAGGTAGTGCTTTATTTTTCTTCTGCAAAACTTTTGGCACTTTTTTTAAATAAAAAATGAAAAAACTGTGTTTTTTGTCGGATCTGCTTGTGCTTTATGTGGATTTTAGAATGCTTTGCATAAAATGATGGTGTTGCGAGTTTATAACCTCAAACTTATTTACGAAAAATATTTGTTGGTTTGAAATTAGTGTGTAACTTTGCATTGCGTGAAGGCTAGTTGGATTAGTACAGGATAGTCTTCATGTTGTATATAATATGAGTGCTGTGAAATTATGCGGTTTCAGATGTTTAGTCTCACTTCAAACAGGAGTTTGCTAATCGAAAAATGATAGGATTTTGTGTGTGATGCCACTGAAAGTAGCGTCATGGTCTATATTTTGTCTTTTTGTCGCGGTCATTTTATATATAGGTTTAGTAAATGCAAGTTAGTTGAGAATGGTGTTTAGATCGGTATTGTTCTTTTTGTTATTGGTGTCGCAGTCTGTGTATGCTTATAAGTGGCATAATGTAGACGGTGGTGTGTTCTATATCTGTGGCAATGAGGTGTCGAAACTTCAGTTGGAGGATTATTCTGATGTGAAAAGTGTTGAGTACCAACAAAATGGAAATAAACTTCCTTCGTCGGGCTACACGTTTTCTGCTCTTTATGCTGGGATGACGGTAGATGCTGTCATCACTCTCAAGGATGGCACCGTCACCACGGAGACGATTAAGATACTGGATGAGCCTAAATGGACTCTTAAGGCTGATGAGGGCAAGTCTCAAATTTGTAATGGTGTGGCGGGCACGCTAAAGGCGGTTGTGCGTCAGGGCACCCGCAAAATTCCTGCGGATTTTAAGTGGGAGAAAGACGGTGCAGAAGTCTCCACCTCTGAATCTTTCTCATCTTTGGAGCCGGGCAAGTACACGTTGACTGCTACTGCCTACGGTTGTGAAAAATCGGTTGTGGCGACGATTAACCCGTCTCCAAAACCATCTATTTCAGGGAATGACGGCCTTTGTATCGGAGAAACACTTACGCTAACTGCTTCAGATATGGATGATTACGTCTGGGAAAACGGTGAAACGACCAAGACTGCTACTTTTTCATCTAGCGGAGATTATTATGTCGCTGGGTCGAAGCAAATAGGAAGGGATGTTTGTCTGGACACTCTTCATTTCACTATCAAACGCAAGGCGAGCGCCAATGTGAAAATAGCTGGCGTCACATCGTTTTGCCCTGGGGAGACGGAGACAACAATATCTGCAAGCCACAGTTTGTTGGAAGCTCAAATTGTGTCGTACGAATGGAGCAGTGGAGGTGTGCCCCTCTCTTCTGACAAGTCTCTTCTTGTCACCGCGGAGGGAAGATACAAGGTGGAGGTCAAGACTGAAGACGGTTGCAAATCGTCTGGTGATGTTGTGATCGGCACCACAACATCTGTGGGTGACGTTACAATTCCAAATCTGACGGATGAGATATGCAGTGGCTCGCAGGCAAGTTTTTCGGCGGAGGGCTCAGACCTCACTTATTTTGAATGGTACGGCTCTGGTGAACCATTCGGCACTGGTCAGAGCCAGTATGCGATACAGAAAGCTGGTGATTATAGTGTCGTCGGCTACACGTCTAACGGCTGCCAAAGCAAAGCGTTCTCTTTTCATATAGATGAGATTAAGAGCCCTGCTATTTCTGTCACTTCTGTGGCTCCGTGTGAGGGCGAGGTCCGAACGCTGACTGCCACGTATGACGCAGGAACTCAGTTTTCCTGGATTTCTCCCGACTCAATATTAGGACTCACATCCGCGTCGGTGGAGATCTTTAACACTGGCCATTATCGTGCTAGAGTGAAAGATCCTGCCACGGGATGTGTTAGTGAAGCATATACAGATGTCGCGTTTCTTCCATATCCTGTTTTGTCGCTGAATGGCAATCTCGCGTTTTGCGAGAATGAGCTGAACGTGATTGAGTCGGTCGTGGAAAACCGGTCCGACACGAGATACTCATATTCGTGGGCTGACTCCGATGGAATGGTCGTTTGCGGTGATTCTTTTGTCGTGCTGAAGAAAAGTGGTGATTATGAATTGATTGTGTCTAACTCTCATAATTGTGAGACGCGACTGCCTTTCTCTGTGTTTGCAGCTCCCAGTCCCAAACTTAATGGTGACACTGCCAAACATTTGTGTGAGAACTCTACAGTCACGTTGACTATGAATGGTGCTGACCATTATTCGTGGAGCAAACAAGGACGACATTTGGGTACTGACAGCAACAAGTATAAGGCTACCAGCTCCGGCACTTTTATGGTGATTGGCACTAATGACGATGGTTGCTCTGACACTGCCAGGGTAAAGGTGGAGTTGGCAGTCAAACCGAAGATTACGGATCTTATAAAACCGGCTTGTGGGGCAGACGAAGGTATGATTACGCTACAAACGGATAAACCATGTTTTTTCAAATGGCCAGACGGTTCGGCTGATTCTACTATCGCATTTAGTGACGCTGATTCATATACAGTGGTAGTGACCGACAGTGTGTCTGGCTGCCGCACTAATCATAAAGTGTCGTCGGTGGTGCGTGAAATACCTGTCGGCAGGATCACTTCTACATTGTTTGACGCATGTGATGGAGACAGTCTGGTGATTGAAGCTTTGTTTGAGCCGCAGGACGGAGATGTTTTCTATTCGTGGAATTGCGTTCCAGACACTTCGTCGTCAATAGTGGTCAAGCGTAGTGGGGATGTGGTTGTGACGGCGACGGATTCTTTCGGATGCAAGGGAACGTCAAAAGTGAACGTTGTGTTTCATCCGCTGCCTGAGTTTGAGATCAACTCTGCTGACGTTGTTTGTGTTGACAGTTCCGCTGTTTTGTCGGCGGAGTCGGTTTCCGTTCTCGATTATGTATGGCAAAACGGTGTTGCCGGGAACACTATCACCGTCGACACTGCTGGAATCTATAGCTGTACCGCCATAGATGCGTATGGATGCGTGTCGTCTCGATCTAAAGAGATGGTGGTGAAACAGCCCAAGGTTATGATTGTCGGCAAATCGGAATTATGTAGAGACTCAATTTTTTCTTTTTTGGCGGAAGGGGATTGCAAACAGTATTATTGGAATGATGAGACTGTCGCGTCTCCTTTTTGTTTCGCCTCGCCTGGATTAGTACGAGTTGTGGGCGTTGACAGTTTTGGTTGCCGTGCCTACGCTGAAAAGCTTGTGGCTGAACGAAAAGCACCGACGCTGGTTGCTCCCGACACAGTCTCATTTTGTGAAAGAGGCAGTGTGGATTTTGTGGTCAGATCTTTTGAATCCGTCCGTTTTGAGTGGGATGATACAGCACTGACGGGAGATTTGGTGTCTACGAATGTAAAAGGGACTCATACTCTTGTGGGTTATGATACAGCCGGGTGTGCGTCGTTGCCTAAAACGGTTTTTGCTAAAGAGATCGCTTTGCCTCGTGTGCAAATAGACGGTGTCGACCATCTTTGCGGCGTTTCAGACAGCGTTACTCTTAATGCGAATGTTGTGGATTGTACGCGTCTGCATTGGAATACGGGAGATACAGCATCGTCTATCGATATATTCCGTCCTGGAGAATATACAGTGGTGGGCTATAATGGTGGATGTGTTTCAGACACCGCGCGTTATATTGTGAGGAAGTTGCCGTTGCCAGAAATAAGTTTTGCGGAAGGAAAAATGAAATCGTTTTGCCGTGGAAGCAGTGTCTCATTTGTCGCGGAAAGTGATGATGGAGCCCGGTTGGCGTGGAGTAATGGCGTGAATGGCATTAGGATTGATGTGGATGAGGAAGGATATTATAAAGTAGAGGCGACGGATCTAAATGGATGTAAATCTGTTGATTCTGTATATGCAAGAAGGATGACGGTGCCATTTATCTCTATCTCTGGTGATTCTGTGTTGTGTGAGAAATCATCTGTTGATCTTGTGGCTAATGGTGTTGAGTGCCGGAAGATTATATGGAATGACGGTAGTGTTGGCAAGACAATGTCGGTAGACGGTGGCGGAGATTATTGGGTAGTGGGGTATGATACAATGGGTTGCAGGTCGGATACTGCCCGCCATAAAGTGTCTGTACGAAACAATCCTAAGGTCACAATATCTGGTGTGACGCAGATTTCTTCATCACAAACCACCACTCTGACTGCTGTTGTAAGTGAGTCGGATGGTAGCGGATACCGTTATGTATGGATGCCTAATCATGAAACGAATGATAGGATCACGGTGGATGGAAGCTCTATAAATATGTATGCCAACTATTCCGTTACTGTATATGATGAGTATGGTTGCTTCGACCATTCTGCCGTGCGTGTGACCACATCTCCGCTTTCGGTCAGCGGAAAATTTGAATTCTGTGAAGGTGATTCAACGACTGTTTCTATTGACGCACCGTCGTCCGCCATAATAAAGTGGAGTGATGGAACAATGGGAAGAAGTGCAACATTCTCTACGTCCGGCAAACATTTTGTAGTGGCAACTGCGTTGGATGGATCCGTTGATACCGTTTATTTTCAAACAAATATGTGGAGCAAACCATCTTTGGTTATATCAGGGCCAACTTCTATGTGCGATGGAGACACGGCCGTTTTGCATGCTCAGACTGATGCTCAGTACATGCGTTGGAATACTGGTGCTGACGATGCTGAAATAGTAGTGCGGACAGGTGGCGGATACGTTGTGGTGGCGACAAGTGAACATGGCTGCACCAATGAGGATTCTGTCTGGGTGACTGCTAATGAGTTGCCTAGAGTATCCATATCCGGACCCGACACATTGATTCGAGGCACAAGTGGTGAGCTTGTGGCTTCTGGAGCCAAGACATACGTGTGGAATCATGGCACACACCGGTCTGCGTCTATAGAAATCGCAGAGGCAGGACGCTATCGTGTGGAAGGAACAGACAGCGCTGGTTGTACTGGTTATGCGTATAAAGATGTGGAAATACGAGAGGTCCCGACGCCGATGGTGAATGATGCGTTAGGAGGGGAACTGACTATATGTGAAGGAGATAGTGTGTTGCTGATTGCGTCTGGTGGCGATTATTACGTCTGGGATGACGGCAGACGTGGGTACTCAATTTATGCCAATGAGAGCCGAGTGTACAGCGTGTCGGTTTGTTTGAATAACGGAGAGTGCCGAGATGCTTCATTTAACGTAAGAGTGGTACCTTTGCCAACGATTGAGGTTGTAGGCAAACGTCATATATGTGAGGGAGAAATGGCTGTTTTGACGGCAATGACAACTTCCGGATCAAATGTTCTTTCTTACGAATGGAGCGACGGAAACAGTGGTCCGACTCATCTAGTGTCTATCTCCGACACATTAAGTGTCGTGGCTAAAGATGCAAACGGATGTGAAAGTAATCGTGTCGAAACGATAGTTGAGATGCAAAAATCTGAGGATATAATATTGTTTGGGGATTTTGACATTTGCAGTGATGGGGGAGACGTTGCTGATTTGAAAGTGGATGCAAGCAATTTGTCTAAAGTGGTCTGGATAGACGCAAGTAGTGGAGATACATTGTCGTATGGAGATGAATTTAGTGTTGTTGTATCAGGCAAATATGAGGTTTTGACAAAAGATAATAATGGTTGCGACAACAAAAAAATGTTTGTTGTTAGAGAAAGACAGTTGCCCGAAATAGAAATATTGGGAGCAGAAACACCTGTTTGTGGCAAGGAATACGCACGTTTGCTGGCCACGTCGGACGAGAACTGCACGTTTGAATGGAACACAGGTGATGTGGGAAACGAGTTGAAAGCCACAACGGGTGGAAGATACAGCGTCGTCGGGACAAATGAATATGGATGCAAAAAAGAAGCGTCTACCTATTTGATATTCAATGATATTCCGGATATGATGACTACTGGAGATTTCAAAATCTGCCCGGGTGAAAGTGTTGCTATTGGTGTGACTGGAGCTGACGACTACGAATGGAGTGGTGTAGAGACGCCCGGACTTGCATCTGTCCCATATAATAGCATTCACGGTGATGAATGCATCTTTACAGAGCCGGGCAACGGATATGTTTTAGGTACAGACAAGTATGGTTGCAAGAAACGAATTGATTTCAAGATAGAGGAAGTGCCAGTCCCGAATGTGGTGATTTCAGCCATACCCGCTAAAATCAGACGTGGAGATTCAGAGGTGACTTTCTCATTGCAAAGTGACGATGATCTGTCGGATTGCATCTTTAATTGGCTTATGAGTGATGGAGGTTCAACTGCACAACAAACGTTCTCATACACGTTTGATGCGGATGAAGCGTTGCTCTTTTCTGCGTCTGCTGTGATAGAGACAAAAGAAGGATGTAAATTGCGTCTCCACACCACCATTGAATCTGAATTTGTTATTCCAAACACATTTACGCCAAACGGAGATATGATCAACGACCATTTTATGAAGGGTTATCATGTGGAGATAAAAGATAGACATGGCATCATGCTCTACCAAGGAAATGATGGTTGGAATGGCGTACTCCCTAATGGAAAAATCACTCCCGACACATATTATTATATTGTGACGGATAAAATCGGACAAAAACATTACGGATACGTGACGGTAGCGGGGTGAGAAAATAAAAAAGGATGTGAAAATCACATCCTCTAAAAATTGGAAGTAGGCATTACCAGCCTTGCATCCAATTTGACAATAAAACAACAAACATTCAACGAAAGTATAAAGCAGACCTTTGTCACTAAAGCTTTTCCGTTGAATGTGTTTAATGCAAAAGTAATGATTGATATTAATACGGCAATAGAAAATTTGAAAAAACTCTCGGAATACTACAAAAAAATTGAATTCACAAGTTCAGTTGGGTTTTATACTAATGTTTGCAATGCACTTTTGTTGCCTGAAAGAGAGGGCGTAAGTCGTTATGATGATTTTGAGATTAAATATGTCGATGGCTATAGAAATGTTTTTTCCATTAGAATCTCTAATCATCATGCTAATACAAATTCTTACATTGAGCATGAAAATATTAAAGATTATAATCTTAGCATATTGATTTCAAGACGTATTAAATCAAACAATTTTGTGGCTAGTCCAGAGGTTCGGTTAGATGAATTTGTTTATTTTGACAATAGGTTGGTAAAGATTGATTATCCATTGTCTAAGATATGTGATAGTATAATTTGCTTTTTACAAACGGGAGTCTATAAGGATTTGACTAGTGTCGCATTTGTCAATTTATCTCCAAAATCTTAACAAATAACATATTTATGTTCATTAGCAGTTACAAAAAAAACAGAATTAGATTAGCAATCGTGCTATTCTTTACATTGTTTCCATTCTTTATTTCCGCTCAGACGGATGCCAATGCCCTTCATTTCTGGACTGACAGGTCGCCGTTTTCTCCATCATACCTTGTGCCGATGACGCATGCGTCTCTGCTTGGCAGAATGCAGCAGATTGGGTATGAAGGCCAGCCTCTTTCGTTCTGGGGATGTTTTAGCCAGTATAAACCGAAATTGAGATCGTTGTTTGGCGGCAAAATCCAGTTTGATAGGGCTGGATATACGTCTACAACAAAGATTGACGGCAATTATATATTTAGTCTAGGGTCAGACGATGATCGCGTAAATCTTGGTCTTGAGGGTGGAGTAGGGATGCATCATAAGGATGTTGAGAAGATCACAGCCGACGACATGGATGACGCTTATTTGTATGATGGAAATGAGGTGAATCCCAATTTCAGCTTTGGTGTGGAGTGGATACATAAACGACGAATTGTAGGAACTGAGGATGGCGAGACCACCGTCGGCATAGCTGCAAAGAATATGGAGGATTGGGTGACGCGTCAGAATCGACGAATCACTGTCAATGCCTTCTACCTTTATGGATCCTACCGTCGCCCCACATTGAGAAGACTCCATTTATTTGCAGGAGGAATGGCTCAGTTGTATGATTTCGACCGTTTGCAGGGAGAGATCCACGTTGCGCTTATCAAAGCAAAGAATAAGGAAGTCGACGCGTGGACTGGAGGCGTCAGTTGTAGACATAGTCTGGTGGGTGGAGGCTCCACGGATCTGATTATCAATGCTGGAGTAGGACTTGGTGAACATCTCTATCTCGGATACAGTTTTGATTTAGTGGTGCATGGAGATTTTGCGTCGCCCTTCTCCACACACGAAATCATCCTCGAGTATAAATTCAAGGACAAGCGATGTCATGCCGACAAATCAAGCTGGTATTTGATGGGAGGAAAATAAAAATGCTAAATGCTGAATGTGAAATGCGGAATGGGCGTTCATTTCGAATTTCGCATTTCGAATTTCGCATTTACTTTATTCCCCTCGCCGTTTTCACCACTTCCCACGCCATATTGATCTGCTTCATGGTCTCTGTTGCCTGACGGATGGCTTCGTTGTCCAAAGCGGAGTATTTGTCGGGATGGTATTCCTTTACCAAAGCACGGTATGCCTTTTTGATCTCTTCATTGGAAGCCTTGCTGTTGAGACCAAGTACTGTGTAGGCTTCATCCACGGGACTTTTTACGTGCTGATGGAAGTCGTAGCTATTTCGATTGTTATAATCTTTTGAGTCGGATTGTTGAGAGTCTTTGTCTTTATAAAAACCTTTGTAATGCTTTTTTATAAAAAGAGTGTAGATGCTGTCGAATTGAGAAGTCGAAATATTTAAATTCCTTGAGATTTTTTGGATACATGAATACTCTTTGTCGGAGAAGTGGTCGTCGGCGTATGCCACAGCCAATAGTTCCATTATAAGCTCTGATTTGGCTATATAACCGAGACTTTCGTTTATCGCTTGATACACTTCATTCAAATCTGTTGTTTGGTCGAAAATATCCTTGAAGTTTTTGAGGGCTTCTGTTTGCATCTCCACCGACTCGTAGTATCTGCAAATAGTCTCCTTGATTTTATCCAATTCGCACACCATCTGTTTGCCGTCGGCCTTCATCACTTCTGCAAGGAGCACAAGAATGCTATCCTTATATGTCGTTTCCTTTTGGGTATTTTTTTTAGAGTTTTCTAGTAGATCGTGTGCCGATCTTATGATTTTATTTATGGCTGATATTTTGTGTTCTGACTCATAACCGCATGGATCTGCAGTGTCTGGATAGTATTTCATTGTCAAAGCACGAAAAGCCTTTTTTATATTGGTTTCATTGTAGCAGTCGACACCGAAAATGTTTAATGCGTCTTGTTTGGATAAAGTTATTGAATTGATGGAAAAATCAGATGGAGTTAGGAAATAACCGTGTCTGTGCATTACATGGAATATGGCGCATATTGTTTGGAAATCCTCATTTGAGATGTTTATTTTTTCTATGATATTCTGTATCATGGCATATTTGTCATCTTTTAAGACATTGTCGGCATAGGCAGCAGACAACAATTCCATGATAATCTCAGATTTGGCTGCGAAATTGAAGTCGAGATTTATACCATCGCATATCTTGTCAATATTAATCGTATTGACGTCTTGGAATAAGGTTTGATATTGATCAAATAATTTTTGGGGCTCTTTTTCCGACTTGTAATATCTGCGTATTATGGAGTCTGCATGTTCGTCTTTTTTAATGCAAATGCCTTTCATTCTCACTTGCAACGCAATGATATAGTACACGAGTTTGGAAAGTTTTTCTTTCCTGGTTTCAGATTTGTTCACGCCAGACGTTTGGTTGCCCATCCAATTGTCGTAAGTCGTATTTCTTTTCTTTTCCAGTTGGTCATCTTCTATGCTGTTGAGAATTCGTTGCCCCAATAAATAAATTAACGATGCGACAGTGGATATAATGCCCCAAAACATGGCAGCCCAACCACTTGGATTTATATTGCCTAATACACATGTTATTATGAGTGTTGTCATTATTTTCAAGATGTCAATTAGTTATTCATTATTTCACAATTAGTCATTTCATTCCCCTCGCCACTTTCTCCACATCCCATGCCTTGTTGATCTGCTTCATAGTCTCTGTGGCCTGACGGACAGCCTCTTCACCTAAAGTGGAGAATCTGTCGGGGTGGTATTCCTTTGCCAAAGCACGGTATGCTTTTTTGATCTCCTCGTCTGATGCGTTGTCTGCGACGTTAAGAATTTCGTATGCGTCATTCAAATCTGAACTATGTGATGCATTCGATTTATTGGTATTGTGGTAAGATTCGTTATTATTGTCTTTGGATTCGTTAGACCTGTTAGATGACGATTTAGAATAGTCATCATATTTATTTTGCTTATTTCCGGTATTGTATTTATACGAGCCTTCTTTATGCTTTTTTTTGAATATCTTTCTGATTCTCTGGTATTTGTCCTGTTTGATATTTAGCATATTAGCAATCTTTGCTAAGAGCTCCCCTTCTTCTAATGTGACCTCATCGTCAGCGTATGCCACTTCCAGCAGTTCCATTATTATTTCACTTTTGGATGTGATGTCAAACTGCTTGTTGATGCTTTCGCAAATATGTTTTAATGAGTATGGATTGGGATTGTCAAGAATATACTTAAACTGCAAAAGAGCTTTTTTTTGTGTTGCAGGTGTATTGTAATACCTTTGAATAGTGAGTTTCACTTTGTCCAACTCACAACTCATTAGCCTATTGTCGGCTTTCATTACTTCAGCGAGCAATAGAAGAATAGAATATTTGAAATCAGATACGTTTTTAGTGAATTCTGGGTCCTCTTCGTCTTCTTGGGGACGTTCTTTCAAGAAACGGTTGTAAAGCATGTGATATTCATTATCACTGAAATACAAACGTTTGGCAATTCTCTTTATAGTCAAATCCTCATCAATGGCAAAATAATTGTCGGCGTAGGCAACTGAGAACAAATCAATGAGAATTTGCTCTTTTGCTTTTTTATTTAGATATATATTGAGGAATCCGCATGATTCGTTTATGTCGTGGCGTTGTTTGAGCAGCTTTCTAAATCCTTTTTTTGAATCATTCAATACATTTAACCTGTAATTAGCATAATATTTGTTGATGAGAGAAAACACTTTTTCAATCTCTATGTCATTCTGCTTGTTATCTGCCGACACTACTTCCGCAAGTAGAATTAATATATGGTGGTTCACTATATGGTGGTTCACTTCGTCTTGTTTCTCATTTGTGGTGGTGTCGTCTTTATAAACCAATAGAACAATGCTAAGCAATATAAGGCCAATAGAATAATAACAATATACAGGTGCTCCAAATAAGAGAATTAAAATACCGATTGCAATGGCAACTCCGCAAATTATTTTGTTTGATATCATGATTTTATTGCAGTTTTATTACTTTATTCTCCTCTCCATCTTCACCACTTCCCATGCTATGTTGATCTGCTTCATAGTCTCTGTAGCCTGACGGATAGCTTCGTCGCCCAAAGAAGCGGCATTGTCTGGATGATATTTGACGGCAAGTGCACGGTATGCTTTCTTGACCTCTTCGTCTGACGCATCTTTTGTCATACCAAGAATGTCGTAGGCGTCTTGAATATAATCTCTTGTTTCGTAATTTGTCTCAGCGTTATCGCTTTCATTTTGGTTATCGTTTTGGTATTCTTTATAGTTATTGTCATTGTCATAATATCCCTCTTTAAGTTTTTTTAGAAATAGAGTATAGATACTATTATACTGTTGAGGTGTGATATTTAGATTCTTAACAAAACGTTTGATTAATGCCTTCTCTTTATCGTGGTATTTGTTGTCGGCGTATGCGACGGCTAACAATTCCATGATAATTTCTGATTTTGCGGCGTAATCAAAATGCTCGTTGATATTGACAAACACAAGACTCATTTCTGGTCGGGTGTTGAGAAGAGACAAGAATTGTAATTGTGCATCTCTCTGCTTCTCCGCTGTATCGTAGTATCTGCGGATTATTCTGTTGATACGGCCCAACTCCTCAACCATCATTTTCGTGTCTGCCTTCATCACCTCTGCCAACAGCACAAGAATACAATATTTATATCTGGATTCTTCGTCTGTGAATTCAGTGTATTCCTGATTTTCGAATTCAGTGTCATTGTCCTTTGTGCTATTGTTTTCTGCACTATTATTCTTTGTCTTAGACTTAGATCTTTTTCTTTTGTTATAAGTTTTTTCTTTGTGTTTCTCCTTTTGATTTTCATTCTCATTCTCATTCTCATTGAATTCTCCATTAGCTCGTCTTTTCAAGTCTCTGTATTCATCATGTGAGATCTTTAGTTCTCTTTGAATCTCTTGCATAATGAGACTTTCGTTGGAGGAGAAATAATTATCGGCATAAGCTGCCTTCATCAGATAATACATTATTTCTAATATCTCATTGTGAGTAAGATTCTTATTGAGATACTTATAGTATTTTTCTGTGTTGTTTGTGTCTACACTATTAAGGATTACTTGGAACTGATTCAGTGCGTTTTTTTGTTCTTTTTCGTCTTTATAATATTGGCAGATGATTTCATTTGCAATATGTAATTTTTGTTTAGATATATATAGATAAGCCTTTAGCACCTTTGCCAATAATACAAGAAAGGAGCATTCTTCCAAATTGGATTTTTGATTTGTGTAAGTTGATCCGAAAAAAATGGATCCGGCTATAATCATGAGCAGTCCTAATATAATCTCACCATTGAAAAGACATAGTAGGCTAATAAATAAAAGGGTAATAGCTATTATTATTGATTTGATACTCATATTGACTCATTTTCCGCAAAGATACGATTATTTTGATAGATTGACGAATTACTTCATTCCCCTCGCCATCTTCACCGTTTCCCAAGCCATGTTGATCTGCTTCATCGTCTCTGTAGCTTGACGGATAGCCTCGTCGCCAAGTTTTGCCACATTGTCTGGATGATACTTCATCGCCAAAGTACGGTAGGCTTTCTTCACCTCTGCATCCGACGCTGTGCTTTTTAGACCTAAAATGTTGTAGGCAATACTATTCTTTGATGGAGTCACAGTAGACTTACGTTCATTGGTGTTGTTGGAATATCTGCTATTATTAGATTTGTTTTCCTTTTTGTTCTTTTCTGTATTGAATTGATTTTTGAGATTCTCAAAATCTTGTGTTGTGAGTTTAAGACATTTTGCAATATTGTCGATCGTATGGGTAAAGTCTTTGTCTTTGTCTGCAACAGTCAATAATTCATATATAATCTGGAGCTTTAATTTGTAATCAAGACACTTGTTAAGATAGTCACATGCCTTGTCAATTTCATAACGAGAGTTGAGTATAAATTGAAATTGCTCAAATGCTGATTCCTGACTCTCTTTAGTATCGTAGTACTTTTGAATAACTTTCTTGACATTGTCAAACTCGCAATCAGAGTTGAATCTGTTGAGTTTTGCCACATGTGCTATAAGCACAAGAATATTAAACTTAAGGTTATCGTATTTGTAACCGTCGGATTCAGAGTCTGAACTTTGATATAGACCATCTTCATGCTTCTTTTTGAATAAAGCATATATAGAATTGTATTCATCATTTGAGATCTCAAGTCTGTATACAATACTCATTATTTTGGACTCCTCTTTTTCATGAAACTCACCGTCTGCATATGCCAATTCCAGCAACTCCATGATAAGCTCTGATTTTGCGGCATAACCGTAGTGATAGTTGAGGCTGTCGTAGACAGCGTCAATATTTACGTGAGTCATTAAAGTCCCTTTTTTTATACTGTCGACGATTTCATTGAAACTATTGAGTGCGTTTATTTTCCCTTCTTCTGTTTTATAGTGCCTGCTGATTGTAGACTGTATTTTTTTGAACTCACTGTCCTTCCGTTCTCCATCAGCTTCCGACACTTGTGCCAACAACACTAAGATACAATATCTGTAGTCATATCTGTTGTCTGAATAGTAATGGGGACCATCTGATTTTGGTTCAGGACATTTTTTGAAGATGGCTAACCCTAAAATAAATGAGATTGAAAATAATACGACACCTATGAATATATCGTTATAGATTACTCCATAGATGAGCCCAATTATCAACGCAATGAAGAAGATTTTAAGTATGCTATTTTCTTTTTTACTCATAACAAAATTTTTAGCATTTAGCATTTTATTTCATCCCTCTCGCCATCTTCACCACACCCCATGCAACATTGATCTGCTTCATCGTCTCTGTAGCTTGACGGATGGCTTCGTCTCCCAATGAAGCGGAATTGTCGGGATGGTATTGGATGGCAAGAGCACGGTAGGCTTTTTTGATTTCGGCGTCGGAAATATCGCCACTTACGCCAAGAATAGCGTAAGCCTCGCTTACAGAAATTCTATTCTTGTTCTTTGCTTGAGAGTTTGAACTATTGTTTGATTTGCTCTGTTTCTCCGATTTGTTGTTATTATGGTTATTGTCTGACCTTTTGTCCTTGTTATTTGCTTTGTATTTTTGATCTTCGTGTTTCTTCAAGAAAATAGTGTAGATGCTTTTATATTTTTCATTAGAGAAGTTTAGATTTCTTGCTATTTCCTTGATAACACTTTCTTCGACGGCACTGAAATCGTCGTCGGAATAAGCCAAAGCCAACAACTCCATGACAAGTTCGGATTTTGCCACATAGTTAAGACGTCTGTTGACTGTATCGTACACTTCCTCCCAATTTTGATTGCTGTCGAGGATAGCCCTAAGTTCTTTGAGAGCTTCTATTTGCTGGTCTTCTGTCTTGTTGTATCTGTAAATGGTCTCTTTGATTTTATCCAGTTCGCAGACCATCTGTTTGCCGTCGGCCTTCATCACTTTAGCATAAAGCGAAAGCAGACAATATTTGTAGTCGGCTTCCTTTATATTGCCGTCTGTGGATTGTCTGTTTGTGGATTGTCTGTTTTTCCTTGCTTTCTTTATTACATTCCAAGCCCAAAGAATCTGATTCAATGCAACGAAGTTCTGGCTATTGTCGTTCTTGTCAGGCCCGTATTGCTTTTTGTTGTTTTTATATTTTTTGTTATTGTCGACAGAGTAAATTTTCTTCAGTTTTTGGTAAGCTTTTTTGATTACCTCGTCACTATCGTTAGGGTCTACTCCAAGAATGCCATATGCTCTTTTCTCATCTTCAGAAAACTTTATTTCGTTTTCTCTTTTGTCCTGTGAACCATTGTTCGTATGATTCTGTGAACCATTGTTCGTATGGCCCATTAATTTGAATACTTTATTTATTATGAATATGCCCATCCCTATTAATAAGAAACCGCATACTAAAGTTTCAATATCCATAGTTAGATTTATTTTGACAAATTATTACTTTATTCCTCTCTCCATCTTCACCACTTCCCATGCTATGTTGATCTGCTTCATAGTCTCTGTAGCTTGACGGATAGCTTCATTATTGTAATGGATATCATCTACGGAATTTCACAATACAGTCAATACAAACAGGAGATCCAGTGTTTGGTTCGATAAATACATTTGCTGGATGCATATCCTCTAAATGCAAATGATCTGAAATATAATTGATTCCTTTTCCGTCTCCATTATCTTTAAATCCTTTTGACGCTAACATAAAATCAATCTCCTCCTTTGTCGCCAATCGCTGACACTCAATATATGGCTGTGTTAAAATTATCCTAAACAATTCATCGTCATCTTGTGTAAATCCTACAACTCGCATTATTGTCTCGGGAAAAAGTGCATTGTGCAAAGCAATTGCCTCTAATGCTCTTCCTAACGTAGCGTAAATGGAAGTTCTTAGTTTGACGACGTGAGTGTCGCCAGTCTTATAGTATACTTTTGCTTCCGCACCTTCTGCAATCTTGTCTCCAAAACTCTGGCAAAGCATTTGTTCCGAATTAGGTATCCAAACTCCTTTAGCTTCTGCCCAACATTGCAATTCGTGTTCCTGAGCCTCGTCTATTTTCCAGTTTGCTGGTGATCCTTGGCTGCCTGAAGCATTGCAACTTGTTTCAATGCTTTCTCTCGCGTTGTCACATACGATGATCGCCCCAATGAGGAGCGGACCAGCTGAGCAGATTCCTGCATGCTCTTGTTGATTAAATCGAGGAATGTTTCTTGTGCCATTGTATATTTGGTTTATAAGTAAATCAATATGATTGTATTCCATTATTTTTTTTGTCAAGTTTTCGTCAGATCAGCAAAGTCAATTACAACATGAAGATCAACATTGCAAATATAAAAAAAATAAGGCATTTTATTTTATTCCCCTCGCCATCTTCACCACATCCCAAGCCACATTGATCTGTTTCATCGTCTCTGTGGCCTGACGGATAGCCTCGTCGCCCAAGGAAGACGCATTGTCTGGGTGACATTTTACAGCCAGTGAACGGTATGCTTTTTTGATTTCTGCATCAGAGTCCGACTTCTCAATGCCGAGAATAATATAGGCATCTTCTTCCGATATTCCATTATATTGGCGATAACTGCTTTGTTTATCCCTTTTTTCGTTATCGTTATGGTTATCGTTTTCGTTATGGGTTTCGTTAAAGTTATCTTTTTTCTCCGGGTATGCTTCATTATAGTATCCTTGCTGGAATTTCATGATGAAGATAGCATAGATACTTTTGTATTCCTGAGGAGTGATATTTAGCTTTTCTACTATTGTTTCGATCATTACTTGCTCGTCGTGGTTGAAAGTGCCGTCGGCATACGCGACAGCCAACAACTCCATGATAAGCTCCGATTTGGCGGTGTAGTTGAATTGTTTATTTATATTCTCACAGATTTCTCCTATGTTGTATGTGTATTTGCTGTTGAGTATGTTGTTGAATTGATTGTAGGCATCCGATTGTTCTTCAGGTTTTTTGTAGTAACGTCCTATTGCCGCTTCGACTCTTTCTGACTCGCAAGCCATTAAGTTCTTATCGGTCTTCATTACTGCTGCTAACAATAAAAGAATATAGTATTTGAAATTGAACTCATCATCTCTTTTATTGTTTGAATAAAAGCTTTTGTATTGCGAATAATCTATGTAAAGAATACCCCAAAAAAATAATCCCAAAGGTAAACATATTATCAACATCAAGGAATTTAATAAGAACCACAAACCACTCCAAGTTGTTGATAGAAGTTCTTCCACTATAAACCAGATGAAAAATATAGTGAAAGATACGCTTAAGATTAAAGATATAACAAGGTCTCTTATTAGTTGTAGTTTGCTCATTTTGACTATTTATTTGGGCAATTATATACGAGTTGTCCAACACACGCTTTTTCTTTATACGCTCGGCCTACGGCCTCGCGTTGGGGGAGGGGCAAGGGCCAAATAAATCAAACATGGGCCCTTTGCAATCCTCATTTTTGGACAACTGCTATATAATCTCCTTTATTTGTTTGCAAATTTAGCATTTATAATTCAGCATTCTGCATTTTATTTTATTCCCCTCGCCATCTTCACCACTTCCCAAGCCACATTAATCTGCTTCATCGTTTCTGTAGCCTGACGTATGGCCTCATCTCCCAAGGAAGACGCATTGTCTGGATGACATTTCACCGCCAGTGAATGGTATGCTTTTTTGATTTCTGCATCAGAGTCCGACTTCTCGATGCCGAGAATAATATAGGCGTCTTCCTCCGATATTCCATTATATTGGCGATAACTGCTTTGTTTATCTCTTTTTTCGGTTTCGGTTTCGTTAAAGTTATGGTTATAGTTATCGGTTTTCTCCGGGTATGCTTCATTATAGTATCCTTGCTGGTATTTCATGATGAAGATAGCGTAGATACTTTTGTATTCCTGAGGGGTGATGTTTAATCCCTTTACAATGGTTTCGATCGTAAGCTTCTCATTTTCCAGGAATTTGTCGTCGGCGTATGCGATAGCCAACAACTCCATGATAAGTTCGGATTTGGCGACATAGTTGAGGTTATTGTTGATGTTGTCGCAGATTTGATTTAGAAGGATCAAATCATTGTCGAGTATTTCTTGGAACTTTTTTTGAGCTGTTTGAAACTCTTCCTCTGTCTTGTAATATCTGCGGATTGTTGTTTTTACCTTGTCTAATTCGCACTCCTTTATGGCACCGTCGGCCTTCATGATCTTTGACGTAAGAGCTATAATGCAATATCTATAGTCGGAAAAATCAACCGCTTTTTTATTCTTGTAGTCTAAGAGTAACCAAGGTGTATTTAAGATCGTAACCATAATCACGGCAATACAGATGATTGCATATAACCGATATTCTGAAGGTATAAGCAACGAAACACATATCAAAATAAACAAAATAAAACAGAAGATGATGAACAATTTTTCATATATATCTTTTATCTTTTCATTCATAATCAAAATCTTTTTATGGATGTGATATTGTTACATGCACGTCCGTGCGTCTCTACGAGCGTGTTCGCTAATTTAGCATTTATAATTGCAGCATTCTGCATTTTATTTTATTCCCCTCGCCATCTTCACCACGTCCCAAGCCACATTGATCTGCTTCATTGTCTCTGTGGCTTGACGGATGGCCTCTTCACCAAGATTATCGGCAGATTTTTTCTTAAGGTAAAGCCGCAATTTAAAATGAATGGCGGCTATGATTAAGAAGCTTTGTTATAGTCGTCTTGCCATTGCGGCAGCACTGGTAGCTATATCGTTGTTATATTTTTCTGTATTTTTTTTATAAAAGACGATGTTGTAAATGTAGAGTGCCAAGAAACATATTATCAAACCCCAAAGAAAAGGATCCATTGTGGATATCGCTTCGCTTGTTACTGTGTATCGTGTTCCAGAAATGAATTTCATTCCAGCCATGTAGATTACACATGCGATTCCCAATACATACCATAATGGATTTTTGCTGTATACTCCCCAAATGCCAATGATGCTAAAAAAAAGAGTGATTTTAGGAGTAACTTTGGCTCTCTCGTATGTATCTAAGAATGCAACTTGTTGTGCCTCATCCATTCTAAGGAATTTTTTCATTACATATTCCGAAAGATTGTGTGATTCAGCTTGTTTGATTAGATCCTCTCGTTTCATATCTGATTATTGATTATAAAAGCCGCAACCCATAAAAATGAATTGCGGCTTGTATTGTGTCGACGTTAACGTTAACGTCAGCGTTTTTTACTTGTTAACCTGGAACTTAGTCACACCGTTCTTGATGAAGTCAACGATCTGGTTTGCAGCAGCAAGACCAGCGTTAGTGTTAGCCTCAGCTGTCTGAGCACCCATCTTCTTAGGTGTTGAGAAGTAACGGTCCTTGAAGCACTTGAAGTCCTTGTCAGCCTTTGGCATGATATCAGTGATGTACTTAAGGTCAGCACGCTCAGCCATAAGCTTCCACAAACCAGCCTCATCAATAACCTCCTTACGAGCAGTGTTGATAAGGATAGCATTCTTCTTCATCTTGCTGCATAGGTCGTAGTTGATGCTCTTTGTAGTCTCTGGAGTAGCAGGGATGTGTAAAGAAACGATATCACAAGTAGTGAACAACTCCTCCTGGTTCTTAACTGCGTGAACACCTGCAGCCTCGATAACGTCTGCTGGGCAGAATGCATCGTAAGCGTAAACGTCCATGCCGAAGCCCTTAGCGATACGAGCAACGTTGCGACCAACGTTACCGAATGCAAGGATACCAAGCTTCTTGCCCATAAGCTCTGAACCGCTCTTTCCGTTGTAGAAGTTACGTACAGCGTAAACCAATAGACCAAGAACTAGCTCAGCTACTGCGTTAGCGTTCTGACCTGGAGTGTTCATAACAACAACCTTGCGAGCTGTTGCAGCTTCAAGATCAACATTGTCGTAACCTGCACCTGCACGAACGACGATCTTAAGGTTCTTTGCTGCATCCATAACCTCAGCATCGATGATGTCTGAACGGATGATGATAGCGTCTACGTCAGCTACTGCCTCAAGAAGCTGCTGCTTCTCTGTGTACTTCTCAAGAACTGCGATCTCGAAACCAGCACCGCTGATGATATTCTTAATTCCCTCTACAGCTGCTGCTGCGAAAGGCTTCTCTGTTGCGATTAATACTTTTGCCATAATTTAATAATTCATAATTCTTAATTCATAATTCGTAATTACGCATTACGAATTACGCATTACGAATTTATTTTACCTTGTTCTCGAACTCCTTCATTGCAGCGATAAGAGCGTTTACGTCTTCCATTGTACAAGCGTTGTAAGTAGAAGCACGGAAACCACCAACTAGACGGTGACCCTTAACACCAACGATGTTCTTAGTCTTAACGAACTCTAGGAATACCTTCTCCATGTCTGGAGTGTTGTACTTGCCACGAAGTAGGAAAGGAATGTTCATTCTTGAACGTGAACCTGCCTCAACAACTGGAGTAAATACAGTTGAGTTCTCTAGGAAGTTGTAAAGAGCGTCACATCTCTCGATAGCGCGCTTCTCCATACCCTCAACACCACCGTTCTCCTTGATCCAAAGTAGAGTCTCGCGGATTGCGAAGATACATACACATGGAGGAGTGTTGAACATAGAACCGTTGTCTACGTGTGTAGAGTACTTAAGCATTGTAGGGATCTTACGGTCAGCAACCACCTTGTCAACGAAATCGTTGCGGATGATTACGAATGTAGCACCTGCAGGTCCTAGGTTCTTCTGGCAACCACCGTAGATCATGAAGTACTTGCTAACGTCGATTGGACGAGAGCAGATATCTGAACTCATGTCGGCGATCATTGGAACTGGAGAGTCGATGTCCTCGAAGATCTCAGTACCACGGATTGTATTGTTTGATGTGATGTGAAGATAATCAACATCAGCAGGAATCTTGATGCTCTTTGGATCTGGGTAGTATGTGAAGTTTCTGTCTGCAGAAGAAGCGATCTCCTGAACCTCACCCCAAAGCTCAGCCTCTTTCAAAGCTTTCTTTGACCATACACCAGTGTTAACGTAAGCAGCCTTAGTCTTCAAGAAGTTGTAAGGGATCATGCCAAACTGCAAACTTGCACCACCACCGACGAAGATTACGGAGTAGTTGTCTGGAATTGAAAGTACCTCCTTCATTAGAGCTACTGTCTCATCATAAACCTTCTGAAAATCTGCTGAACGGTGAGATACCTCAAGTACAGACTGACCTGTCTCTCCCATCTCTAGCACAGCCTTAGCAGTGTTTGTCAAAGTTCTGTCTGACAACTTGCATGGACCAGCGTTGAAGATATGTTTTCTCATACTAAACTGATTATATTAATTGTTTTTATTAACGTATTTATTCGCCTCCTTTTTTGAAGAAGACGGTGCAAAAATATATCTTTTTTCTGATTTAGGAATCTTTTTTCTAATCTTTTTTAATATCAAAATGAAATTTTTTATGCACATTTAATCAAAAACAAGGCTCTTTGATTGACAATATGTCAGCAAAAATAATCAAATTCGTGCAAAATGATTTTTGATACTTTGAAAAAAGCCTTTATTCGTGCAAAATGATTTTTTTGTTTGGATTTATTGCTCTTTTTGTCAAAATGATATCTAAAGACGGTGGATTATCCTTTTTTTGTGCTGCTTTCTTGTTGTTTTGTTTCGTACTGCTTAAGTCAGTACAACGTGACATTGCCGCGTTGAACTAAACAATTTTCATTGTACAGCCAATAACCTTTTGCCAATAAGGTGGAATGCGTCTTTGATTTCTTGCATCATTTCATTGCTTGGCGTCTTCACACCATAAATATATTGATAGAGCAAACTTTTATGTATGCCAATCATATTGGCCACTTCCGCTACATTTAATTGTGGAAATCCATTAAATAATGCGGCTACCGGATTGTTAGAGTTTAGTTTGTGCTCTTTGAAAAATGAAGATATGTGAATGTCTTCGTCTAAACCTTCCCATCTGATAGATTGCCCATTATTCCAAATCTTATAATTAGATTTGTCTTTTGAAGATGCGTCTTTTAGGATAGGAAACACTTCTAGAGGAATACTATATTCATTTGTGCAGTCGGTCTCTATGAAGATTTTGCCTTCGTCAAACCATATTTTTTCTATTTTTTCCATAAACACATTATTTGCCAAAGAAAGACTTCTATTTATTGGAGAATTCTTCTTTGTATTCCTCGATTATTTTCCTTGCATTTTTGATGTCCTGGGCGGATAGTCCATGGTTGTATATGAGCAAAACCTCTTCTCCAGAGAAATCAAATTTTGCATTGTTGTCGTCTCTTTGTACGTGTACATGCATTGGTTCGTGGTCGTCTGAGTAAAAGAAGAACCTTAAACCAAACAATATTAATAATGTGGGCATAATCCTATTTTCTGTTTTTCAAAAAAGAGCTGCACCCATTGGGCACAGCTCTTATTCTTTAGACTTAAAGTCTTACAATTACTTGTTAGCCTTACGGTTGTTCTTAGAGAACTTAGACTCAGTGGCACCTAGAGCGCTCATTGTGTCGTTAACTGTAGCTGAAGTGATAGTGTAGTTTGCCTTAGAGTTAGCTCCTGCAAGACAAGCTACAATGTTCTTTACATTGTTCTTAGCATCAGCAGTCTTCTGAGCAATGAAGTTTGTTCCATCCCATACTAGGTAAGATGCTCCAGCGTCAGATAGAGTGATCTCTCCATCGAAACCATCGATCTCGATAACTACAACCTGATCCTTAGGATTGTTCATGATTGAACCAGAAACTTTCTTAACCTCGAAAGAGAATGCCTTAACTGCATTTGAACAAGAGTACTTTCCACCCTCTACTACCTGGATCTCTGTTAGAGCCTGCTCCTGTGCCTGCTCCTCTGACTTCTCCTCGTCGTCCTCACAAGATGTAAATGTAGCTGCACCCATAAGTGAAGCCAAGATAACTGCAAGATTAAAAATCTTCTTCATGTTAATTTGTATTTTAGTTAATAATTTCAATTAATCTTGGATAAGGTTTTTCTTTCGTTTAGCCCCTTTCCTTTTGCAAAGCTAAAAAACAAAAACAAACAATCAAACAATAAATGCAAAAAAAAACACTAAAAATTCTTAACAACATATTTTTGCAAATAAAAAAGAGCTGCGTCCCAAAGAACACAGCTCTTATGTTGTTTAATCTTGTTGGATCTTACAATTACTGCTTTGTGAAAGTTGTCTCACCTGCACCAGCCTTGATTGTAGCATCGTTTGCCAATGTTCCACTTGCGATAACAGATCCCTCTTTGCAGATGAACAAAACTGTCTCAGGATTTGCTTTTGCGTCTGCCATAGAAGCAGCAGCTACGCCTCCGTTAGTGGCAACGATTGCGTATGACTTATCTGCATTTGCACTTCCAACAACAACAGTAGAACCAGAAACGTTTAGAGTAACTGTTGTTCCAGCTACGTCATCTACCTTCATAGAAGCACCATTAATGTTAAGCTTTGCATTTGAGATAGTATAGCTGTCTCCCTTTACTGCAGTGAAAGAAGTAGTTGATTCTGCAGGAGTCTTATCCTCGTTGCCCTTGTCGTCAGTTGGCTTGTTGTCGTTGTTAGTTGGGGTCTCCTTCTTTGGCTCTTCCTCGTCGTCATCGTCACCACAAGAAGAGAATACTGTGCTACTCATAAGTGTAGCCAAAATAACTGCAAGATTAAAAAATTTCTTTTTCATGTCAATTTAAAATTTACTGAATATTATTTCCTTTGGAATGGAGTGTTTTTCATTCCTGATTCCGATGGCAAATCTATATATAAATTTTATATGCACATAATCATTGAACGAAAAAAAATGCTAAAAATTCTTAACAACATTTTTAAGTGCAAAAAATAAAAAAGCGCTGTTCGCAATTGAACACTAATAATACGTGGCTTTATTTGCAAATGAGATTCTTTATTTGTTGAAATTAAATCATATTTTTTCGGTATTGTCTAATAACCCATATCCCAATACTTTTGCAAAGTCTTAACAATTAATGTATTTCACTATGTCATTAGAACAGTTTGATAATATTCGCCAGGCTCTCGATATGAAAGTTCTGCTGAATCATATATATGAGTATAAAAAGGGTGTCCGACAGATGATTCTTTTTACTTGTAATGCAAAGTATGAAGAGTATGCTGTTAATCGACTTAGAAATCAGAATATTGAATTCATCGTTCAGAAAGTCGAAAATGCTAACAACATTAACATATTCTTTGGTAAAAAGGAGTGTTTGGAGGCTATCCGTATTATCGTAAACAGATCTCTTTCTCACCTTACTCCTGAAGAAGATTTTATCATTGGAGCTCTTCTTGGATACGATATCCGTTGTCAGTGTGAACGTTTTTGTGAGAGAAAACAAAAACAGTTGAAAGAGTATGCGTAGTAAATGATGATTTTTAATTGACGTGGGGACTCGCGTCGGTTTGAATGAAATTGAATTATTAATGAATTAAAATCAAAAGGAATGAAGAAAACTATCGTGGTCTATGGAAGTTCTACTGGAACTTGCGAAGGTATTGCTGATGAGATTGCAGCAAAGCTGGGGGTTGAAGCTATTAGCGCGTCCAAACTTACTGCAAATGTCATTGCTGCAAATGATAATTTGATTCTTGGTACAAGCACGTGGGGCGTAGGTGAGATTCAGGATGACTGGTATGATGGACTAAAGGCTGTTAAGAGTAGTGATCTTACTGGGAAGACGGTTGCTATCTTTGGATGTGGAGACTCGGCAAGTTATTCCGCTAGTTTTTGTGGAGGTATGGCAGAGATTTATAATGCTGTACTTGCTGCTGGTGCTAATGTCGTTGGATCTGTCGACGCTTCGGAATATTCCTACGACGACTCAGAAGCTGTAGTTGATGGATCGTTTGTAGGCCTTGCTCTGGATAATGACAACGAGAGCGACAAAACGCATGTACGTATTGATACATGGATTTCTGCAATCTCTCCTTTGTTATGAGAATTAAATTAATCATAATTGCCCTCATAAAAAACAAAAAAGGAGACGCTACTATAGTGACGTCTCCATACCCAGTGGCAGCATGAGATATTGTTCTTGCTAAAAACTCTTAACAACATAAAAAGCCGTCGCATATCACTATGCAACGGCTTTTGGATTTCTATTATTTTATGAAAAAAGCGATCGTGTATAACGCTTTATACATTTGATTTGTCTAAAACTATGTGGGTATAACCATATTTCTGCTTATTTTTTACATGCCTTCTACCTACTGATATATCCCGTCGTCGACGAGTCTGCCCTTCAACATTATAATTTATATAAACAAGAAGGGCAGGTACAAGACCTGCCCTCCTACATATTATTTATGTTGGATATCCTTGTTTATTTTGCAATGATTGGCGCAACTGCGTTAGGCTCCAATGTCTTCTCGTCTACACATGGGAAGTCGTTCTTCCATCCCCAGTGGCAGCATGAGATATTGTTCTTGCTGAATACGCTCATGATGTCCTCGTA
>JAKSKU010000018.1 GCA_024401565.1 Paludibacteraceae bacterium
TGCCCTTGCCCTCGCAGAACTCTGGTTTGTCATTTTGTATCTTATCATCCACTTCTGGATTGGCAATGACAATAAACTCATCAGTCATCATACAACTTGTTGATGTTGGATAATCAGCATCAGAAGATGTAAGAACAACCTCGATACCAGCAGTACCTCCTGCACTAGCCATATCCCATGTGATCTCAAATGGATCAGCAACAGAACCTCTTACAACATTAGTCTGATCAACACCATCAATTGACCATGTCATGAAGAAATTGCTATATAGCTCTGTCTTTCCTTCTGGTATTATAGCGACATCATTAGATGTCAAAACCACTTTCTCATCCTTACATAGACGTACTGTCTTCTTGCCTCTCACTGTAGTAGAGGCAACATCTGAAGAAATCTCTATTTCTTTACTTGGAGTACATCTAGGACATGAAATCTCCACCTTAATAGCAGGTGATATAGAGAAAGAACCACATGGATCATCTGGATTATAATAGTTGTCTGTATGTAGTGCCATCTCTGTTTTGTTTGCAGCAACCACTCTTACATACAACTCATCGCCGTCTTCCAAACCTAAAGAAGAAATAACACCAGCAACCTTACCCTCCAATACGTCCTCTTCGATAGGACCTTCAATATTCTTCCATGATTTCTTATCATCAGGAGTCTTACTATACTGATAGATGTAATGTAGATCCTTATAGTAATCTTTCAACATTTTTGAAGGGTTCACAAACAAGTCTACTTTATTATCTATACCATCACATGTCACAGTATCCTCTGCAAACGTATTCAAATCAAAATACATATCAACAGTAGGAGCCGCACATCCATAAATAATGATATCATCGATCACCAAGTCGTTACCACACTCACCTGGGTTATTAGAGTAATCCAATACCTGCAAAGTGATACTCTCACCAGGATTGTTTTCAACCTCTACAAAAGACTCCTTCCAATTAACACTCTCACCAGGTGCAAATTCAACAGTTTCAGGAGTAATATGCTCAACACCTCTAGAATCTATAATTTTCAGCTTCACATTTGCCGGAGCATAAACTCCAGCACAACTTGTGGTGAAAATACTGAAATAACAATATACAGTCAAATCAACACCAGTACACAGACCATCAATTGTTCTTTGATATACCACCTGTCCTGTTCCAGCACTTGCTGGAACGTTAATAAACAAAGCAGCACCATTCAAATCTCCAGAGTGATCTGGCAAAACTCCTTGATTATTTTTGCCTCCTAAGTCAGCAGACCAGCCTAGTTTTGAACCTTGTCCACTAGAAATTTGAGCAGCAACAGTATAATTTTTTGTGTCTACAGGACCTGTAGCAACATATGTAGTTCCCAACGGTGCATCATCAAGTTTATGTCGATAACCTTCACCTGTCAAAGTAATCTTTTTAGGCTCTGCAATACCATCCGAGTAATCCCACACCCAATAACTATCAGGAGATGTAAATACGCCGAAGTTATCTACCCAAATCTGTTTTCTCGACATAGAAGCACCAGTAAGAGGATCATCACAACATTTGATATCCTCAACTACATACTTATCAGACCCTACAGTTTTTCCATCAGGTGTTGTAACTTCAAAATTATATGTAGTTTTCTTTCCTACCACTTCACCAGACACATGTATGTAAGAAGAGTTAGTTCCTACCGCTACACCTTCCTTATACCATTTATAAGTACATCCGGCATAAGCCATTTTTGGTGACAATACAATCTGTTCTCCACCTCTACATATTCTGTTAGAACCACTGGAAGCGACACGAGGATCAATCTGAGCCTTAACTCTGATGCCAGTAATCATAATCGCCTCCCCTTTAGGAATACGTTCAGCAGACAAAAATACATCCAAAGTTCCTCCAGAGATTTTTCCACACTGAGAAGATGCATTAGTCAACTTAAGCGTTCCACTAGCTCCATATGCTGCTGATGGTGTGAACCTACTACTTGTACCTGCCGTTCTATTTCCTTCTGTATCCGGATTTGCAACGGCCTTAAACGTACATGAATAACCGCCCGACAAATGTGGTTTCGGAGCATCACCTGCAGTATTTAGATACTTTTTGCTATGAGGCAAATAATAGTCTATTTCAATCTCATAGTTACCATCATCCTTCAATCCTCCTACAGAGAAACTCATCAAGATTGTACCTTGTGATACATTAGTGAAAACGGCACCCTTCACATCCTTATCGTCCATTCTCAATGAATCAAGAACAATTGGATTAGATACAATAGCATACTGTGGATCACTCAAAAAATCAGAAGCCGCCACTGTAAATTCTGTCGTCTCCGCCAAATTAACACCACTAATGATAGATGAAGGCTTAAGAATACCTCCAAAATCACCTACTTCATTAAATGAACCAAATTCATCCGCTGCTTTACTAGGACATGAAAAATCAATATCTGTCACTAAAACCATCGGAGATGCAGGACCAAACTGAGCCCATGCATTACTACAACATAACGTAAGTAGTAATCCTAGAATGCTTGACTTAAGATACTTCATAAACACCCATTTACCTATTATAAAACTATTATTACATTTACGGACCAACGACCCCTTTGCATGTGCAAAGTAGTCTTTTAACTTCTGTTTTAAATCACGTTTATACATTTTGTCTTCAAAATGGTTTTACAAATGATATTAGCCTGGCTGAGCGAGAATACAAGACACTTTTTTCATATACAAAAATCCTATACTCTAACACTCCAAAACACAAAACAACACAAATTTTAATATTATCTATGCGTTTTTCATGCTTTTCAACGGGTAAAGATATAAAAAAATTTAATCTTGGAGAATTTAACCACAAAAAAATAGCCAAACAACATTGTTTTCGGGTAATTTGTGTAATATATCATACCTTTTTATTAAAAAACAAAAAGAAAAAAATCACAATACTCTATTTTAATGCAAAAAAATCACCATCTTTGCATAATGAAAATGCGAATAAATTCTTATGGTTATGGAAAGCAAATTAATTGGAATCATCGGCGAAAACGCAGGTGTGGTTTGGAGATTTCTAAACGCATCAGCAAGTGAAAAATTCTCTTTCGACCAGTTGAAAAAGGGGACTAAACTAAAGAACGACGAATTGTCTACCGCTATCGGATGGCTAGCCAGAGAAAACAAAATCAGGATAGAAGAAGACGGAAACAAAGTGTCGTACAGTGCCATTGAGTTCTATTTCTAAGAAATGTAAAAGAGGGTGTATCAATGATTGACGCACCCTCTTTTTTTGCCGTAATCAAACACAAAGAGAGACGGAGATTTGCCCCGTCTCAATTTATAACCCTAATCAAAAGTTATGACAAGGAATGAAATCAAATATCTCATTCTGATCTATCTTCTTTATTGTCTCGACCAACAAGGATATGATGGCGTCGACGTCACGCAAGTCGCAAACTTCCACAGGCGTATGCATGTATCTGTTCGGTATTGAGATCAAAGCTGTCGCAACACCTTCTCTCGTAAGCTGGATCTTGCATGTATCTGTTCCTCCTGTCGCCGATGAATTTGCCACATTCTGATATGCAATGCCTTTCTCCTCTGCGACGTCCTGCATCAAATGCACTAACGCCACATTTGTATCAGCGAAATGACGTATAGCAGCACCGTCTCCCAACTTACATGAGCCATATTTTTTAGCGGCACAATCAGGAACATCAGTAGCAAAACCGACGTCTAAAGCAAATCCTACCTGAGGATTAACCTTGAACGCGCTTGTCACAGCTCCTCGACAACCTACCTCTTCCTGAGAAGACGCTACTCCATATACACCAATTTTCAAGTCTTCCTTTGAAAGACGGCGGATAACTTCAGCTACAATGAAAGCTCCTATTTTGTCGTCCAAACCTTTGCTTGAAATTCTATGTTTTCCGATGAATGAGACGTTTGACACAACTGCGACAGGGTCTCCCACCTGCACCATCTCTTTCGCCTCTTCCGCCGACTCCGCGCCTATGTCAACCCATAGTTCGTCAAGCTCCAATGCTTTCACTCTCTCTGCCGCGCTCTGAAGATGAATAGGTTTCTTTCCTATCACTCCCCTAACCTTGTTGCCTCTTGAAAGAATGACAACCTCTGTGCCTGGGACAGTCAGCAAATCTATACCTCCATGTTTACGCACATAGATGAAACCATTGTCGTCGATATGCATCACTTGGAAACCAATTTCATCCACATGACCACAAAGCATCACTTTGAAATCCGCATCCGGATTGATGATACCATACGAATTGCATAGGACATCACTCTCTACAGCGGCAAACTGCTGCACATAATCCATCCAGCAGTGAGCGGCCTCCATTTCATAACCAGAAGGCGAATAAGAAGACAGCAAGCTCTCCAAAAAATTGACGCTGCTTTCATCTATATTCTTGTAATCAGTCAAATTCATACATTACGTTTTAGTTCACTGCAAAGTTAACATTAAAAATTATAAATGCTTAATGCTTAATGCTAAATTATAAAGCGTATTTAAATAAACGCAGAGACCGAGAGCTAGAAAGAAAGTCATCGCTTATTTTTTAGTAGTTAGGGCCAAATCAAACATGGGCCTTTAGCAATCCTCATTTTGAGCAACTGCAATATATCCTAAAAATCTCTATGTATTTTATGTTTTCTATGTGAGACATGAACATCTCCAATAAAAAAAGCGACACTCTTTCGAGCATCGCTTTTTATAACTTAAACTTTCTGATTATTATCTACAGAAATGCTGTGTCTTACAGAATGAGTATCCTAACATCAACTCATGGTCACCTTTGTTGTGACGGTTGATATTTGTCAAACCAAGAGTGTAAGTGTAACCGATGTTAAACTTCTTGATTCTCACACCACCCATTGGCTTCAAGCATAATGGCTGTGCGTTGTCTTTATCCAAAACATGACGGTAAAGCAACTCAACCCAATAACCATAATCTCTATCAGTCAAATTCTGCTGGAACTTCAAGTGGAAGTCGAACTGACGCTGATCTTCAGTATTAAACTTGAACATTGCACCTGGTTCGAACACCATTCCGTCGCCAAGCTGGAAATCATAACCCATAAAAATGTATGGAGTAATAGGACGAACTGGCTCATCCTTACCAAGCTCAGTCAACTTTGTTGGTATCAAGTTGGCGATTGTCAAACCTGCGAAGAAGTTATCCAATAGCAAATATGTACCGAAAGTTGCGTTAAAATAGTAACCCTTGTCACGTCCACCGTTTGCAGTCACGATATCAGCTGCAGTACTCTCGCCGAACAATTCCTCAGAAAATGAATAGTGCTGAACGACACCTGCAATCGCAAACGACAACTGGCGAGTGATATCACGCTGCTTCATCATATAACCACGAGTACTTCCTCCTGACAATGGAATATGATAGCCAATAGATACCTGACCACCCTGACGTTTTGAATAACCGTTCTTATCAACGTATGCATAAGCACCTATACCTAGACGCTCCATTCCACCACGCAATCTTGTACGGAAACTTAATGTAGTCGTACGAGGCGCGTCCTCCATACCGATCCACTGCAACTTACCTGTCCACATAAAGTGTGTACAACGCTCAGCTCCAGCTACAGCAGGGTTGACCAAGTAATAATTGTAATAGTACTGATCATAGACGATCTCCTCTTGCGCCTTTAGTCCTGTCTGAGATAGCAAGACCATCGTCAATGCTACTAAAATGTGTTTTATCTTCATTTTTCAACTATTTTGCAACAGTTCTTAAATAATGGTAATTAGAAATAGGGTTTGTTTTTCCTAGTTCTTTTATTTACGTTTGGCAAATATAGATAAGTTTAATAAAACGTGCAATACTTTTTTAAGAATTCTTTGCATATTTCTTACTAATACGCTGCTTTATCTCCCTTTATCATATTAAATACTGTTTGGAATATGATTCGTATATCAAGCCAAAAGCTCCAATTCTCAATATACCAAACATCTTGTTTAACTCGTCCAATCATCTGACTGATATCAGATGTCTCACCTCTGAATCCAGTGACCTGTGCCCAACCAGTAATGCCCGGTTTTGCCAAATGACGCACCATATATTCATCTATCAGTTTAGAATACTGCTCCGTCTGGCTCACCATATGCGGACGTGGCCCGACAACAGACATATCGCCAAAAAGCACATTCACAAACTGAGGCATCTCATCCAAGTTTGTCTTTCTCAATACGGATCCAACCTTTGTGATTCTGGAATCTCCCTTCGTCGCCTGCAAATGGTCCGCCTCCGCATTGACTTTCATCGTACGGAATTTCAAACAATAGAAATCCCTGCCATTCTTTCCTGTTCTTTTCTGCTTAAAGAAGATTGGACCAGGAGACGAGAATTTGACAGCTATCGCCACCATAATGTATATTGGCGAGAACACCACCAAAACCAAGGCTGAGAACAATATGTCAAAAATTCGTTTCGCCAATCGGTTCCAAGGCTCCTCTAACGGCTCGTCACGGAACAGAATCATCGGTATGTTGGCAACAGACACTAGAGACACTCCTTTCTTGATATATCTCTGGAAATCCGGCACTATCAGGCTCTTCACAAAACAGCGCTCTGCCTCCTGCAATATATCCACCGACTTTTTGTCGTCTACGGCAGGCAACGCGCTTATCACTTCGTTGACAGTCCCCGACTTGATCAGAGTCAAAGCATCCGACAATGAACCTTTCACAAGCGTCTTGTCCACTTCATAATCAGCCTCGTCCCTATCGTCATATATTCCCAAAACATTGTAGCCCTGAATCTTGTTATTCTTAAGCACGTCGTATACCTCCGCACCAACATGGCCAGCGCCTAATATAATGACATTACTGCAGTTACGTGGAAGATGTCTCCAATAACGGTATATATTTCTTGACAAAAATCTCCACATGAACACTACGACAAACAACAATGTGAAGAACAATGCAAAAAATCTAACCGAAAATATGACGTCAGCAAGTATGAACGCCACTATCAATATGAGTGAAAACAAAAAGACTGTGCGGAACACTTTCGACATGATGCCCTCAATCACAGCGGATGGCTTGTCGAATATTGTGCCATGCTGCGAAAACGACACAGCATATGCCAATGTGGCCAACGCATACAACATATGTCTTTCCAAATAAGGATCAACACTGCTGCCAAAGAAGTGTAGCAATATAGTCAGAAGCAAGTTCAACAACAGTAGCTCTACAATAAATACTACCCCTTTGAAAAATATATTTTCGTAATTAACAAACATTTTAACTATGTAAATTAACCGCTTTACCTTTCAGTCAATCCGCATTTCACTATATCAAAACGCGGATTAAATACAAAGATAGCTACTTTCGCCAATTTCCAAGCAAACAAATCTAAAAAATGTTAACAGCATTACCAAATATGAGCTCTTCTACTTGGATCTATATACATAGAATCTGTCTCCGTAACCCCGAAAGCATCATACCATTCATTGATGTGAGGAATTGAGCCGTTGACTCTCCACTTTCCTAATGAATGCGGATCCTCTTTTGTTCGCCTGATAATCTCCTCCGGACGTATGTTGTTGGCCCACACTCCAGCATACGACAAGAAAAATCTCTGCTCAGGTGTGAATCCGTCAACTTCACTCAATGGATTTGTTTTCATCGCTCTCTTCAATGCGTTGAATGAGATTTTCAATCCTCCGTGGTCTGCCAAATTCTCTCCCAATGTGAATTTGCCGTTTGCATGCACACCAGGAGCAACCTCAATACCGTTGAAATACTCCATAATGCTGCTGGCTCTTAGTGTGAACAACGCAGCGTCTTCTGCAGTCCACCAGTCTTTCAAATTGCCGTCAACGTCAAACTGACGTCCCTGGTCATCATATCCGTGAGTCATTTCATGGCCGATGACCACACCGATAGCTCCATAGTTGTAAGCGTCGTCGGCATTCATGTCAAAAAACGGTTTCTGAAGGATTCCGGCAGGAAAACAGATTTCGTTTGTTGTCGGGTTATAGTACGCGTTGACAGTCTGCGGATTCATGTGCCACTCAGTCTTGTCTACCGGCTTACCGGCCTTCTCCAACATGATATCCGCTTTGAATCGGCTGATTCTCTTTGAGTTCTCCCAAAGATTCTCGTCAGTCACCTCAAGCGCTGTATAATCTCTAAACTTATCAGGATATCCGATCTTTACAACAAGTCCGGCCAATTTCTCTTTTGCCTTGACTTTCGTAGCGTCGCCCATCCAAGACAAACTGTCAAGACGCTCCGCATACGAATCCTGAAGGTTCTTGACAAGCTGTATCATTCTCTCTTTGTGAGACGCAGGGAAATATTTATTCACATACATCTCGCCAAGAGCCTCTCCCATCGCTCCTTCCAAAAGAGACACTGCCCTCTTCCATCTTGGAGACGGCTCCTCTCGGCCAGACAACACTTTGCCATAAAAATCAAAATTGGCATTATACACCTCGTCACCAAGCGAACCAGCGGCTCTGTCGATAAGATGCCATGTCATATAATGCTTCAACGTCTCCAAATCCTCATTGGCGATCAGCTCCACAGCCTTGGCTATCGGCTTAATCTGAGACACATTAATAGAATCTTCTCTCAAATTGAACTTACCAAAGTAAAGGTCCCAGTCGAAACCAGCAAAATCCAGTTTGTACTGCGCATAATCGACCTTATGATAATTGTCGTTAGGCACACGAAGCTGCTCTTTTGTATAGAACGACTCAGCCAACGCTGTCTCTATCTTCATCACATCCTCCGTACACTTTTTTGCATCGTCCGCTGAATATCCGAATAGTTTGAACATTCTCTCTACATGCGCGACAAACTGCTCCCTGATGTTGATCATTGCGGAATCTTTCTGCGAAAGGTAATAGTCTCTGCTTCCAAGAGAAAGTCCGCTCTGATATGTCTGTAGCAAATTCATCTTGCTGTTCTTGTCGTCAGCACCGATATAGAAAGTGAAGAAGACGTCAGCGTCAATCTTATGAAGATCCGCAATGATTGCAGGCAACTGTTCTTTGCTGTTAATTGAATCAATGGCATGAAGATCCTCGGCCAAAGGAGTTTTCCCTATGGCATTAAGTTTCGTGGAATCCATGTAAAGATTATAAAGCGTGCAAAGCTTGTTGCCGACGGTGCCTTTTTCAAACTTTTGTGTTGACAAATCCTCTATCAACGACTTCATCTGCTGTTTGTTAAGTTCCCCTACCTTTTCAAAAGAACCATAACGCGCATATTCACCAGTCAACGGATTGTTTTTCATCCATCCGCCACAAGCAAACTGATAAAAATCATCCTTGGGATCGACGGTAGTGTCGAGATTCTTCAAATCAATTCCCGACCCAATAGTCGTCGTCTTATCACCTCCACACGACGACATAGATATAACTGTGGCAGGCAATAATGTCAACATAAACTTCTTCATTATTATGCTAATTATTCTGAAACATCATTATCAAGAACGTTTTTCAAGTTCTCTCAAATTCTGCATTTTTTTCTCTTTCAAATAATCGGTGATAGTGCTCAAATGTTCACGCACCTTACCACCTCCAAACTCATAGACTTTAGTGACCAGACCATCAAGGAAATCACGGTCGTGAGACACCAGGATGATAGTCCCTTCAAAATTCTGCAGGGCGGACTTCAAAATATCTTTTGTGCGAAGGTCAAGATGGTTGGTTGGCTCATCCAAGATCAATAGGTTGACAGGCTCGAGCAACAGTTTTAGCAAAGCAAGACGCGTCTTCTCGCCACCGGAAAGCACTTTCACCTTCTTCAAGGAGTCCTCGCCTCCAAACATGAATGCTCCGAGCAAATCCTTGATTTTAGTACGGATATCACCCTGTGCCACGTTATCAATCGTCTCAAACACAGTAAGTTCACCATCAAGCAGAGATGCCTGATTCTGCGCGAAATAACCTATCTGCACATTGTGTCCGATCTGGCAATTTCCGTCGAACGGAATCTCGCTCTTGATACACTTCACAAGTGTCGACTTACCTTCTCCATTTCTGCCGACGAAAGCGACTTTGTCACCTCTCTCGATAGTAATGTTGACACCGAAGATGATAACCTTATCGTCATAGGCTTTTTGTAGGTTTTCTACAATCACAGGATAGTTTCCTGAACGTGGAGCTGGCTGGAAACGGATCTTCAAGGCCGAAGTATCTACCTCATCGGGCTCAATAATCTCCAGTTTTTCAAGCATTTTGACGCGAGACTGCACCTGAAGAGTCTTTGAATATGTACCCTTGAAACGTTCGATGAAATCTTTAGTCTCCTGGATAAACTTTTGCTGCTCCTCATATGCTTTTTGCTGCTGCTCACGTCTCTCTTTGCGCAGCTCCAGATAATGGGAATAGTTGACCTTATAGTCGTAGATTCTTCCCATTGTCACCTCTATAGTGCGGGTTGTGATATTATCGACAAAGGCACGGTCGTGAGAGATCACGATCACCGCCTTTGCGCTATTCACTATAAAATCTTCCAGCCACTGAATTGACTCAATATCAAGATGGTTTGTCGGCTCATCCAACAGCAATACATCCGGTTTCTTCAACAACAGTTTGGCAAGTTCAATACGCATTCTCCAACCTCCGCTGAAATCACTTGTCTGACGGTCGAAATCCGAACGAAGAAAACCAAGACCAAGCAGAGTTCTCTCAACGTCTTCCGCATAGTTGGTGTTGTCGATTGCATAAAACTTTTCACTCAAAGCCGACACCTTCTCAATAAGAGCCATATACTCGTCGCTCTCATAGTCAGTACGCTCTCCAAGCTCCTTGTTGATGTCTTCGATCTCCTTTTCCATAGCGAAAAGCTGTTCGAATGCCAGGCTTGCCTCTTCACGCACGGTACGGCCATCCTCAGTCATCAAATGCTGAGGAAGGTAAGCTATAACTGTATCTTTAGGTGCAGACACATTTCCTCTGGTTGGCTTCTGAACGCCAGCCAATATCTTCAACAATGTGCTCTTACCAGCACCGTTTTTTCCCATCAACGCGATTCTGTCTTTCTCGTTGACCTGGAAAGAGATGTTTTCAAAAAGGGTTTTGCCGCTGAACTCTACGGCCAATCCATCAACTGATATCATTTATTAAATTTATTTTATCTCAAATGTAGACGCTATCTTGAACAACTCATCACGACGAGTAGAACGAAGCGAATCCGGCATAGTTATAATAACCTCATACACCTTAGGTGTCACATAGAAAGTGTAATGCTCTGTATACTGCTTATTTGTCACAACAGCAAACTTATATGCATCATGACCAGCAAAAGTTGTCTTTTCTTTAGCAAGGACATCCATTCCTTCAATATCTTCACTGTAGTAGTATTTATTAAAGACATCAACAATGTCGTCTACCTCGGAAGCCTGAACTGACGCTGGCTCAACCAACTTAAAATACTGGATGCCAACTGAATAATGTCTATTACCCTTATTATCAACCTCTACAACTGTAGAATCATAAGTGACAAATGCATAAAATTTGTCTGTATGCTTGTCACTTCCAATATAAGGCACCTCTACCTGTTCTTCATAAGGATATGCCTTCAATGGAAAATCAAGAGGATAAACAGCGGTAAAACCGTCTGAAAGCAATGCCTTGGAAGGCAGATCATTCCATCCATCAGGAGCTGGCTCATTTTCATCATCTTCAGTTTTACATGAAGTCAAACACAATGATGACAAACCAAACAATAAGACTAAAGTCTTCGCAATTCTAAAGAAATTAAATTTTTCCATATACCCTATTTTTAAGTTTATTCTGCAAATATAATGAAAAAAATCAGCATTTGCATATATGAGTTGTCCAAATCATTTTTTGAAGAGTCTGACAGGTCAATCGTAGAGACGTGGCGTGCCGCGTCTCTTTATTTTTGAATGCGTCTCTTTATTTGTGTGCCACGTCTCTGTGTTAATTTAATGCCCTCGCAGGGAGTCCGACAAAATTTCAATGAGAAAGCATGTGACAAAACAAAAAAAGACCAAGCCTTATCCAGACTTGGTCTATAATTATTTCAAAAGAGATTGATTATGCTCTATCAGCAAGAAGTCTCTCTTTCTCTAGTTTTCTTGCCTCTTCCTCCTCGTCAGCCTTTGCTGAATAGTACTTGCAAGCGATAGGAGCTGCAATGAAGATTGAAGAATAAGTACCGACGATTACACCGATCAACATTGCGAAGATGAATCCACGGATAGTGTCACCACCGAAGAAGAAAATGATAACCAACACGATCAATGTACTCAAAGATGTACTGAATGTACGGCTTAGAGTAGAACTGATTGCAGAGTTGAAAATTGCATTCTTATCAAATTCCACATTACGGTTACGATTGCGGAAGAACTCACGGATACGGTCGAAGATAACCACCTTATCGTTGATTGAATAACCGATCACTGTCAAGATTGCAGCGATAAACGACTGGTCAACCTCCAATGAGAAAGGAACAATTCCAGTCAATGGCAACAAACAGTACAACAACAAGATTAGCAATGTGTCATGAGCAAGGGCAACCAAAGCACCACCTGAATATGCTAGTCTGCTAAATCTTACAAAGATATAGAAACCAATACCAAGCATTGCGATCAATACTGCGATAACAGCAGAGATCTTAATATCGTCAGCCATTGTTGGTCCTACCTTCTGTGACGACTGGATACCATATGTCACCTCCGACTGAGCGTCAGCAAGAGAAGCGGAACCATCGTTCATCACATAACGGTTGACAAACATATCCTCTGTAACACCATTATTCAAAAGTGGTTTCAATGAGTTGTACATTCTTGACTCGATATCAGAATCCACATTGTCGTCTGTATCCTGAATACGGTAGTTAGTCGAAATACGAACCTGATCAGCAGTACCGATTGTGATCACACTTGCGTTTGCATCCTCAAATGCATTCTTAAGCAAATCCTTAACCTCACCTGTTGTCACTTCTTTCTCAAACTTCACTGTGTAATTTCTACCACCAGAGAAGTCGATACCCTGCTGTAGACCTACTGCGAACAACGATACGACAGCAACTACAATGACTCCAATAGCAGCCATCAAATATGGCTTAGATTTGCCGATAAAGTCATACTTAACATTCTTGAACCAGTTCTCTGAGAACTTAGTAGAGAATGTAAGTTTCTCGAAGCCTTCACTCTTAGAGTACAAATCGAAGATCAAACGAGTAACGAAGATTGCTGTCAACAATGAGCAAAGGATACCGATGATCAATGTTGTAGCGAATCCCTTGATAGGACCTGTACCGAAGTAAGCCAAGATAATACCTGTCAAAATAGTAGTAACGTTAGCATCGATGATTGCGCTCATCGCGTTGCCATAACCATCCTTCATTGCCTGAAGCATCTTCTTGCCAGAAGCCAACTCCTCGCGGATACGCTCGTAGATCAACACGTTAGCATCGACCGCCATACCTAATGTAAGCACGATACCTGCGATACCTGGCAATGTCAAAACAGCCTTCAATGAAGCCAAAACTCCGAAGATCAAGAATACGTTGCAGATCAAAGCGATATCAGCAACAATACCTGGAATCAAACCGTAGTATGCAATCATATACAATAGTACAAGAGCAAATGCCACTACGAATGAGATCATACCAGCATTGATAGCCTCCTGACCTAGAGATGGACCAACCACGTCTTCCTGAACAATCTTAGCAGGAGCTGGCATCTTACCACTCTTCAATACGTTGGCCAAGTCTTTTGCCTCGTTAACCGAGAAGTCACCAGTGATCTCAGAACGTCCACCTGCGATCTCACCGTTAACACGAGGATATGAGTAAACATAACCGTCAAGAACAATAGCGATACACTTTCCAATATTCTCACGTGTCATCTTAGCCCATGTCTTTGCACCTTCCTGATTCATCTCCATGCTTACTGCAGCATAGATAGACTTGTCGTTGAAGTCTGCACGAGCATCTGTCACACTTGCACCTGTAAGCTGTGCCTTTCTCTCCTTACCCTTCAAAGCCTTAGATTTCAAAGCGATAAGGTCATACATACCGTTGCCTGTCTCCTTTACTGTCCATGCGAAGAATGTAGAGCTTGGGATCATACCCTTAGCACGAGCCATATTCAAATATTCAGTGACCTTGGCAGTGTCACTGTAGTGAGCAAGTCCGACACGTGGACCAGGATAAACCTGACCAGTCTGGAAATCGATCATTGGCTTCAAATATGTGAACAATGCAACTGTACCCTTTACAGAGTCAGCCAACAAACTGTCTGCGCCCGACTTCAATGTGTCAGCATTCTTGTTCATCTCTGCAACCATATCGTTTACTGCCATGATATTGCGAGCGATCTCAGAGAACTCTGTAGTTTCCCAGAATGCCAAATCGGCACTACCCTGAAGCAACTTACGTACACGCTCTGGCTCCTTTACACCTGGCATCTCAATCAAGATACGGCTTGAACCCTCAAGTTTCTGGATATTTGGCTGAACCACACCATAACGGTCGATACGAGAACGAAGCACGTTGAATGAGTTGTCGATAGCACTGTCTACCTCTTCTCTCAACACTTTGATGACCTCGTCGTTTGATGATGTGTAGTTGATTTTATTCTTCAACGTGTAGCCACTGAAGATTGATGCCAACTGGCCTCCAGGGTTTGCTTCGTTGAACGCCTCGATAAATAGTGTCAAGAAGTCTTTCTGTGAAGTCTTCTGCTTTGCTTTCGCCAAATCAATTGTCTTTGTGAAAGCCTCCTCTGATGCCTGGTTGCCCGCAAGAGCCTTCAAGATGTCTGGAACGGAAATTTCCATCACCACATTCATACCACCTCTCAAGTCCAAACCTAAGTTCAACTCTTTCTCACGGCACTCTTTCAACGACCACGCTGACTCGTTGTGGCTAAGCAATGTATCCATGTACTCATCATAACTCTGAGCCTCTCCATTTGCTACCGCTGCCTCAGCTGCACTCTTATAGTGGTTTGAGACAAACGTGAACGATAGAGAATACACGCAAGCCAAAAAAAGAGCAACAATCAGAAACCATACAATTCCTTTGTTTTGCATTTTTTTTGTTATTTAATTTTTTATTTATATTCTACTAAAATTCTACTTAACACTATTAATATGCAAATTTAAGATAAAAAAATTGCATTTGAGAATTTTTCCGCATTTTTTTAACGTTTTTGCATTTCTTATTTTTGTCAAACAACAAATCTCGCATAATTAATATAGGCAATTATATACGAGTTGTCCTACACACGCTTTTTCTTTATACGCTAGACCTCCGAGCTTGCGTTGGAGAAGGGGCAAGGGCAAAAAATCAGACATGGGCCCTTTGCAATCCTCATTTTGGACAAATGCCATATAATCTCCCTAATATATATAAGAACAAAAATGTCCTATAAATACAGCATTCGTAATTATAGGACAATGGTTTCGTTATCTTCAACGTTTTACTTTGTATATATCAGCGTCGACAACTTTTCTTCCGCAAAAATGTCATTCGCGATATCCAACAATTGCGAGGAAGTTATCTTTGATATTTTTTCCGCCACCACTGCATTGGATTCGTCCATGCCAAAGAACAAAAAGCTTTTTGCCATGCTCAACGCTGAGTTTTCTCTGTTCTCCTTGGCTATGGCTAGTTGGCCCATAAGCTGTTTCTTTGCTCGCTCCAACTGTGACGATGGCATCTCATTATCCCTAAGTTTTTTCAACTCTTTATATATGACGTTCAAGCATTTCTCCGTATCCTCATGCTCTGTGCCGAAATAGATGTTGATCAATCCGTCGTCTGAATAGGCAGTGTATGCCGACTCCACTGAATATGCCAACCCTCTCTTCTCTCGCACAGCAAGATTAAGCTTGGAATTCATGCCCGGTCCGCCAAGAATATTATTCAATAAATATAATGGTAGACGTCGCTCATCCGACAGCGAATATGCTCTTGCTCCAATCAACGCATGTGTCTGATGCGTATTGAGATTCTTTCGCACATGGTCTGGCACATACAATGCCGACTTCTGTCTTGTCTTGGTGCTATATTTTGCAGCGACGTCGCCAAAATATTTCTCAGCGAGCCTCATCACTTTCTTAAATGGGATATTGCCGACGGAGAAAAACAAGATCTTGTCGGTAAAATAGTTGTTAGCGACGAAACGTAACGCATTCTCAGTGGTGTATTCCTGAAGACGATCCGCGTCGCCTAGTATATTTCTTCCGAGCTGCGAGTTTTTGAAGATGATGCTTTCAAACTCATCATAGATCAATTCCGACGGGGAGTCGTTATACGAGTTGATCTCTTCTATAATCACGTCGACCTCTTTCTCTATCTCATGATCTAGAAAGGTAGGATGGAAAACAATATCCGAACATAGGTCAACCGCTTTTTCAAAATCAGCAGTCAACACTGTAGAATAGACGAATGTTTCTTCTTTTGTGGTGTATGCGTTGATCTCCCCTCCCACTCCTTCAAGGCGGTTGAGGATATGCCATGAGTTTCTCTTCTGAGTTCCCTTAAACAGCATGTGCTCTATAAAATGGGCCATACCGCTCTCGTCGGCCTCCTCATCACGGGTGCCGGCATTGATCGCAAAACCACAATATGCCACTTGCGACGTCTCTTCTTTGTGCACTATACGCACTCCGTTGGGCAACGTGGCTGTATGAATATCCGTCTCTATCATTTAATCATTCCTTGCTTTTTCAACTCCCCGACACATAGTTCGAGTTCATCATACCATTCCTGTCCGAATCTTCTGATCAATGGCTCTTTCAAGAATTTGTAGACGGGAAGGTCGTTGATGCTTCCCAATTTTCTAGCGCACTTGCAGACATCCCACTTATGATAGTTGACTGCAATATTGTCACCGACCTTATCAAGTCTTACTGGATATAGATGGCATGATATTGGTTTGTAGAAATCACTTCTTCCCTCTCTGTACGCAACCTCCAAAGCACACTTACACATTCCATCTTTATCGATAGTTGTGAAGACGCACTCTTTGCCATTCACGATGGAAGTGACCTTGTCGCCCATCTCATCTGTGTACCAGACACCTTGCTCTTTGATAACAGCCTTTGATTCCTCCGAAAGCTGATCCCAAACAACGTCGACAAGACGCTCCAAAATCGGAATCTCTTCATCTTCCAATGGGGCTCCACTATCTCCTTCGATGCAACAGATGCCCTTGCACTTTGCCAAGTCGCAAAGGAAACGGCGTTCCAACACATCGAAACTTACTATCGTATCTTGAATCTGCAACATAACTTATAGCTCAACTACTGCCTTACGCAATTTAACCAACTTTGTAAGCAATCCTTCTGCCAAATCAAGACGAAGCATATTAGCGCCGTCGCTCTTCGCAACGCTTGGATCCATGTGTGTCTCCATGAACAAGCCGTCTGCACCGACTGCGATTCCCGCACGGGCGATAGTCTCAATCATATCTGGATTTCCACCAGTCACGCCAGAAGTCTGGTTGGGTTGCTGAAGCGAATGTGTGATATCAAGAACAACAGGATAACCAATCTTCTGCATCGTTGGGATTCCGCGATAATCAACAATCAAATCCTGGTATCCGAACTCTGTACCACGGTCTGTCAAAAGGATCTTGTCGTTGCCACACTCCTTGATTTTGCCAGCCGCAAACTTCATCGACTCTGGCGATATAAACTGTCCTTTCTTAATATTGACAACCTTACCAGTCTTAGCCGCAGCGACCAAGATATCTGTCTGTCGGCAAAGGAATGCTGGAATCTGAAGCACGTCAACATACTTAGCCGCCATGTCAGCCTCAGAAGCAGAATGGATATCTGTAACGACAGGGATATTATACTTCTCTCCTACTCTCTTCAAAATATCCAAAGCCTTCTCGTCTCCGATTCCAGAGAAACTGTCAAGACGCGAACGGTTAGCCTTTCTGTATGAGCCCTTGAAAATGTATGGGATATGAAGTTTGTCACAGATAGCCACCATCTTGTCGGCAATCTCAAAAGCCATCTCCTCACCTTCAATGCAGCAAGGTCCTGCCATCAAGAAGAAATTGTTATCGGCAAGATATTTTAGTTTTGGAATGAAAGAGTAATCCATAGTTGTATATTTAATGTATATTTTCAAATTATAATGTTGTCCACAAATATAGCAAGATGCAAAGAAATATCAAAACTGTGGAACAGTTATCTCATCAGGACTATATCAACGCGAAGGCTGAAAACCATTCATTACGTAAGGGACAGGTTTCAAACCTGTCCATTCTTATTCTTCTTATACAGCTGCCAACTATTGAACACATTGTGCCAGATGCTGTAGAATCCTCCAGCGATAGACGACAACGGAGAGAAGAATGTATAGCCCACCCAGATTGCAAACACTGTGTTCTTCTGGCCTAATGCCTGACCTCCACTTATCTCGTCGTCGAATTTCTTTCCGAACAATTTACCTAAGGCAAACTGAGAAACACAAGCTATAAGCGACGCTAAGGCAATGCCAACAACTGTAGTGAAAGTAAGATCAGTAGCCGACACGATATATCTTACCGTCACTGCGATGGCAAGAGATAAAGCAACAGCCCAGATATAGAATGCCAAATCTTTTGTGGATATCACCAATTTGTGAAACTTAGGCATTGTGTATCTCACGAGTACAGCCAAGAAGAATGGGCAAATCAGCATTGGGAATACTTTAGCCATAATCTTGAAGAATGCCACCCAGAATGTGATTCCACTCTCCGGATTCAAAATAGGCACGATAGTGGAAATAGCAACTGTAGTCACAAGGTTTATGAACATAGTGTACGACACCAACGTCGCAGCATTACCACCAAGTTTCTGAGTGAGGACAGCGGCTGCTGTAGCCGTTGGGCAGATGAAACAGATCATTGCCGACTCCAACGTGACTCTATATTCACTGTCTGGATAAAGATAAACCAACAATCCCGTCATTACGAAAATCATTATCTGATAAGCGAGTCCATAGAAATGCCATTTTCGCCAACGTAAATCACGGATATTAATCTTGCAGAACGAGATGAAAAGCATGGAAAAAATCAGTACTGGCTGAACAATCGCCACGACATTAGCGGCATTCGCTCGCATCTCCGTCGACACGGGAAGCAAGAAATGCCATATCAAATAACATGCAGCGCCCAACACCATTGCGCAAGGCAATGTCCAATCTCTAAAGAATTTTAATACTGGATTCATCTCTCTTTTATTAACGACTGCAAAATTAGTAAAAAATCCGCTCCGATATGCTAAACAACACCTTTCTTAATTCGTAATATATTCCATATTTGATTTAGGCTTCAGTAAGTCGACGGCAAAAAAATAAGCACCGTCTATGAAAACGATGCTTATTTTTTTTCAAAAGTGGAGATGGAGGGGGTCGAACCCTCGTCCAAACGAGGAATCAATATGCTTTCTACATGCTTATTCCAGCCTTCATTGTCGGGTGTTGGCAAGACCTGGACCACCAACCAGCACCTTAGTCTGTAAATTTCATGCCGTCATCCAGACTCTAACGACACTATTCCCGATATTCTGCGCCTCGCTAATCCAATCGCCTCAGGACTTGGGCTTGGGGAGACGTCTTGTCGCAGTCATCTTGACCGCGATAAAGCTAACTTACTGTACTTCGGTTAGGCTGCAAGAGCATAGTTATTCTCGCCAGTTAAATTTTTGGTCTCAAGATTATAGTGCTAGCCACCAGCGCACTGCATGCTTACATACCGCTTCTGCCCGCTGTCAAAACCGGTCATCCCCATATTTGAGGTGCAATCCCGTAAGATTACACTGCAAAATTAAATGTTTTATTTATTCTGCGCAATATTTTTCACAATTAGTCGTGATGATTCTGCCTCTTGTTTACATAGGCTATTGTATTAATGTCCTATCAGAATTCTCTTCAAGGACTTTCATTTGTTGAATTGCAATCTTGTTTAATTTTATCAAACGTTCATTTTGAAGCAGTCCTTCATTAATAAAAACCGCATTCAAATTTTCCATATTTGACAAACAAATCAATTGATTTATCGTAGCATAATCACGCATATTACCTTTTAATTCAGGATTATTCTCTCGCCATTGCTTTGCTGTCATACCAAACATTGCCATATTCAACACATCAGCCTCATCAGCATAGATAATCGATGCTTGTGCAGGAGTAATAGAATCTGGTATCAAATTCAATTTGATTGCATCAGTGTGAATACGATAATTGATTTTTGACAACTCTCGCTTAACAGACCAACCGATTTGTTTCTGTTCCTCTTCCTTTAATCTCTGAAATTCCTTTATCAAATAAAGTTCAAATTCTGCAGACACCCAACTTGCAAACTTAAAAGCTAAATCTCTATGTGCATAAGTGCCCCCATATCTACCAGACTTGGTAATAATACCAATAGCATTTGTTGATTCTATCCACTTTGATGGAGAAAGTGTAAATGCATTCAATCCAGCTTGACTCTTAAACCCCTCGAATTCGAGAGGGTTAAAACTCTCGTTATACAGAGATTCCCATATTCCAAGATACTCCAACGTGTTACGATTTCTCATCCAATTGCCAATCACAACATTAGGTTCTTCACTTTTGAATTTTGCTATATCCGTTATACAAATATAATCCACACCATTTACCTGTACTGTTCTGACTTCAGTCTCTTTTACCTGTACTGTTTGTATTCTTACCATAATTATATCTTTATAAGCTGTTTTTGTAATCCTCCATTTTACATTTTATCAATCTCCATCCTATAACAGAATAGATCAAAATCAGAAAAGCCCATCTTTTTTAGTTTTGCGACGCTACTATTCTGATCCTCTTTAGTGTTATATTCTGATATCGACGGTATACGAACCTTGACGTTCTCCGGCATTCCACGCAATAGTTCAAGATTTTCCAACATACGTTCATTCGTCTTGCCTGTATATGCTTTGTAAATCTCTGGATTCATGTCTTTGACGTCAACAATCCAAAAATCTATAACAGGAAGAAGTGCTTCGATATTCTTCTTTGGCACATTCAACGCTGTCTCTATTGTCAGTTTCCAATCCGGTCCACAAAGTTCACGAAACTCCCGTATGAACTCATATCTTAGGCTTGGCTCACCTCCGCCAAAACAGACGCCTCCTCCTGTCGCAAGAAAATATAGTTCATCCACTCTTACTTTCTCATATAATTCAGCGGTAGAATAAACTCTTGCCGTATCCGCTTCACGCAAAGACTGCGGATTAAGGCAATACTTGCAATTCAACGTGCAAGTGTGGAATGCGGCAAGCGTCGTCACACCTTCACCGTCTACAACAAGCCTGTGACGAGCAACGCCTATGAACGGAGCCTCCTGCATATCAGCAACTCTTTATCTCAGTTTTTGAGCCACTCTGAAATTTTTACTGCCACATTGTCGCCATCGACAGCAGAGCTTGTGATTCCACCTGCATAACCTGCACCCTCTCCTGCTGGATAAAGTCCTTTGATCTGGATATGTTGCATCGTCTCCTGATCTCTTGGAATACGCACTGGCGACGATGTGCGGCTCTCCACTCCGATAATCACGGCGTCGTTAGTCAGGAATCCCTTGCGTTTCTTATCAAACTCCTTGAAGCCTTCACGCAATCTCTTCGATATGAAATCAGGCATCCAGAAATGGATTGGCGACGACGTCACGCCTGGCAAATATGAAACCTCCGGAAGTTCAAAACTTAATCGTCCGTTGACAAAATCGTATAATTTTTGGCATGGAGCTTTATTTCCTCCTCCTGAGTTGGCAAACGCAATCTGCTCGTATCGTTTCTGGAACTCCAGTCCGGCAAGCACACCATACCGCTCATAGTCTGGCATCAACTCTGGCAAATCCTCCACACGTATCTCCACCACAACAGCCGAATTAGCATATGGTGAATTTCGTCCGGACGATGACATTCCGTTGACTACAGTCTCGCCTTTATATGTTGACGCTGGGACAACGAATCCTCCTGGACACATACAGAATGTGTAGACTCCTCTACCGTCGACCTGCGTCACGAAAGAATATTCTGCGGCAGGAAGATATGGTCCACGTTCAGCGGCATGATACTGTATCTTATCAATCAAAGCCTGTTTATGCTCCACTCTGACTCCCATCGCAAAACCTTTGGCTTCAAGAGCGACACCCTCGTCGTGAAGCATCTGATAGATATCTCTTGCAGAATGTCCTGTAGCAAGCACCACTGCCCTACTCTTATATTCAGTACCGTCGGAAGCGACCACTCCCTTGATTGTATCATTTTCGATAATCAGATGAGAAACTTTTGTCTCAAAATGGATTTCACCACCACAATCAAGAATTGTCTTACGCATTTTCTTGATCACCTCTGGAAGACGGTCTGTACCGATGTGCGGATGTGCCTCGTAAAGGATAGAATCCTGTGCTCCATGGTAGTGGAACACCTGAAGTATACGCTCGCTATCACCCTTCTTCTTGCTTCGAGTGAATAGTTTGCCATCGGAGAATGTACCTGCGCCACCCTCTCCAAAACAGTAGTTTGACTCCTCATTCAATCCATTATTACGGCATAGCTGAGCGACGTCGACCTTTCTATCCGACACTGCTTTTCCACGCTCCAACACGACCGGACAATAACCAAGCTCTATCAATCGCAATGCAGCGAACAAACCAGCTGGACCAGCTCCTACGATGACAATTTTCTCGCCATTCTTCACGTCGCCATACTTGAAAGGATATTCAATCGGTTTAGCCACAGTCTTGTCTGTGAAAGCCTGTACTGTAAGGTTGACTTTTACCTGCACCTTGGAACGGGCGTCGATACTCTTACGGATGACACGAACCTGACGCACACGGTCAGGACGCACACCAAGTTTCTTAGCCACCTCAGCACGTAACAAATCCTCCTTAGCTGCCTGTTTTGGCAGAACCACCAACTGAATATTATCGTAGAACATAATGAATTGAAATCTGATTTATGCAAAAGTAGGAAATAATTCGTAATTCTTAATTCATAATTCGTAATTATGACAGATTGTATTACTTCTATAGCACCAAATATGAGTTAATAAAAAAGCGGAACCCTGCAAAGCAAGATTCCGCGAATATATTCGTTTCTTATTAGGACGCTCGCCCTTCGGGCTCGCGTGCATGAGTGGGGTTAGGGCGTTCCGCCCTTAACAATCCTCACTTGAGGACAACCTCCTTACGTTATTAATTCTTAATTATTAATTAAAAATTATCCTAAGTAACCCTTCAAAAGTTTGCTACGTGAATTCTGACGTAGACGACGGATAGCCTTCTCTTTGATCTGACGTACACGCTCACGAGTAAGTCCAAACTGCTCTCCGATCTCCTCAAGAGTCATCTCCTGACAACCGATTCCGAAGAACATCTTAATGATCTCGCTCTCACGCTCTGTCAATGTATCCAATGCACGGTCGATCTCCTTCGACAATGACTCGTTGATCAACGAACGGTCTGCAACTGGAGAATCTGCGTTTGGAAGGACATCAAGCAAACTGTTATCCTCACCCTCAGCAAATGGAGCGTCGATAGAAGTGCTTCGTCCTGACACCTTCAAAGTATCAGCCACCTTATCCTCTGGCATATCAAGCTCACGTGCCAACTCCTCTGCGGATGGCTTTCTCTCGTACTTCTGCTCGAATGCAGAGAACGCCTTGTTGATCTTGTTCAATGAACCGACCTGATTCAAAGGCAAACGCACGATACGTGACTGCTCTGCCAAAGCCTGCAAAATGCTCTGACGGATCCACCACACTGCGTATGAGATGAACTTAAATCCACGAGTCTCATCGAATTTCTCAGCAGCCTTGATCAATCCCAAGTTACCCTCGTTGATCAAATCCGGCAAACTCAATCCTTGATTCTGATACTGCTTTGACACAGACACTACAAATCGCAAATTCGCACGGACCAACTTATCCAAAGCTCGCTCATCTCCCTGACGAATTCTCTGTGCTAGATCAACCTCTTCCTCCACTGAAACCAATGGCTCACGACCAATCTCCTGCAAGTATTTGTCAAGTGATGCACTCTCTCTGTTGGTAATTGACTTGGTAATTTTTAACTGCCTCATAAATATAGACTATTAGACTATTTTACAAAATTCGTGCAAAAGTAGAAAAAAAATCGCAATTGTTACACTTTCAAGCAAAAAATCTTAAACATTTTTTTGCGACGGTGCATCGTTCAACTTTCCTTGCGAGATTTTTGAGAATGGCGGCACATCATGTGTGATCCAGACGTTACCTCCGATAATAGAATCATGGCCTATAGTGATTCGTCCCAAGACAGACGCATTTGAATAGATAGTCACGTTATCCTCTATAATCGGGTGACGCGGAAGATTCATCGGATGTCCGTTCTCATCAAGAGTAAAGTTTTTTGCTCCCAATGTCACACCCTGGTAAAGATTGACATGGTTTCCTATTATACACGTCTCTCCGATCACAACACCTGTACCATGGTCGATACTGAAATATTCTCCAATCTGAGCTCCAGGATGAATGTCGATTCCTGTTTTTGAATGAGCCATCTCTGAAATAATACGTGGTATGATAGGCACTCCCATCTTTAGCAAACAGTGCGCGATACGATAGTTGCTCATGGCCTGTAGCACTGGATAACAAAGAATAACCTCTCCATGACTAACTACAGCCGGGTCGTTGTCGAACATCGCATTCACGTCGGTATAAAGCAGACGTTTGATTTCAGGTATCTGCTCTATAAAATCCATCGCAAGTCCCGGAGCCATCTTCTTGGCCTGGTCCGCAGAAATATTAGGATCAAACTCTAATCCTGAACTGATCTGCGTCTTCAATTCGCCATATAGATTATCGATTGCCACACCGATACTGAACTTACGCATTCCTTCTCCCACTGGCTCAAAATCAAAATAGCCAGGAAAGACGACGCTTTTTGTCAGCTTGACTATCTTCTTTAACGACGATAATGAAGGCAAATCCTGCTCACGAGACGGATCTACCATATTCTCAGCCGATGTGGTGTCCGACAATACGTCGACAACCTTATGCAATCTTTCGTTGTCTATATTCATATAGAAAGTCATTAAAATCTATACAAAAATAGAAAATAATGGAGAAAACTGCAAAAAAGTTGTTCATTGGCATAATATTTGTAGTATTTTTGTGGAACTAAATTAAAGAAAAAAAGAATTTTAGATCATAATGAAGAAATTAGTAGGATTTTTGATTATTGCCTTATCTATGATTGCGAACAGCTGTTCTAGCGATCATGACCATTTACGTGGTTACGACTACGACGATTATTATTACGACACTCACTACTATTATTACGATGGGTATTATTACTCAGACCCAGAGCATCACTACCGTTACGAGCACGACTACAACCATTACTACTATGGCAGACTTGAGTGGAAAGGCAATTATTGGGCTGTAGTGTTGAGAGAAAATCCTTATTATGGTCTTGTTTGCGCTATCGACAATCCTGGTATCCTAGAGGCAAAACTCGGTCATCACAATGTATACGACCATGAAGTAATGGTACAATTTGCATTTGTAGGTCACGACGGTGGAAAGAATTGGATCCGAGTTGATCACATCTACTACAGATAATAAAAATCAGTTTTGAAATATAGAAAAAGACGAGAGTAATCTCGTCTTTTTTGTGCCTTTAAATTAGGTTTTAATTATTTATTGATATGTTTTATTTAATACAATAAGCATCCATTCAAAATTATATCTACAAATCGAATGTCTGCAAATTCTCTTATTAATTTATGAAGATAAAAATCGATACAGATGAATTGGTAAAAAGACAGGTTATTTCGCAGGAGACCGCCGACGGAATAATCCAATACTATGATTCATCGAAAAACACATCAAGCAGCAAATATGCGTTGAGCATCGTAGCGGCAGTTTTCGTGATATCAGGAATTGCAATTCTGATTGAAGATTCGTGGAGATCGGTAGGCTTAAACGCACATATCTTCTTCAGTATCCTACCAATTATCGGTGCTTCCGCATTGTCATATTTTGTAGACTGCAAATTATCCGACAAAAAAGTCTTTACGGAAAGTGTGACTATACTGCAATGTGTTGCTATTTTCCTAACCTTTTTCATGATACTGTCTACTTTTAATCTGAAAGTCAACGAACCCATAACCATCCTCGTTTCGGTTTTGGTATGTTTCCCATTTGTCATTTATTTCAAAGCTACGATTGCAGCCACTGTCATAATTATTGTGACGGCATTAACCCTAATAATTGACGGTGCTACACGAGACAATAGCGCGAGTTGTATATTCAGTTGTCTGATATTGGCAATAGACATTTTCTACTTGTACAAGACATATTTCAAAGACAAAGAGCAATTGATGCTGAACATCCGACTTTTCATCTCACCATTCGTCCTAACAGCAGTTTTCTATCATTTATGCTGCATGTTCAGTAACCACGATGTAATGCCTAATCTGCTCATTCCTCTGATTGTATCTTGTTATGGATTCACATTTGTCGTTTGGAACAAAGCGAAACAATGGTTGGAGACAAGAGTCAATTGGATTGAATTGGGAAGTTTTGTCCTTTCCTTCATAGTGTTGACACGCGGTGTATCTACACATTTTTATGATTCAAAAATCCAAGGAGGATTCGCTATCATTCCTTTCGTTCTGCCTCTTATTCTGTTGTGGATAATCCAGTATAAAAAGAGCATCAAGATACAAATTGGCCAATATTTCTGTCTTGTATATGCAATATTGGTAGCGTCGACTGCACCTATATTAATAGAATCGACATCCAACTTATACGCTATACTTTTACTTATATTTTTGGCATACCATACCTACAGATGGACCAAAAGCAATAATGTCCTATTCTTCAATATTGGAATGTTATGCTGGATAATTGCCATCGCAAACATAGCCGACCTAAGAGACTTTAATCCTTCCGTCGTGGCAGTCTGGATAATCATCTGGGGCATTATACTATTGGCAATCAACTATTACCTAATTAAAAAGAGAAAGAGCCATGGAATCGAAGGTGATAAATAGAAAATATTACTTGATAGGAATGATTGGTTGTCTATTCCTATTCGTCTTAGGACTAATCGGTTGGTGCGGAGGAGCAAACTCTACGCACAAGGATTTAAGATTGAGGATAGAGAAGATAGACAAATCGGATTTTGAAATGAAGAATCCCTTTCCGAGTGTACAATCCACTTTTACAGATTCTCTTCTGAATGAAGGATATTCATTTGGAGGTTATATAGTGTTTGGAGAAAATGAGGAAGGATACGATGTGCCTCTACACAGTAGCATTATTCCAAGTTTCACCAAGCCAAGTGTGGAATGCATTGAACGTTATGAAGCAAACCATCATAAAAGTTGCAAAAACATAAACGAATTAATATATCGATACGACTATCATTCAAAAAGTTTCACGGATAGCATATACTTTTGCAGCATGCAGATTCTGAAGATGGCACAAGATAGAAACGCTACAATATGCGCGATCATACCGTCGTATAGCATCTCCGACAAAACCAGCGGAGTGAGCGACATGGAGATTGACGGAGTCTTATTGTCTCAACTTGTGAAAGAGTCCGTCAACACTGAATGGATGGCAGACTCTTTGATGACCAGCATCTATTGTGAGTTGAAAGAATACTGTGACAAAGAGCATTGCAACGTCGGCGACAATCACGTCAAAAACCTAACTGAAGCTCTTAGCATTCATAAAAGAGAAGCTCTTAAATTTGTTTCCAAAGATAGAATCAAAAAATGGTTGGAAATGCATAATGAGCAAATCAGAAAACTGGCAAAAGAATGTCCGGATATCTATAATGCGTCCAGCCAGCTTTTAGACAGCTATCATTGGATAAACCCACAGAACTATGAGAAAGTAATTTCCATCTCTAAAAGCCGTGCGGACAATTGGAAATACATAGACAGTTGGGACTATGATGACATAAGAGATAAAGAAGAGATCGATCAAATATGCAATATCATAGGATACGACGGAGATAAAGAGTCAATCAACAAATTCATGTACACCATAAGATTCTGGAGTATCCGTTGGGATGAAGGAGACGCGGAATGGATTTATAATTGGCTGAAAGGGATAATGTGATATTAAACTAAAAAACTCCAAATTATCTCTCAATGTTGGTAAACATCCAATTCTCAAATATAATTCTAAATTAATGCATACCTTAAAAGCAAGCATTCTTTTCGTACTATGTAGGAATAACCTTGGCTTTACGACCTTTGTAATCACTCAAAAACCTATCTATATCTATAAAATTAACTGCTTGAGATTTGAAAATTTATAGTACATCTAAAAACAACGTGCAAAATTTTAAGTTTTACAAACATAAACAAAAAGAGACGCTGCAATCGCAACGTCTCTTAAACCATTTTATCATTCAAGCATTATAGCTTTGCCAAATAATCGCTTACATTCTTCTCAATTCTTGCATTGATAGAAGATGTGTCTGCGCACTTGTCAAACTTCTCTCCTGTGATATTCTCGTAAAGTTCGATGTAACGGTTAGAGATAGACTCAACGATTGCGTCTGTCATCTCTGGAACCTGCTGACCTGCCTTACCCTGGAAACCATTGTCCATAAGCCACTCACGAACGAACTCCTTTGAAAGCTGCTTCTGAGCCTCACCGTTCTTGAATCTCTCCTCGTAGCCTTCTGAGTAGAAGTAACGAGATGAATCTGGAGTGTGGATCTCATCCATCAAGTAGATCTTACCGTCGTGCTTACCGAACTCGTACTTTGTATCAACTAGGATCAAACCTCTCTTTGCTGCAATCTCTGTACCTCTCTGGAACAATGCCAAAGTATACTTCTCAAGAACTGCGTAATCCTCAGCAGAGACAAGACCCTGAGCAATGATCTCCTCCTTAGAGATATCCTCGTCGTGCTTACCGATCTCAGCCTTTGTTGTTGGAGTGATGATTGGAGTTGGGAACTTCTGGTTCTCCTTCATTCCCTCTGGCAACTTAACACCACAGATCTCTCTGACACCGCTCTTGTATGCTCTCCATGCGCTACCGCACAAATAACCACGAACGATCATCTCAACTGGGAAACCTTCGCAACGTACACCTACAGTAACCATTGGGTCTGGTGTAGCCAACTTCCAATTTGGACAGATATCCTGAGTAGCATCCAAGAACTTGGCTGCGATCTGGTTCAACATCTGACCCTTGAAAGGAATTCCCTTTGGAAGAATAACGTCGAATGCAGAAATACGGTCTGATGCCACCATTACTAGCAAATCCTCACCGACACTGTAAACGTCTCTTACCTTTCCGTGGTAAACGGACTTCTGATTCTTAAAATTGAAATCAGTTTTTGTTAATGCATTATTCATCTCTTATTCTTTAAATTCTTTACAATATTCTCGAATTCCGCACTCATTACACTTCGGAGCAATAGCTGTGCAGACGTATCTGCCGTGCAATAGCAACCAATGATGAGCATCACTCAAAATCGCCTCCGGTATATACTGACGCAGTATCATCTCCGTCTGCAACGGATTCTTTGCCTCCTCAGCAAGCCCCACCCTGTGCGACACTCTGAACACGTGTGTATCCACCGGCATCGCTGGTTTTCCGAATGCTACCGCGAGCATCACGTTGGCTGTTTTTCTGCCGACTCCTGGCAATGAAGTCAAGGCATCCATCGTCGACGGTATGACTCCATCACACTTCTCCGACACAATCTTAGCCATTTGAAGCAGATGTTGGGCTTTTGCGTTTGGATAGGATACGCTGTTGATATAGTTAAGTATCTCATCCTCTGTTCCCTTTGCCAATGAGAAGACGTCGGGATAACGCTCAAACAGAGCCGGAGTCACCTGATTGACTCGCTTATCCGTACATTGAGCCGAAAGCATCACTGCCACAAGCAACTCATACGGATTCCTGAAATTCAGCTCACTCTTGGCATTACGCATATTCTCCGCAAACCAAGCCAAGACGTTTGAGTAGCGTTCCTTACGAGAAAGCATACTTAAAAAGGCAGGTCACTACCATCTGCATTAGGAGCAGGCTGTGCAGGAGATGCCGGTGCTGCCTGTGTTGGTGCTGCAGGAGCAGTGAATCCACCCTGCTGCATTGGCTGCTGGTAGCCACCCTGTGGTTGCGCATAACCCTGCTGCATTGGCTGCTGGTAACCACCCTGTGGCTGTGCATAGCCCTGCTGCATTGGCTGCTGAGGATAGCCTCCCATCTGCTGGCCATAGCCCTGCTGCGCCGCCATACCGTTGAATGGCTCAGCGCGGAAAGCACGGATATCGTTGAACCAACGACCGTTGTATTCTCTTGCGTCAACACTGCATGTTACTCGCACAACTCCCTGCTGCTGCTGAATTGCAGCGATTGTATTATAAGCGTTCTCATCCCAAACACTTACAAGTACGCGACGTGGAAACTGACCTGTTGTGTCGTGCTCAATAACGCACTCCCACATCTTCCATGGACCTCTTGCAGACTGTCCACTTCTCTCGCTCAAGTTTAGGACTGTACCGATAAATTCGTATGTCATATCAATATTTTTTTAATGCTTTAATTAACTCCTCATTTTCTTCTTTTGTACCAATCGTGATACGCACACAATTACCACACAACTGCACACGATGACGATTTCTGACAATGATTCCGCACTGTGTCAGATAAATATAAAGATCAGTTGCGTCATTCACTTTTACCAACACAAAATTAGCATCGGTAGGATAAATCTTCTCAACAAACTTGAACGCCTTCAACTCATACTCCAAATCAGCACGAAGTGAGATTGTCTCCTTCGCCCAGTTTTTGATGACGTCTGGATTCTTAAGAATCTTCAACGCATAGTCCTGAGTAAGCTTATTGATATTGTATGGATATTTGATCTTATTCAAGATGCCAATAATCTCCTCTGAAGCGAATGCCATACCCAAACGCACTGACGCACTTGCCCATGCCTTTGAGAATGTCTGCAACACTATCATATTTGGATATTTCGCCAATTTCTGGCTATACGATTCTCTACCGCAAAAATCCCAGTACGCCTCGTCGATAACAACGATACCATCAAACTGTGTCAGCAACTTCTCGATGTCACAATCATTCAAGCAATTACCTGTAGGATTGTTTGGCGAACAAAGCCACATGACCTTAGTATGGTCGTCCACAGCGGCAAGCATCGCGTCCACATCAATCTGGAATCCTTCCTTCAAAGCTATAGGACGATACTCAACATTGTTGACATCCGCGCACACTTCATACATTCCGTATGTAGGAGAGATTGCCACAACATTATCAATGCCTGGCTCACAGAAAGCACGGTAGACCAAGTCAATAGGCTCATCACTACCATTTCCGAAGAGTATGTTCTTCGCATCCACATGCTTTACCTCTGCCACACGATGCTTAACTGCCCACTGCAATGGATCTGGATATCTGTTGTACGGATCATTACGTGGATTTTCGTTAGCATCCAAATAGACAGACGCCTCGCCCTTAAACTCATCACGCGCGCATGAGTATGGCTTAAGCTTTAGGATGTTTGGTCGAACCAATTGACTTAATTCTTTCATATAACAAAAATTTATTTGTTGAATTCCAACTTATTTGTTCTTCATTCTTAAAGTGACGGCATTCTTGTGAGCAAACAACATCTCGTTCTCCGCCATTATCTCAATTGCGTTTCCGATAAGCTGAAGACCGTTAGGAGTGATCTCCTGATATGTGATCTTCTTGCGGAAACTGTCGAGATTCACACCGCTGTATGCCTTGGCATAACCGTTTGTAGGAAGTGTGTGATTTGTGCCCGATGCATAATCTCCAGCACTTTCAGGAGTAAGGTGGCCCAAGAATATTGATCCGGCGTTTGTGATCTTTTCCGCAATCTTCATATAGTCTGCAGTAGAGATGATCAAATGCTCAGGTGCATATTCGTTTGTGACGTCGATCACCTCAGCCAAATCCTTAACAAGGATGATCTTACTGTTGGCAACAGACTTCTCTGCGATCTCTTTTCTTGGCAGCAACTGTAGCTGACGGTCAACCTCAGCCAACACTTTCTCTGCCAAAGTCTTGCTTGTTGTGATGCAAACAGCCTGGCTGTCTACTCCGTGTTCTGCCTGTGACAATAGATCGGCAGCAACGAATGCCGGATTAGCAGTCTCGTCGGCGATAACCTCCACCTCACTTGGTCCGGCAGGCATATCGATAGCGACATCCTTCAAAGACACTCTCTGCTTTGCTGCTGTCACATACTGGTTACCAGGTCCGAAAATCTTGTATACCTTAGGAACACTCTCTGTTCCGTATGCCATCGAACCGATAGCCTGAACACCACCGATCTTAAAGATCTTGCTTACACCAGCCACCTTAGCGGCGAACAACACAGCAGGATGAACCTTACCGTTTTTAGCAGGAGGTGTACAAAGCACGATCTCCTTGCAACCTGCGATTTTAGCAGGAATTGCAAGCATCAACACTGTTGAGAACAAAGGTGCTGTACCGCCTGGAATATAAAGTCCGACCTTCTCGATAGGCATTGCCTTCTGCCAGCAAGTGACGCCTGGCATAGTCTCAATGCGAGGAAGCTCGTGATCCTGGGCAGCATGGAATTTCTCAATGTTGCTCTTTGCCAAACGGATTGCATTCTTCAACTCGTCTGCCACCAAAGTCTCAGCCTCCGCTAGCTCAGCTTCCGACACCTGTAAAGAATCAAGCTGAACCTTGTCGAATTTCAACTCGTACTCCTTCACCGCAACGTCGCCACGACTCTTGATATCGTCAAGCACAGCAGTGACGGTCTCTGTCAAGCTGCTATTATCCAATGCAGGACGTGATAGCAACGTCTTCCAATCTTTCTGATCCGGATATTCGATTATCTTCATTAGAGAATCATTTTTTCAATAGGAACTACAAGGATACCCTCTGCGCCAAGTTGCTTCAACTGGCTGATGATATCCCAGAAAGTTTTCTCTTCGATCACTGAATGAAGAGACGACCAACCCTCCTGGCGAAGCGGAGTGACTGTTGGAGACTTCATTCCTGGAAGAATCTTGCAGACAGCGTCGATCTTATCGTTAGGAATGTTAAGAAGGATGTACTTCTTTCCCTCTGCATTCTTGTAAGAGTCGAAACGGAAAAGGATCTCCTTCAATGTGGACATCTTTTCAGCGTCATTCTTTAGATTCTTATTTCCGATAAGAAGAGCCTCTGAATACATAGCGACCTCAACCTCCTTCAAGTTGTTGCTCACCAATGTAGAGCCAGAGCTTACAATATCAAAAATACAGTCTGCCATTCCGATACCAGGAGCGATCTCTACGCTTCCCATGATAGTATGGATCTCTGCCTTAACACCATTCTTATCCAAATAGTTCTTCAAGATACGAGGATAAGATGTAGCGATCTTCTTGCCGTTGAACCACTGGACACCAGTGTAGTCAACTGCCTTTGGAATAGCCAAAGACAAGCGGCACTTGCTGAAATCCAAACGCTTGATGATTTCTGCGTCCTCTCCCTTCTCCTCAAACTCGTTTTCTCCGACGATACCGACGTCTGCAATACCTGTTGCTACTGCCTGAGGAATATCGTCATCTCTCAAATAAAGAATCTCCACAGGGAAATTCTTGGCTTTCACCAACAATGTTCTCTTTCCTGACTCTACTTTGATGCTCGATTCTTCCAACATCGTCATCGTCTCTTCAAATAGACGTCCTTTTGCCTGAACTGCTATTCTTAACATAATTTGAATTTGTAATGGTTTTATAAAAAAGGAGACCTACCGTTTCAAGTAAGCCTCCTTCGTTCCTCTATCGTTTATTTTGCAGAACACACACAAAGCTCACTTGCATCATTTTCTATGCAATGATGATGATGAATGTGCGTATGTAGTCTGCGAAATGTCATTTTCTCTTTATTTTTCTACAAAATTATATAAAAATGAGATTATGACAATCTATCTTGCAATTTTTTATCAAACTTTTTTATTTCTTGACAAATCTTGCAGTATAAGTTGTCTCGTCGGCGAATATAGTCATGACGTAAACTCCTGTGTTCAAATCACTGACGTCGACCATAGAAACTTTTTCTGTAGACTCCATTTCAACCACTTTGCGCGACACGCAATCAGAGATCATGATGCGGTATGGCTTATCTGTCGGAACATCAACATACAATGTGTTGTCGACAGGGTTTGGATAGATAGAAATGCTCTGTTTTACAGAATCCTCCAAACCTGATGGGTCGTCACATGTAAGTGATCCGTTGGCTGCAAGCGGTGTCGAGATATCAAGTCCCTTATTCAACATGCGGTTGCAAGCAGCAAACAATGTCAAAGACTCTCCACCATCAGACACACGTCCATAACTTGCGTTCTGCGGGTGTACCTCATAAGTCAACTCGTCAAGAATTGTATTCTCTCCCATATAGTCGACAGACAAAATCAACTTCTGACCCTGCTCTGCATCCAACTTGAAGTTCAAATGAAGAGGTCCGTCTTCTGGCTTATTGTCAGCATAAAGAAGCACTCTACCCTTTGCCGGGATAACTGTCTCCTTGCGAGAGCTAGGGAATGTGAAGCTTTTAGCTTTTGACACATTTGTAAGTGTGAATCCAGCCAAGTCAACAGGATAAGCCTCTCCATTGTAGATTTCAATCCAGTCTGGTGTTGCGTCATACTCGTCTCTTGTTATATTGTTGGATGCACAAACCTCGTTGATAAACAATGACGGTATCTTATAGTCATCGTCAGCCTCCACATACAATGTGACTGTCATATCCTTTCCAACCTTGCCCTCAAACACATCACCCTGAATGTCCGATTTAGCATTGGATACAGACGATGCTGTCAGTTTCATTGTCAAGTCAGAACTTGATGCCTTGTTCTGATGAATTTCAACGGCAATGACGTTCTTTCCTTTCTTGAACATAGATCCGTCTATAGAGAACGACGACTCTTCATCATTAGCATACTCGTCTTCCAATACTGCCAGCATATCGTATGTATATGTAGTGTCTTTAGGCAAATTATATACTGCGACCACCTTTCCATTGACATACACAACAGCAGCGTCGTCGTACATCACATTAAACGAAACCTTCTTGTATTCCTTATCTGAAGCACAATCCACTGTGGTACGGAAATAAGCTGTGATATACTTGTTCTCCTTATCTTCTCCATAAGGCAAATTAGTATTGTAGTCACGGTCTGAAGCATAGCCAAACTTACCTTTACCAGTTTTCCATTTAGCATCGTCATAGTCTACATCCATCCAATTCTTTGCTGGCATGACACTGTCGTAGAAATATGTCCATACAGTGGATCCTGTGATAAGATCCTTTGTATCCACAAGAGAATCCGAAAGGTTCCACTTCTGAATCTTATATCCAAGAGGCAATTTTGGTTCAATCTTTATTTTTTGTCCTAAATAAGCATTGTAGGAAACAGAAGTTCCAGTCATCGCCTCCTTGTTGAACAAATAATCAACTTCGCTCAACTCTTCAGGAAGTTTGACCTTAAAATCAAACTTAACTTTAGAGTCAGTCATTCCGAATTTTGAAAGAATCTGATCCTTTATAACTCTGCAACGTGTACTTGTGAACGATTTGATTCCGTTAGTGTAGTCGTCAACCCTTCCTGAGATAGCTTTTGTGGCGCAGAAATCTCTCTTAACCAATGTCGCTATGGAATCCCATTTTGCCATGATTTTCTCTTCTGTGAAACGAGTATTCAACTGTTTCAAGAACTCTGTAGAGAAACGGATCTTGAAATCCTCATTCTGCATACAATGATAGAAAAGGGTTGTCTTCCATTTCGACTTTTCATTAAACTGATAGCCGCCACCTGCACCTACTCCATTAGCCCAGTTTACAGCGCTACCGACTCCCATTGAGAAATCGATCATATTCAAACCTGGATCACAATAGTTTGGACCCCAGCTGTCATACATTCCGTAACCGAAATCTGTATCGTAAACTATCCAACGGAACTTACCGCCTTTTCTCTTTCTCCATATTTTAGTGTTGTTGCCTGGCCAGTCTGTATTCACGACAAACTGCTCCAAAATCAACCAATGAATGTACTCTTCCACATCCATTCTCGTAGACAACTGCTCGTAGAAATCAGCGTCAGCATAATGGTTTTCTACATAATCAATCATCTCATTATAAGCCTCAAGTGTTCCGACAACACTAGAGAGCTTATCTGTCTTGATTGAGATCACATCGATTTCATCCTCTTCATAACCATAATTATGGAAAACATAATCCTCATTAGTGCGTTCACGAAGTCCCATCAAACCTTGATACTTACCATTTAGATAATAAGCGACAGGCTGGTATCCCTGATAATCAATACCCATGCCCTTACCTAACGACTGCATGAATCCGTCGCGGCATCTCAAAGAGCCATAAGCGTTACCTCCATTACGGATTTGAAGGCTCTTCATTTCAGAGAATGACTTTTCTTTAAAGAACTTAGTGTAATTAAGACGATTGTTTCCCGTCTTTTTCGAAGCCTTAATCTTCAAGCTCTTAGTCTTATATGAATCCTGACGCGAGCAGCCTCCAGTCACACCAATCTCCACTTTCTGGCCACACTTCAACACTCCGCCTTCGAAATACTCAAAATATGCAGGACGCGTCCAATCTCTATTATAATTTGCTCGCGCTTCAACACACGAACTAGCTCCGGCAACACCATTAGTACCCTTTACACAAATACCTATCTGGTCATCGTTCAAAAACGCATCGTCTGTCACAATAGAGACAACAGGAAGTTCTGTGCCGGAACACTCTCCATATGGTGATTTTAGCACAAACGTACCTGCCAAAACATCACTGGACAACTGTCCTTTAATAAACGCTTTCGCTCTGATTGGCTTGTTCTCCTTTATCTTAATCGGACCTTCATACAAATGGCTGTCTTCTGTCGGAGTTGATCCATCCGTAGTGTAATAAATCACGGCATTGGCAGAATCACAAGATATAGAGATCTCTTTGCTCTCCTCGTCAAAATAAAAACCTGGTTTTGTCACAAAATGTGGCGTAGGCACACGAGACGCAAACGCCTTTGAGTTCTTTTCTCCTGGAGTAGGCTCCATATAACCACCGTCTCCATACGACACATTTGGCAATTGAAGCGGATAATTCATTGAAAACTTAGTTCCATTTGGAAGAACTATTTCTATTTTACCTGCCTTATACCCCAATTTCTTTGGGAATCCGCCCAAAATGGTAGACGACGTTGACTTTGTCTCAACATCACCGTCGAATGCCAATATACTATAACCTTTAGGAATTTTATGGCTCTCCTGGAAGACTCCTGTCCAATCTACCTTACCAGTTTCCTTATATGCAGTAACTGTCGCTCCCTTTAACTCTACAGGATCTCCATCATTATAGAATTCCAGCCACGAAGGGAAATCAAATGTAGAGCCATCCATGTATGCCGAAATATTGCACGGCATTATCTCATTAATCTTAACAACAGCTTTTGCGACTCCAAAAGAAGAAGCCAACAAAAGTATAGCAGTAAGTTTTCTATATATAACGTTTCTCATAAGCCCTATTTAAATTATGAAGACACAAATATATTAATCGACTTCATAAAATCAAAATTTACAGATTTAAAAAACAGGCCAATATGTAAAATTCCATAAAAAAGATAGATTTTATGCGAGTTATATCAGCTCGCTCATTTTAATGCCCGTCCTTGCACAGAGTGACAAAGACGACAATTACCTTCAGTCACTGTTCTGATGCAATATCAGATTATAAGCGTCAATCATGCGGTTAAGTTCCTCACGCGTCTCCAACAACAATGTCAACGCTCTGTCCCTTGTGTTTCTTTTTCTCTCATTTCTGATTTCAGAAATAGCTCCTTCTATTGTGAGTCGGCGTTCTCTCAACAAGAGTTTTAGCAATTGAAGATTCTCAATATTCTCTTTGGTAAACTTTCGTGTGCCCTTTCGTGAACGGCAGCTACAAAAATTCTTTCCCAAAACTGAAAATTGATCTTCCCAGAAACGAATCGTAGATTGGGTTTCTCCAATTATAGTCTCTACCTCACTTATCTTAAAATACTTTTTTTCATAGACGGAAGGTTCTTCACCATCGGATAATCCGCCATCGGCATCTTCACCTTCAGGCAGATCCGCCTCATCGTCAGTCTCGTTCCAGACATCACTGTCATTCGTCGTCTCTGACATTTCGGAAGAATCATCCCAAACTATTAGATCATCGTCAGTTTCACCAATCATACCTATTCACTCTTTATATATCAAAAAAAAGAGAAAGAACCGCCGAAACGATTCTTTCTCAAATTTATACTGGGAATTCTATTAGAACTCAACCTCGAATGCAACGCGGCGGTTCTCAGCACGACCCTTAGCTGTCTTGTTGCTAGCTACTGGAACTGTATCACCGTAACCTGCAGCAGCCAAACGAGACTCGTCAACACCCTTCTCTACTAGGTATGCTCTAACAGCAGCAGCACGATCCTTAGAAAGCTGCATGTTCTTACCTGGATCACCTACGTTATCTGTGTGACCACCGATGTTCAACTTGTATGCAGGGTTCTCATTCATTACCTTAACAACATCGTCTAGGATAGCGAATGAAGCCTTACCCTTGATCTTAGACTTACCAGTCTCGAACTGAACTCCGTTAAGAGCCTTCTTGAACAACTGCTTAACCTCAGCCTTGATCTCAGGACATCCCTTGTTCTCCTTGATACCTGGAGTCTCAGGACACTTATCCTCGAAGTCGTAAACACCATCACCGTCCTTATCTGTTGGACATCCGTTAGCGTCTACAAATCCATTAGCACCAGCAGGAGTACCAGGACACTTATCCAAGTAATCAGCTACACCGTCACCGTCTGTATCTAGTGGACAACCCTTCTCGTCTACCATACCTCTAGCCTCAGCTGGAGTGTCAGGACACTGGTCAAGGTAATCAGGAACACCGTCACCATCAGAATCGATAGGACAACCTGTTGAATCAACCTTTGCCTCTGAAGGAGTACCAGGACACTTATCCAAGTAATCAGGAACACCGTCCTTATCCTCATCTAGTGGACAACCGTTTGCATCAACTGCTACACCAAGAGGAGTGTTTGGACACTGGTCAAGCTTATCCTCAACACCGTCCTTATCTGAATCCTTAGGAGCACCGAAAGCAAACTTCAAACCTAGGCTGTGCATCAACTGCTGATCGTTGAAGCTACCGTAATCGTAAGTATCCTTATCGTCACCTAGAGTGTAACCGTAACGTGCCATGTAAGACAATGAAAGACGCTCTGTCAATCTCAAATCACATCCAAGACCTGCAGCGATAACTACATCACCGCCTTCCTCTCCGATATACTTCTCAGCATCCTTCTCCATCAAATAACGATATCCAACACCTGCGAACAAGTATGGGTGGAAAAGTGCCTTGTCTTTTGTAACAAACTTGAAGGCAGCAGTCAAATCGCCATAAACCTCTCTCAACTTCATCTCAGGAAGGTTGCTCTTTGGTGCAGACGCCTCTTCCTTCTTTGCTCCTAGTAAACCGTATGAACCGAAGAATGAAACATCCCAACGCTGGTTCAAGAAACGAGATACAGAAACACCGCCATGTCCATAGAAACTATAGTTATCCTTTAGGATGCCCATCATATTGCTAGCGAGCTCTCCTTCATACTCTGTCAAACCGCCATAGACACCTACTGCCCACGGATTTGACTCTGTCTGAGCTGTTGCGACTGCTACACTTGAAAGTGCTGCACACGCTAAAGTTACAATCTTTTTCATTTTTTTCGTGTAGAATGAAAATTAATATTTTTTTATTTCTGCTTACAAATGTATAACTTTTTTAGAGTATTTTATCAAAACGTAACATTTTTTTACACTTATGTTAGTTTTCTATCAAACTTTCTCCAAATATCAAGAATCCTATATTCAATCCGACATTTATATTTTTAAACGGTTTTTGATAAGACCCAACATGCACTCCAGCCGTAATCAAATCCAATTGAAGCGCAAATGTAAGCTCATTTATAGTGTTCCAATCACGTGGCACAATCTTACAAGTGTTGAACAAATCGGTTCGTCCAAAGAGATATGACTCATAACGTAACTGCAGCTGGTTGTTGAACTTAACAACTGGCTTCAACCCTACCGCGACATAACATGGAGATCGGTAATCGAACAGCAAAGATGTCAGGGAATGTGTGGTTGGCTCAAATGCAGGCAACTTGAAAAATGTAGATTTCTCATTGCCATTGTATCCCCAATTGCTGGTCACAAACTCCACAAACGTGCCCAATGAAAAATGACTGGCCATATCATAGTATTTCTCATGGTAACCTTTGAACACGACATTAGTATGCCAATGAGGATCGCTGGCCAACTGGTACAAGTCGCCTTCAAACGCCTCTTCATACCATGTGCGCTGCTCTCGCGAACGTATCACCTGTATGCTCACCTTATGGTTCGACCCAGACGTCGAATACTTCCTGTGCGGAAAGGAATTATAGTGCGCGGAAATACCAGACGCCCATGCCCGCACTCGCGTCATATCCCTCTCCTCCTCATTGGATTTCAATCCGGAATGACGGTACTTGTTCAGTCCGTATCCTGTGCTTGCCTCAACTTTTCCATGATTGCCCAATGGAATTCCATATTTCAGTTTTCCAAAGATCTCATACTTGCTGCCCTGGCTTGGCGAATCATATTTAAAATACACCTTGTCGCCATAATACTTGAAATTCTGCACCGCGCCGTAGGCCTTCACGTACATCGGCTTCTGCGTCGGCATGTCCAATCTGCCCATCAGCTGGAGTGCCGAATAGAAATTTCCTATCTGGCCGGAGCATACCAAATCGAACGGGACATACGTCACTCCTTGGTAATCAGCGCCAAAATACAACTGGTTGAGCAAAGCCGAAGATATATTACCTCCAATGCCCACAGAAAGGTTGTTTTGCATCTTCATATTCATTATCAGATCAAAGCCTTCCCCATAATATGCGCCAGACGGCTCTATCTCCTGGATGCGGTGATCCGACAACAAACGAAAATATCCTTTCTCAAAATCCTCAAAGCTGACGCTGTCTTTTTTTGCCTGCATCATTCTCAACACATAATCTCGCTTGTAGCCTCTGACTCCAGGCGTATACACATGTCGGAACGAGAACTCTGGCAGTTTGCCACGATAGTCTTGTCTGACGGAATCCAATGAAGCCAGACTCCTGCGTCTCGCCACCTCTGCCTTTATCTCCGGCATGTGTGCCATACAGGAATCGTAGCCAATCTGCACAAGTTCTTCAATTCTGTCAAAATCAAGCAGACGCACATCGTCGTATTTGAACTCAAATATCTTTCCTTTCTTTCCCTGCGGCATAGAGAAATCCTGCTTAAGCGTGATCATGCACTCCAGCAAATCGTACAACGAGGCCGACTCATCCAACGGTGTGATGTCTGACGTCACTGACGAACCGATAACATAATCGGGATCAAACTCCTTCACCAGCGTATGAATAGGGAAATTATCGTAAATACCACCGTCTACAAGCAATTTGCCGTCAATCTTCACCGACGGATAGATCAACGGGAATCCCATAGTGGAATGCATACACTGCGTCAGGTCTCCTCCCCTATGCACCACACTTTCTTTCTTATAGATATCCGACGCCACACATCTGAAAGGGATCATCAGGCTGTCGAAGTTTCCATTACACATCGCACCCTCCCTAAGATACATTTTCATAAAGGCAAAATTCTTATAGACGGGATTTATCAGACTGCGAGGGAAACGCGGAGCTATGGCGATAGAGTCGTCCAACGTTATCTTTAGGCTTCCAAACTCTGGTGTCGGCTCATTGCGTCTGAACCTATACGCTTTGTCATCCGGAAGATAGAAATTAGTCCACTCTTTGAAGTCATCACTCAGCAGCACACCTTTGATCTCGTCCACCGTATATCCCATACAATACAAAGATCCGATGATGGCTCCCATCGAAGTTCCTATCACATAGTCGATAGGGATATCGTTCTCTTCCAAAGCCTTCAGCACTCCTATATGCGTGCCTCCACGGGCCCCTCCTCCACTGAGGGCGACACCTATCGACTGCGAACTGACATTCACAACCGACAGCGACAAGCAGAAACATATTAAGATTCTAGACAAAACTGATCTCATAAAATACATGCAATTTAGCTGTCCAAAAACGCACTAATCATCCAACTTTCACGAGCCCGGACAACACTTCTCCATTTTATATAAACGTCTGCAAAAATATAAATAAAAAACATCACAAACGTTTGCTTCTGACATCATTTGACCAACATCATGGACAATAGTTTTCAACAATTCCAACTTCTTTTGCATTACGTCTCCATTTTTCTTACCTTTGTGCTCATTTTTCCGGGAAAAGAGAAATCACAAGGATAATTGAAGAAAAATGCAAGAGATCAAACTACAGATTGGCTGTCTACTACTATCTATTTACATCATCGTGAGATACTCACGTCTGTCTAAATTTCTAGGAATAGAAAAATCACGCATTTTTGAAAGGCTTTCGTTTTTTGCCATCATCGAGCTATGTTTTGACGCTGCCACCGCCTACTCGGTCAACCACATCGGGACAATACCGCCTTTGGTGAATGACATCCTTCATTGGGGCTTCTTTCTATCGTTGATCGGATTCTGCTACTGCATATTGGAATACTTCTACTTATCCGTACACGTCAACCCGAAAAATCGCAACAAAGTGTTCATCCCGCTCTTTGTAGTCGGAGCTATATTGGTGACGGCGACTATGCCATACATACATTATATAAAGGGGGACAACACAAGCTACTCCATGGGCATTCCCGTATATGTCTGCTTTGGAGTTGTGGCATGCACCATCATCGAGACTCTCATCGAGCTTTATAGGAATTGGAGCGTCATAGAAAACAGGGAAAGGGCCAACGCCACAGTGGTGTTTATGTCGACGCTGATAATATCCACCATACAGTTGATTTTTCCGCAGGCTTTGTTCTCCTCACTTGTGCCATTGTTCATTCTTGTGTCAGCCTACATCAACCAGGAAGACCCTGTATCACTCTATCTTCAAGCAAAGCAGGATGAGCTTCAAAACGAGCTGGAGAAGATCAATATCCAACTGTCGAAAAACAAAGCAAAGGAAACAAAACAAGAAACGTCTACAGATCAAATCACAATCACAGGGACAACACAAGAGAATGTGACGCTGTCGCCATCTGATTTTCTTTTTGCAGAGGCTGAAGGCAACTACATATCCATCTATTTCAAGAAAGACGGGAAAGCAGAAAGACGACAACTTAGACAGACAATGAAACAGCTAGCTTTTGAATTGGAGGAATATCCCAGAATAATGCGTATACACCGCGCTTTTCTTGTAAATCTCGACCAGATATCACGCGTAGATGGCAATAGTCAAGGATACAGGCTCAAAATAGACGGCTACGATGGCGAGATACCGGTGTCAAGAGGCTATATAGCTGATTTTAACGAAGCTATAGCGAGCTAGTGACGTTGTGCATACGTCACAAAACTGTGCATTTCATCACTTATCAATGCGAATAATCACATATATCCTCAGTCTGTCCCAATAATTTGGCGAGCCCCCAAATACGCCGTAATATTGCAATCGGAAATAAGTTAACACAAAATCAAAACCGATTGTTTATGAAACGTTATTTTATCTATTTAGCCATCGCGCTAACGTCATTATTATCTTTCAATAGCTGTTGCTGTGAAGACGCTGACTCAGACGACTACGACACTCATTATGTAGACATGCTCGACACATACAAAAGCACGGAAAGAAAATACAAATTCTTCTCCAACGGAGACTGGTACGTGGAGAGTGATTCTGAATGGTGCCAGCCACAGAGATGGCATGGACACTACGGGCACCACACCCTGCGCATCAACATCGAAAAAAACCGCACTGGAGAAAAAAGAGAAGCAAAAATTTACATCATTAATAATTGTTCTGATGAGGAGATCGTGACGATCTATATCAGCCAACCAAGCCGACGTTAGGACAAAATTTCTTCTATTATCCCAAAGTTCTGTGCTCTCACGCACAGAACTTTTTAATGCTCAAGAAAAAAAAGCGAAAACTATTCCAGTAGCGAAAGTTTTAAAAAATGTTAATTTTCATTTTTTACAGCATTATTTTGAAAACTTATTTTGTTTTTTGAGTTTTCTAAGATAATTTTGCATTGTAATTATAAAGAGTATTAAAGTCACTAAAATATGAGTTTGATAGATTCAATAATTGATACATCTACCAAGTTATTTGAACGTCATGGTATAAAGGAAGTCAAAATGGATGACATCTCTTCTGCCCTTGGCATATCAAAACGAACTCTTTACGAAACAGTACAAAGTCGCGACGAGCTTATCAAGCTTTGCTGCAAACATTATGCAAATCAGCTTAAGGAGCAGTTTGAGACTGTTGTCAACAAAGACTACAACTCTACATTCGAACGTATTCTTAGCTTGAATGAAATCTTCATCAGGCATGTCCACAACTCTCATAAATCTTTTTTGGATGAGGTAAAGAAAAACGCACAATGTGATCCAAACAAAAAGGAGCATAAGGAACTTCAGCTCGAATATTTCGAGCGTTTGTTAACGGAAGGACAAGCAGCAAAAGATGGCAGATTGCCGGAAATTGATCCTGGTCTTAAACCGGACATCATGTCGAGACTTCTTGTGTTGCAATTGAGAGCAATCGCAGAACAAGATGTCTTTGACTATTCAAGACAATCATTTTTTGAAGTTTACAGCACTTCATGGAAAATATTCATGCGCGGAATCGCAACAGAATATGGAAAGAAGGTTATTGATGCCTGGATAGCAAACGAACAAAAAAACGTCAAGACAACTTTATAAAAGAAATAAAAAAGAATATCAAAATATGAAACGAATCACACTTTCAGCCGCAGCATTAATCGCAATGCTTAGTGCCACTCCTGAGATCGTGGCACAGGGCACAGAAAGCACGCAGAACGCGACTACTACCGCACAACAAGACAAAAAAATGAGTTTGTCGCTACAAGACGCCATCAACTACGCTCTTGAGCACAACCGTGAGTTGAAGAACGCTTCTCTTGATGTACAAAAGGCAGAGATGCAGCGTTGGCAAACTATCGCCCAGATGCTTCCTCAGATTGACGCGTCTCTAACTTATGTTAACATGTTGAACCAAGAGCTTGACATGAGCAGTTTGGCGGCTACAGCACCCGTAGACACGGCAGCTTTGTCTAAAATGTTGTCAGCTGATCCTAATGATAAAGATCTAAATGATCTTAATCGCAAAATGACAAAAATCGAAAACAGCAAGGGCTACCTTCAAATGCAATCATACGAACCCACTAAAATGAATGACTACGGACAGCTTGGCATTTCTGTGTCTGCAGGTCTTTCAGCACAGGGAATCATCGGTGCTCAGATGCAGCGTATTGCTAAGGAGATTTCTGAAATCAATGTTCAGAAAAGCCAGCAAGAGACTAAATATCAAGTTGAGTCGACATATACTACTATCCTTGCTTTAGAGGAAACAGTTCGTCTACTTGAGACAAATATGGAGAACCTAGAGAAAATGAAATCTATGACAGAGAATGCTGTCAAGGCTGGCGTCGCAGAACAGAATGATGCCAATCAGATTTCAATTCAAGTTGCTTCCATGAAGAGCGCAGTCAACACAACTAAACGTCAGATTGAGTCTCTTTACAATGCTTTGATTCTAAACATGGGTGCAGACAGCGATGTGGAAATCACCCTAACTCAGAAACTTGATGAAGTGGTCAATGCAGGAACAATTATAGAATTGGTAAGTTCAAATCTTGACTTGAACCAGAATCTTGACTACCAGATGCTTTCAAAGAGTACTGAAATCACAGACAAACAAAAGCAGATGGCAGTTGCCGCATTCTTCCCAACAGTTGGTGTTCAGTACAACTACGCAAAAAAGAATTATTTCGAGGCAGAAAAGAACTTTGACATGTCGCCAAAGCACACAATTGCAGCAGCGATCAATGTGCCAATCTTCTCATCAGGAAAGAGAACATGTGCTGTCAAGGAGGCTAAGATTGCACAGATCGAGCAGGCTAACACTGTAGAGAACGCTGAGGTTGGTCTTAAGATTCAGGAGAAACAGTTGAAATACAACTTGACTTCAGCATTTGAGAACTACAACATCCAGAAGGACAACATTCAGGTTATGACTTCTGTATTCAACAGCTACGGAGAGAAGTTCAAGTATGGACGTGCATCAAGTATGGATGTGACAAATTCAAGTATCAATTTGACTCAAGCTCAGTCTAACTATATCAACTCTGTGCTTGAGATGGTAAACGCAAACATCGAGCTAAAGAAGCTCCTTAACAAGTAAAAACAAAAAAGATATATAAATTATGTACAGAAAATCACTCATTTTCTTAGCAGCCGGCATGATCGCTCTTTCTTCATGTGGCAAAAAAGACAACGCAAAGTCACAGGGCGACAGTGCTGTTGTCGATTCAGTAGAGGCTCAGATTGTACGCACAGGTTTGGTGGAGAAGCGCCAGATCGAGCGTAAGCTTCAGTGTTCAGCTGTCCTTGACGGTTGGGAGACAGTAGCTGTTTCACCTTCAGTCACAGGTATCATCGAGAAAATCAACAAGGAGATCGGTGACAGAGTAAGTGCAGGCGAGATCGTTGTCCGCATGGATCAGACTCAGCTTAACCAGGCCAAGCTAGCCTATGCTAACATCTCTACTGAGATGCAGCGTATGGAGGCTCTTCTTGCTGGTGGTAACACTACTCAGCAGCAGTACGACGCTCTTAAGCTTCAGATGGATCAGGCAAAGCAGAACCTTGACTTCCTTCAGAAGAACACTTATTTCAAGGCTGAGCTATCTGGTGTGATCGCAGAGAAAAACTACGAGAGCGGTGAGCTTTACAACGGTGCTCGTCCAATCTACTCTATCAAGCAGACTAATGTACTAAAAGCTTTGGTTGCAATTCCAGAGTCGTACATTCCAGCAATCAAGAAGGGACAGAAGATGGTGTTCACTTCAGACATATACCCAGGCAAGGAGTTCACTGGTATCATCGACGTCGTTTACCCAACAGTAGACGCTTCGACACACACATTCCAGGTTAAAGTTAAGATTGCTAACGGAGCCAACGCACTTCGTCCAGGTATGTATGTTAAGACAGTTCTTGGAGTTGGTAAGACAGAGACAATGCTTGTCCCTTACATGTCAGTGCTTAAGCTTGTAGGTTCAAACAACCGTTATATGTTCCTTGCTCAGCCTGATGGCACAGCAAAGAGAGTCGACGTTACTCTTGGCGACAGATTCGACGACATGGTTGAGATCATCTCGGATGAAGTGAAATCAGGTGATATTGTAGTGACTTCAGGTCAGGGACGCTTGATTGACGGAAGCGCCATTAATATCGTTAACGACTAATTAATTAAGCTACTTATTCAGCTATGAGTATATTTAAAACGGCGATTGACAAGCCGATAACAACATCGCTCATCTTTATTGCGGTGATGGTGTTAGGTATCTTCTCTTTCAAGAAGCTGCCTATCGACCAGTTCCCTGAGATGGAGCCTCCATTCGTCTGCGTAATGACCGCATACCCTGGTGCCAACGCCAGTGAGGTGGAGACAAACGTGACGAAGGTCATGGAGAATACACTTAACTCTGTGGATGGACTAAAGACATTGACATCAACAAGTAAGGATAATATCTCACTTGTTGCCATGGAGTTTGAGTGGGGATCTGAACTAGACGAAGCGGTGAACGATATCCGTTCATTCGTGGACATGGTAAAAGACAACTTGCCTGATGGAACAAGTACACCACTCGTTATCAAGTTCTCTACAAGCTCAATGCCTATCATCCAGTATATGATTCAGGCCAAAGAGTCGTATCCAGGACTTGAGAAATATCTAAACGACGTCGTGGTTCCACAGCTTAACCACGTCGACCAGATCGGTAATATCACACTGAGTGGTGAGCCTGAGCGTCGCATATACGTGGATATCGACCAGAACCAGCTTGACGCATACGCAATCTCATTGGAGCAGGTTGGTCAGGCAGTGGCAGGCAACAACCTCAACCTTTCGAGTGGTACTGTAAAGATGAACAAAGAGCAGTATGCACTTGAGGTTCGTAGTGAATATGCGGAGAGTAAAGAGATTGAGAACATCGTCGTTACAACAACAGCAGACGGCAAGACAATCTACATCCGTGATATCGCCACTGTAAAAGATACAATCAAAGACCTTACTTTGGAAGAGAAGGTTAACGGACAAGACGCCGTTCGTTTGATTGTAACAAAACAGACTGGTGGTAACACAGTACAGATCTGTACAGACGTCAAGAAAGAGGTTGAGAAGATCAAGAAGGTACTTCCTTCAGATATTCAGTTCAACCTACTATACGACTCTTCAAGAGATATCGTAAACGCTATCAACTCACTTGAGGAATCAATCATGTATGCGTTGTGCTTCGTGGTGCTTGTGGTATTGTTCTTCCTTGGAAAATGGAGAGCAGCGATCATCGTCGGTATCACAATCCCGATCTCATTGCTCGTATCCTTCATCTACTTGTTGGGTGCAGACAGTTCAATCAACATCATCTCACTATGTTCATTGACAATCGCAGTCGGAATGGTGGTGGATGACGCGATTGTGGTGCTTGAGAACATTTCTACTCATATCCAGAGAGGAAGTTCACCTCGTGAGGCATCTATCTACGCGACAAATGAGGTTTGGGTATCCGTTATCGCAACTACACTCGTAATCTGTGCGGTATTCGTTCCGCTTACAATGGTAACAGGTATCGCAGGTATCTTGTTTAAGGAGCTTGGTTGGATTGTGACAATAAGTTGTTGTACATCTACCGTCGTTGCCATCTCACTGACTCCAATGCTTTGCTCAAAACTGTTGAAGAACAAACCAGTTCACATTGAGAACGGAGTACTAATTGAAGAAGAGGTAAAAGACAACTGGTACCAGAGAACAGTTGTAAAAGCTCTTGACAGGGTTGACGCATTCTACGCTAACGTTCTTCGTTGGTGTTTGACACACAAGAAGATTACAATGCTTGGAGCAATCGCATTCTTCGTGATCTCACTTATTCCAATGATGACAGGAATGATCGGTACAAACTTTATCTCTAACCAGGATAACGGACGTCTATCAGTCAAGGTTGAGTTGCAGCAGGGTAACCGTGTAGAAGAGACTGCCAAGATCGCACGTAAGATCGAGCACGACTTCGAGGCTGCATTCCCAGAAGAGATCCGATTGATCAACACAACTTGTGGATCAAACGACGAGGCTGGTCTTGGAGCGTTGTTTACACAAACAACAAACAACAAGATCGAGATGCGTGTAATTTGTACTCGTAAGGCAGAGCGTTCAGTGACTATCGACGAGATTGCAGAGAAGCTACGTCAGATTCTTAGCAAATATCCAGAGATCATCACATACAAGGCAGAAAACCAAGGAGGTTTCGGTGGTCAGGGTGGTCAGACTGTAGATATCGAAATCTACGGTTATGAGTTCGACGCCACAAGCCAATACGCATACGCACTAAAGGACATCATCGAGAAGAACGTAGCTGGAGCCCGTGACGTTGACATCAGCCGTGAGAAAGACCGTCCAGAGTTGAAAATCATTGTCGACAAGGAAAAAGCATCTAAGCTTGGTCTTAATTCAGCAACAATATCTTCATATGTACGTAACCGTGTAAATGGTATGAACGCCGGACTTCTTAAGGAAGACGGTGATGAGTACAACATCCTTGTCCGTTTGAAGGAAGAAAACCGTAATTCACTATCATTGATCAACGACCTTACTATCCCAACTATGATGGGAAGAGTTAAGCTAAGTGAAATCGCTAAAGTTGAGGAGTTCTGGTCACCACCACAGATTGAGCGTAAGAGCCGTCAGCGTTGTTTGACTATGAAGATTACACCATTCAACACTTCACTAGGAGAGCTTGCTGTTGAAATTCAGAAAGTGGTCGACAAGTCAGAAGTTCCAGCAGGATGTTCTGTCATGTTGTCTGGTGCATATGAAGACCAGCAGGAGTCGTTCCAGGATATGGGTATGCTATTGGCACTAATCGTGTTCCTTGTATACGTGGTTATGGCATCTCAGTTTGAGTCGCTTGCTAAGCCATTCATGATCATGATGGCCGTACCGTTCGCGATCTCAGGAACTATCATCGCATTGCTTGTAACAAACACATACTTGGATATGATCGGTATGCTAGGTATCATCATGTTGGTGGGTATCGTAGTAAAGAACGGTATCGTGCTTGTGGACTATATCGACTTGATGCGTGACCGTGGCTACGAGCTTAACGAGGCTATCGCATTGTCAGGACAGAGCCGTCTACGTCCGGTATTGATGACAGCCGCAACAACAGTGTTGGGTATGATCCCAATGACATTGAGTAAGGCTGAAGGATCTGAGATGTGGGTATCAATGGGTATCGTCGTAATCGGTGGTATTTGTGTGTCAACATTGGTAACACTAATCGTTGTGCCTGTACTTTACGGTATCATGAGCCG
>JAKSKU010000019.1 GCA_024401565.1 Paludibacteraceae bacterium
ATGTTCCATGTTGTCTGAATTAGCGTTTGTAAAGATGCTCGTAGAGTAGATTCGCCTCGGAGAGTTCGTTGATCGCAAAAGTGATAGCGTTGCGAAGCTTCACCTCAGTCGAAGACGCATTTGATCCTGCCGAGAATGGGATGAATCCGCTGTTTGGTATTTCGTTTATTAGTCGCAACGCCTGGCTTAATCTGTCTCCTATGTTGTCGGATGCGGTGCAGGACGTGTTCTTGATATTATCCTCTTTCATGATATTAGCGATTAGTGGACGTGATTTGCAAAAAATTTAGATACGCATTTCGCTCCCATGTAAGCGTTGAACACTCCCATGCAGCCAGTCTTTTCAAGAAATTTGGAAGGTCTTCTCTCTGCGTCGATGTGATTGAGCTTGGAACATCCCACAAACACATACTCGTCAATGCTGACAGTTGCGAAAGGGATTCTGATGTAAGATAGCTGGTCGCACCAGGCGAATGCAAGTTCACCGATGCTTTCCACTCCAGAACCGACAACAACCTGGCGAAGCTTGTTGCAGTTCATAAATGCACGGTTTCTGATAGAAGTGATTGCGTAAGTGATGCCGTTGATCTCAACTGAGGAAGGGATAACCACCTTCTCCACTGAATAGTCATTCACACCGATTACCTCACAAGTGCTGTCGGTCAAAATGCCGAATCTTAAAATCTGATCAAGATTTTCCATTTTTGTAAAAATTAAGTAAGACAAAAAGTTAAGGAAAGGGGCTTAACTCCCTCATTTCCATATACAAATATAGTAAAATTTCGGATAAATACCAAATAATCAGCAAATTAAATACTAAAAATGTAGCAAAAAAAACACCTGCAAGAAGAAGGGTTCGGGGCTTTTTTCTTCAAGGGAATCTCTGTAATCGAGCACGCTGTGGCGTTGGATCTTCCGAATCGCTTTTGCGATGTCATTCCAAATTGGCAAGGTCTTCCTTTTGATAGACAAACAGAGTGTCGTTAATCTCTGATTCACGTCTCTCTGTTTGTTGTAATGGTCTGAAAGCAAAGTTTTCTTTTGGTCTGCACAACAGGTCTTCCTGATCCTCTGGTCAGGAGGCCCTGTTGTGCAATAATTGCTTTGCAAGGAAGGAAAATGAGATGGCAAGGTATTCCTTTGGAAAAAAGCCAGAAGTGTCGCAAAAACTTGTTTTTTGTGTCTCTTCTGGCAGACCAGGATAAAGCAAGGTTTTCCTTTAGAATATGGATATGTCCGCTATTGCGGAAGAAATATAAGCTGGCGATGGAAAAGCACCAGTCTCAAAATAAGACTGATGCAATTTGAATTACTCAAAGACGAAAGGGTGTATGTAGAAGAATGTGTCGTCATCCTCGTATTCATACGAGTTGATGAACTCAATCATTTCGTCCTCTGTGCGGTCTCCCTGCTCGATGCCAGTTTTGGAAACCCAAAAGTCGATGGCGGTCTGAATATCGCAACAATCGTACATACAACCGCCGTCAAACAAGTCTCCGCTATAATCGGTGCAGCACTCCTCAGGGAAGAAATTACCTTCATCGTGAGTGTAAAAAACTTCGCATCCGCATTCACAGACTCTGAACGAGATAGATAGTCCGTCGTCAAGGACTCGGTTGATTTCTTCAAACAGTTCTGTGCAAGCATCCCAGGCTGATTCCGTCATAAAAGAAAGGATTCCTTTGTCTTCGTCCATTTCAGCCCAATAGACCTTGCCTCTGACAGAAATTTTTTTGTTTAAGAAGTCAATGCCGAAGTGTTTTGCCAGGTCATCGAGCCAAAGAGATTTTTCGTCGTCAATAACTTTGACGAGTGCGTTTTTCAAGGCAGTGACTGCCTTTTCAGTTCCTGTAACTTTGTAGGTTGTGTCCGCATGATTTGCCATAATTGTAAAATTAAGTAAAACAATACTTTTGAAATGTGCTTAATCGTAATAACCATCCCAATTAGAAAGATAGACTGTCTCCGACCAGTTGTAACGCATATTAAGGTCGGGATTCTTAGTTTTGACTTTTTTGAACTCTTTCAAAAAATAGGAAAGGTCAAAATCTAAAAATGTAAGAAAAACTCTCATATTAGAATGAATTTAGAATGAATATAGAAAATCAGTTTTTTTATTTATAGGAACGTGTTCCCAATAATTTGTCCAAAATTTATTATTCATATCCCTTTTGAAGAAATCAAAGTCGGAAATGCCGTATTTCTTGCATAAAGCGATGAATCCGTCATCAGGGAAAATGGTGTCCTCCACAGATTCAACAGGAGAAAGCGAACCTCGTTTGTAAGCGTTGGCTGAGAAGAAGTTTCCATCTGGAAAGCGAGAAGACTTATCGTTGCAGTAATTGTCATTGGCGTGAAAAAACGCCACAACAGCATAGTCTCCATTGAACCCTTCGCATAGAGTAAGCCTTTTGTGTTCCAAATCGGAAGTCCTTATTGAATCAGGTGTATGCAAATGGTGTGTGATACCTGCACGGCTAATTTTGTTGAATCGTTGTGCCTGGAGAGGGCAAACCGACAAAAAAGCGACAAATAAATAAAATACCTTTTTCATTAAAATTAAATTGTAAATAATACCAAAGGAAAGTGACCTAACACCTTCATTTTCATATGCAAATATACAAAAATTCTGCGTAACTACAAAGAAATCAATAGATTAAATACCAAAAAAGAGAAGAAACCATCTGAGTGGTCGGGGTTTTTCTTTCAAAGGGTATGGCAAGATCCAGGCACGCTATGGCGTTGGATCAGAACCGCCAAACCTGCACAATTCTCCGATTGTGCAGCTTAGGTGGTGTGTGAAGATCGAGATTGCTCTGGCAAAAGTCCAAAAGATAAAGCAAGGTCTTCCTTTGGTTTATCAGAATGTATTGATCGCTATGAGAAAGCAGGGTTTACCCTTGGAAAAAGAAGATCGGTTGGCAGGCTGTCGGATGCCACCGATCGCCACAGAAGCGAGAGTGAAAAAGTCGCCCCATATCACTACGGAACGACTTCAAGTTTAATGTTTAGTTAAGTCCAAAGTTTAGCACTAAATCAAACCTTTTGAAATGGCTTTTATTCGTTGGTTTCTAATTATGGTTGACTTGGGAAGATGTTTGTTCGCAAACACATCAATAGTGGTAGTGCCACGAAATCCGCCATGCTCGCCTTGCCAACGTATCGCTTTGTTGACAAAGGTAAGCATCTGCCTATTGTTGGATATAGACAAGAACTCAGAAGTCTCGTTCTTCTTCTCGCAGTAATTGAAGACTGCCATAATTGCGTCTTCGTTGCGATAGCCGAATTGTTTCATTTTTGTTGTAATTCTTGAATCCATCATTTCAACTTTTTTAACGTGTCTTGATATTCTTTCTGCGCGTCTGCCATGCGTTTGTCATACTCCTTGCGAGAAATTCGGTCATAGTCCAAATCGTCAAACAAACGTCTTTCGGTATCGCTAAGTTTTTGTGCCGCAACTCCAAACAAAAAAAGTCTCTCGCCTTTAGAAATTTTGCGTGATGCCATAAATGTAAAATTAAGTAAAACAAAAAAGTTAAGGAAAGGGGCGTAACTCCCTCATTTCCATACACAAATATACAAAAATTCTGCGTAACTACAAAGAAATCAGCAGATTAAATACTAAAAATGTAGCGAAAAATCACACCTGTAGGGACGGGGCTTTTTCTTCAAGGGATCATCATTAGCCAGGCACGCTGTTGCGTTAGAAGGAAGTGTGTTAGTTATGATAAACAAGACGGATTGCACGCTGTTGCGTTGGATCAGCACCGCCCAACCTGCTCAATTCTCTGATTGAGCTGCTTGGGTGGTGTCTGGAGATCGGGCTTGCTCTGTCAAAGGTCAGAATGTAACGCAGGCTGGCGAGCTTTGGCTTTAGGGACCAGGAGTTTTGAGGCAGACTTTGGATGCCCCAAAACTCCCTGGAAATGGATGGCGGTGTGGTCAGGGAAAAGGTGTATTCAAAAAAGTCTTGAAAAAAACATTGATTACAGTGGAAAACTGTATTCAAGAAAGTCAAAGATTATTTTCGGTGCAAAAAGAAAGCCGTTCCCAGTGGTGAGAACGGCTGATGCACTGCATATATAAATCCTATTCCTTACAAAGACGCAATAGAGTTATCGGAAGTTTCAGCATATTCATCAATATGTTGAATGATGTTGTAAAGGGTGTAAACTCCCATAAGGTCGCTACCCCATAGAGGGAAAACGTGATCGTTGTCGTTCCAATCTACGTTGTCCTCATTGAATTTTGAAAATTCGTCATCAATATAAACCCAAAGACCTTCGCCATTGCTTTTTATAGCCTTGACTGCTTGTTCCGCAACTGAATCTCCACAACACACATAAGCATATATAGTTGAGCACTCATCGTAATATGTGAAGATTGTTTCATTATCGTAGTTCTTGCATAGTTCCGAAATGGTTTTGGCAACCAAACGGAAAATTTCGCTTATGCCTTTTCTTGCTTTGTCAAGCAACCAAATGTTATATTCTAAACTCATAGCCATAAAGAATTAAATTACTTCCGTCGCTCTCACCGACGGAAGAGGATTAAAATAAAAACATACTATCAGTCAGTAACCTCGCAATAGAAGGATAGTTCCTCGTTTTGCAGAGTGTTAAGAGCGAATGAATGAACCTCTTTCCAAAGAGTGTCATAAAGGCGAGAAAGAGGATCGGCATTCTTGTGTTTGCCTCGCATTCCGTACCATTGCCAAATTTTGTGGTTCAGTACGATAGAAAGTTCTGTAAGATACTTGTAATCGTGTTTCCAACCTTCAAATGCAGAATCAAAGGTCTCTTTGATTGCGTCAACGCCGAAAGCATCTGCGACTGAGAAGTCCTCCCAAAATGTGGTTTCTTCTCTCTCTTCCTCAAAACGTGAAAAGCCAGGGAATAGCATAAATGTATAAAATTAAGTAAGACAAAAAGTTAAGGAATGGGGCATAACTCCCTCATTTCCATATACAAATATAGTAAAATTTCGGATAAATGCCAAATAATCAGCAAATTAAATACTAAAAATGTGTTAAAAATCGCACCTGCAGGGACGGGGCTTTTTCTTCAAGGGATCATCATAAGCCGAACACGCTTTTGCGTTGGAAAGAGGTGTGTTAGCTATGCTAAACAAGACGGATGGCACGCTGTTGCGTTAGCTCTGCACCGCCCAACCTGCTCAATTCTCTGATTGAGCTGCTTGGATGGTGCATGGAGATCGGGCTTGCTTTGGCAAAGGGAAAGGGTTGAAAAGGCAAGGTTTTCCTTTAGAAGATGTGGTAAGGGCATTCTGATGCAAGAAAAAACGTCCAATCTTAACAGATGGACGTTTGATCCTTGAATCAAGGATTATTCGATAAATCCGATGTAAGAACAGTCATCGAAATCAAAATCACCATTGGGGTGTATGTCGGTGTCGATGCTGTAAAAAGAAATTTCAGAATGGGAGTCTTGCGAACAAGCGTCGTTGACGCATTCGGTGTAAGTGAGGAAGAGATCGCTGACTCCGATCCCTTCCGAAAACCAAAGATAACGTGTTGCCATGATGGTAATAATCAAGTGAATTTATTCCCAATCCTCTGCGATGAAGAAGCACTCGAAAGAGTTGGCTTTGTTTCTCAAAGCGAAAAAACCGATTCCAGACTCCACAATAGAAGACTTGTATGATAATTTCATAGCCTCCAATCTTTTGAGTGCCATTTCATAAGAAGGGAAAAGGTCGGAAGTAACTGACTGTTCGTACTCGGCAGAGAAAGAAGAATGTTTGATTTTGAAAACACGAGTTTTTTCCATAGAAGTAAAATTAAAGTTAAAGGAAAGGGGGCAGACTGCCCCAATTCCCCAAATAAAATCAGTAGTCCAACTTGCAGGATTCTCCAATTTTAGGAGTTACCTCATAGCGGATTTTAGCCATCTGCTCAGAGCGGATAAGCCAGTTGTCTGCGTTAAGCTCGATCTTCTTGTTTGAAGAATGAGGAACAAGAGGGGTTTCCTGCTTCTTGTCCTCCTTCAAAGATGAACTAAGAGCAAACAATATCAAACCCAATAAAAGCATGAATTTTGCCATAGTGTAAAAATTAAGTAAAAAAATAAAGTAGTTAAAGAATGTCCGTCGCTCTCACCGACGGAAATAATTATTTTTTCATTACTGAAAACTCGAAATTGTTGCAGGGAATGGAATCCCAAAAGTCGTCAGCCGACCAGTCGAAATCCTCGTCTACTTCGGAGAAGAGATATTCTTTGCATTTGACAACGATATTGTCAGCCCCGAAAAACACGTCATATCTCCATTCGATGTCTGAATGTGGGTAGGGCTTATCTGTAACGTAGTCGTCAATCTCGTAAGATGGATCATCGTTTGACATTTCAGTCACAAAATCAGCAGGGGAGTCTTTGCCCTCGCCCAAAAAGCTTACAATACGGCTTGCGAGTTCTGCCCCGACACCTTCAAGATAACCGTCTGAATGGTGGTAAATCTGAGCCACAAACTTAGACTCTTGGCTGTCTGTGTTGTTCCAGACAATAATGTTACATCTTGTACACATAGAAATAAAATTAAGTATAACAAAAAGTTAAGGAAAGGGGCGTAACTCCCTCATTTCCATATACAAATATAGTAAAATTTTATGTAACTACAAAGAAATCAGTAAATTAAATACTAAAAATGTAGCAAAAATCACACCTGTAGGGACGGGGCTTTTTCTTCAAGGGATCTTCATAAGCCAGGCACGCTTTTGCGTTGGAAAGATGTGTGTTGGTTATGCCAAACAAGACGGATGGCACGCTATGGCGTTGGATCAGCACCGTCCAACCTGCTCAATTCTCCGATTGGGCAGCTTAGACGGTGCCTGGTAATATGGGCTTGCTCTGCAATAGGAAGGGGTTAAAAGGCAAGGTCTCACTTAGTCTGGAGTAGCCAGGCTTGCTTTGGCAAAAGGTGGAAACAAAGCGGAGGGCAAAAAAATACGCCAGTCTTCACAGATTGACGTATGATGATATTATGAAATTATGGTTAATATTATGCTTAATCTGCAATCGGCTATCGCCATTCCGTCCAATAGCTTTGGTCGTTGTTTTTGCACTCCTCCTCCCAATCACTGAAAGAGAAATCGGAGTGAAGACATTCATCACTGCAGTAATAGTCGCTACCACCGTCACGGCAATAGCCTTCACGCATGAGTCTGCCACAAACGGTACAGCGACGGCATGGCTTGTCTGAGTCCCAAAAATAATCGACAAAGGATTCTGCGATAACCCACCCACTTGTCTCCTCGTCCCATTTGTCGGTGTGGAATTGGGCGAATTTATCAAGTTCCTCGTCAGTGTAAAATTCTTTCTCCGAACCGCTGACCTCTTCGGAGAGGCGTTTAAGAATAGATTCTTTGGTTGTGAAATCCATAACGGAAAATATAAAGTTTGAGAAAAACCTATGTTGGGGATAGCCCCCAACATAGGAGAAATCAATCTATGTGAATTATCTGCGTTTGCAGAAACACCAATAGTCACTAAGATGATAAAGCATCGAATTGATTCGATATTGAATGCAACGAGGAATATCATTGTTGTCTCTTGGCTCGTCGCTCACGATGTCATCATCGGGGTCGTTAATGGCAAACATATCACCATAGTCGCTATCGTATGCGAGTTTGATTTTAGCGTCCGAGCATTTCAGCAAAACGGATTCAAGTTCTTCAAGCAAAGCAGTCTGCTCGTCAGTGACCATATACTTTGCGAACTCTCCGTGCATTTTTTCAGTAGTGCCGTCAAGTTTGTGAAGGGTAATAGACTCGCATTTTTGAAAGTCATTCAAATCGTCGTACCAACAAGACAAATCTTTAAGGTCGATAATATGGTCGTTGACCTCGATGACTGAATTTTCGGGATCCTTGTCCCAAATCAAAAGTTTGGCTTCGCCCTCCACACCTACACCGTCTATCAAAGTGTAGCCGTTTTTGCCATTGTGGTTGAAAGAACCACAATCCGAAGAAGAGCTGAATTGGCTTGCAGACATTTTGTGTGTAAGTTCAGCGTTGGCGAAAAGAGAAGAAAGGGAGGAATAATACAACTTGCCGTTCGGTGCGATAAGACTGCACACATCGCCAGTGAAATCAACCTTGATGACTTCAACCTCCAAAACACCCTTCAACTCACAATCCTTCAAGTCGCTTGACTTGACAAAAACAATCTTTTTGTTTTCCATTGCGTAAAAATTAAGTAAGACAAATAAAGTTAAGGAAAGGGGATTAACTCCCTCATTTCCATACATAAATATACAAAAATTTTGCGTAACTACAAAGAAATCAACAAATTAAATACTAAAAATGTAGTAAAAAATCGCACCTGCAGGGACGGGGCTTTTTCTTCAATGGAGACATCAGAAGCCCAGGCACGCTATGGCGTTGGAGGTGTGCTGACGACACTCCGAACTTTGCGGAGGAATGTGATCAGCTGCGACCGCTTAGCGGAAACTGAATACGGACAGGCACGCTGTTGCGTTGGGGTTAGGTGATGGGCTTGCTCTGGCAAAGGGTAAGAGGTTGGAAAGGCAAGGTTTTCCTTTAGGGGAAGCTGGATGGGGCGACCAGGAAAAAAGAAGGACAGCCCCGAAGGACTGTCCGGATCAGGCGGAGACTCTGACCTGGGAAGCGGTCTCCGTCATCTTCTTTTTACGCATGATCTTCTTGATGGAAAGCATATTGTCATTGACAAGGCTGACGATCTGATCGTGGAAGTCGGTATGCGAGTTGCAGACACCTCTGCTTTGGACTACGCAGAACCCTTTAAGACTGACCTCCACGGTCTCCAGCCTGTTGCCGTCGATGTCCCTTGCTGTGAGGATAAGGGAATCCTTTTCCTTGTAATAACCTCTCGCATAGACGCAATGGTGCATCTTGGTGCCTTCCTCTTCAAATTCGGCAACGGAGAGAAGAGGTCTGACGAAGACAGTTCCGTTGTTGAAGGCGAGGGAGAAGAAGTCTTCCTTGTCTGTCCTGTAACGTGACTCCCATTTGCGTGCCTCCTGGCGACGCTGCTCATCCTCCTTCCTCTTTTCCTTTTGATCTTTAAGGGCGATGAACTTGTCGTGAGCCGCCTTTAGGTCAAAAGGGCAGACATAGTGAGGGGAGTGGAGGTCTTTGCCGAGATATTCGAGGGCACGGAGAAGGTCAACCCAAAGAGAAGCGTCCTTGATGATGTATTTGTTTCTGTTGCAGATGTTGACTGCGAACATATAAGGGATTTCGGACTCCGAACCGCAGACCATTTTGAGCATAGAGACCTGGGTGGTCTTTGCGAGGCATTCGCACATAGGGTCGGTCAGAAGCCTTGAAGCGAGGACGGAAGGAGTGATGCCGAAGAAGTCACCGCTGAATCCGTTTCTTTTAAGGACAGGAATAACCCTTGTGCGAGGGCAGTAGAAGTCGGGATTGATTGCGTAGATGTCATATCCGTAGTAGGAAGGGGCTTTGTGCTTGACGGACATGGGCTTGTCGAAGTTCCAACCGTCATTGCACCTCGCCCCCATGAACGCCTGGTCTCTTGCGACGATGGTGGTCTTTCCGTCCTCGCCGATCCAGTGCTGAACAGCCTCCAGCACGGAGATAACGGCATCACGGTTTTTTGCCGACTCCTTCTTGATCCAAAAGTGACGGAAGACCTGATAGCCGGAACACGTTGTCACGACAGTCATATAGGCGGTGTCATAGTGGACCGAACCGACGGAGTTTTCCTTTACAACGAGGTGCTTGCCACAGTGAGGGCAGACCGTAGTCTTGTTGTCATCGTCGAGGATGTCGACAAGGCGAGTCTTGACGGAAATGCCGAGGGGCTGACCGCACTCACCGCACCAGGAGTTACGCCTGTTCACATAGGCGAAGCGGAGGTCAATTTTTTTTACAGCCCAATCCCTTTGCGAGGGGGATAAGGAAGGGAGTCTTGAAGACAGTTCCCAAACCCTTTTTTCCACTTTAGTTCTCGGTGTCATAGGTCAGTCAAAAAGGGTTGGACGATTCTGTTCGTTGTCTGCCGACTCCTTTGAGGAAGTCTTTTTCGCTTTGAGGTTGTTAGCGACCATCTGGTCATACAGTGCCTTTTGGTACTGCTTCATAGCCTCTGCCCTTGCTTCCTCCTTCTGCTCGTCTGTGAGTTCGACATGATAGTTGCAAGTGACTTGGTAGTTGACATTCTGATCGATCTTGACATCAGATTCGTCATAGTAATGTACGGCAAGACCGTAGACCTCGGAGTCTTCAAGACCACACACGCCCATTTTACGGACTTCGGACGCAATGAAGTCACAGCATTGGGAGATCGATTTGTCGGGGTTCGCATATTTGAGGGCGAACACGGAGTCATTTGACGCAAACTCGTCAAGATATTTTTTGATAGCGTTCTCAAACGCCAATGTTTGTTTCATCGCAAAGAAAATTAAGTAAGACAATAAAAATAGGGGGGTGGGGGCAAGCCCCACCGAAAGAATCAAAAGTTTGAAATGGAAAGGAGAGTGCCGTACCCATCAATCACGTTGACCTCCACGTTGTCGAAAGGCTTCTCGTTTGGAGGGAGGTTTTCAAGCCTTTCGGCATACTCCTCCTGAGACCATTCAGGATCACGCTCGACAACGCTGTCGAGGGCTTCCCCGATATTGTCGCAATAGAGGTCGGACACGCATCGAGTCTCCTTTCCGTCCTTGTCAAAAAGACGGACTACATAAGTGTCGGATGAATCGTCGTAAGAAACGAGGGCGAGACCTTTGTGAAGGAGACCGTTGACTGCGAGGAGGAGAGAGGGCTGATCCTTGAAATAAGCGGCGCCGACATTAGCGACTCCCCAAGACCAGTAGGTGCTTATTCCGACACCTGCGATTATTTGGTGAAGGATAGTGTCGGCTATTCCGACAAGATACGAATTTTGTGCCATAGATGTAAAAATCAAGTAAAACAAATAAATAAAGAACCATAGGTTTTATATAATCCTGTCCTCAGGGTCAAGCCATTTTTTTATCAAAACCCTTTGGATTTTGCTGACATCGTTAATCACTTCTTTGTCATCGTAATAGAATCTTGAAATATTCCTATCCGCGCAGACAGACTGAACGATGTCACTGATTCGCCAATCTTCGTTTATATTCCATTTTTTGACGAACTCTTTAGCTTCTTTGTAAGTCATCATAGTCAGTGGATGTAGTATGTGTAACGGAAGTTGTTTTCGGAGCAGGAGAACGAGTTGTCGCAAACCTGAGTGCAGTCGAAAGTAGCCTCGTTAGAGGCGCGTCTGCCGTGGATTCTAAAAAGATGCTCCTTGCAAAGTTCAAGTGAACCCTTGAAGATCACTTTCAGTCTGCCCTGGTACATATAGCCGTCATTGCCTTTGAAGACGGATTTACGGCAAAGTTCAAATTCCTTTTCCATATCGAAGAAAATTAAGTAAGACAATAAGTAAGGGAAAGAGGCTAACTGCCTCATTTCCATACACAAATATACAAATTTTTTTGCGTAACTGCAAAGAAATCAGCAGATTAAATACTAAAAAATAAGTAAGGAATGATTAGTGTTCGGTGGTTACTCCTTGCAATCAGTCCAATCCTTGCAATCGGTAGGTTTATGGACAGAAAACTGATGCTTCATATCTGCAATTACCTGATTTTTCTTTTGGCAGATATATTTTCTTACACCTATGTCCACAATACCAAACTTACAAGTATAGCAACATTCAAATCGAAACCATCTTTCAAAATCTTCATCCATCGTAATAGAAAATTAAAGTAAGGAAAGATCGGTATTCGGTTTCACATCAATCATGTCATCGTAAGAGTCAACGATTTTGCCTACAGCGTCACGAAACAAACCAGTATTGACGATCTGCAAGAAAGATTCTTTGTAAATCTCGCAATTATCGGAGTTTTTGACAAAATCCAACATCAACTCCAAAATTTTAGGAAGGTCGTGGCATGAGAATATGCCATGACCAATCATCATGAGGTATTGAGGTATATAGAGAGAGGCAGACCAATTTTCATAGACCATCATCAAACCAACTTTATTCTTCTGTGTGTAGGACATGAACTCACTCATGGATTCCCAACGCCAATTACCATAATAAACTAACATAAGATTAGAAATTAAAGTTAAAAACTGTACCAAAGAGGGGAGGGCTAACTGCCTGATTCCCATACACAAATATAGCAAAAAATAACGTAACTGCAAAGAAATCAGCAAATTAAATACTAAAAATGTAGCGAAAAAAGCACCTGAGGAGGTCGGGGCTTTTCCTTCAAGGGAGACATCAGAAGCCCAGGCACGCTATGGCGTTGGAAAGGCATGGGGGGCAAGCCAGGCACGCTGTTGCGTTGGAGGGGTGGCTGGCGACACTCCGAGCTTTGCGGAGGAATGTGACCAGCCGCGACCGCTAAGCGGAAACGGAATGAGGACAGGCACGCTATGGCGTTTGGGGCAGTGATCAAGCCTGCTGTGGCAGAAAAAAAGAGTGAGCCGGATGCTCACGCAAAAGGCTCACGACTGGTAAAATAAAATTCCCCGAATAAGGGGAAGTGAACTTCAAGCAAAGATATGCAAAAAATGGGAAAAGAAAAAGCCCCACGCTCTTCACAGGCAAGTGGGGCAAATAAAACAATACAAATACGTTTAATACCCCACAAAAGGGGATGATTAAGAAAATATTCCACGGACGCAAATATACGGAAAAAAGGCGACATTCTTCGCAGAGTGCCGCCTTGGTGATATAAAAGGATTTATATAGGACTATTGAAAGTCAAGATTCTCGTTGTCGTCGAAAGAGTAGTAGCCGTCCTTTGTGACTATCAGGTGGTCGATAAGACGGATTCTCATGAGCCTGCAGCCACGGACTATCTCGGCGGTGGACTCAATGTCGTAAGAGGATGGCTTAGCCACGCCAGAAGGGTGGTTGTGGGCTATTGCGACATGGGTGCAGTTGTTGTCAAGGGCGTGCTTGACAATCATGCGCACATCAAGAAGGGAGCAGTCAAGAGAGCCTTTGGAGAGGAGTATTCTCCTGGTTATTCTGCATCCTGCGTCAATGAGCATGAGCCACACCTCCTCGCAAGTGGCGTTGTCGAAAACGGGCGCTATGTAGTTGTAGATGTCGGCTGAACACTGAACCTTGCAGGGGGCGTCCGTCTTCTTGCGAGTGAAAAGGGTGTGGAGAGCCTTGATTTTCTCGGCGGTCTTCTTCCCGATGCCCTCAAACTCTGCGAGTTTGGCGAGGGAGGGAGTTCCGTACTCGAAATAGTCGCTGAGAAGAAGGGCGTTCTCCTCGTTGCCAGTGACGATAGAAAGAAGCTCGGAGTTGGAAAGCGAGTTCCACCCGAAAGTCTCGGCATAGCCGACAAGATTGGTTTTAGCCATAAGAGTAAAATTAAAGTAAAACAACATAGGGAAAGGGGCTAACTGCCTCATTTCCATATACAAATATAGTAAAATTTCGGATAAATACCAAATAATCAGCAAATTAAATACTAAAAAAGTGGCAAAAAAACGCACCTGCAGGACGGGGCTTTTCCTTCAAGGGCGGGATCATAAGCCAGGCACGCTGTTGCGTTGGAGGAGAGGGATGGGGATAAGGCAAGGTCTCCCTTTGGAGGAAAGGACGGCTGTGGCGTTGTGGAAAAGCGGCTCTGGCGCAGGGGGAGGATGACGGCGAAAAAAGCGACGGGGCGAACCCCACCGCATAAAATTAAGTAAAACAAATAAAACAAATAAAATCAAGTAAAACAATAAAGCCGACCGGTGTCAGAAGTCAATCTTGGTTTCAAGAAAGGATTTGTGGAACTCTTCCCACTTCTCAAAGTCAAGGTAGAAAGGCTTGACGCAAGTGTCGGAATCCGAATAGGTGAAATGCTCCTTGGCGAAAGACGCAAGGGAGAGAGACCAAAGGGATGAAATGTGAAAGAAGAAAGGCGAGCCTTTAAGCCTTTTCTTAGCCGAGTTGAGTTTGGCAAGCGAGCCGAACACGAAAGAAAGCATGTAAATCTTCATAAGACACCGAATAAAAAAACAAACTTAAATTTAACATTAGGAAAGGTGGCAGCCCCCCATTTCCATATACAAATATAGCAAAATTTCGGATAACTGCCAAATAATCAGCAAATTAAATACTAAAAAGTGAAAAAAAAACGAGCCTGCAAGTCGGGGCTTTTTCTTCAAGGGGAGGGGCGAGCCTGCGGCGTTTCGGGGGTGTTCCCCAGGAGGAAGGAAACAGGGTTTCGGAACGGTGATTTTTTTGTCGGGAAGGGGTGATTTTTGACCTTGAAAAATTGCGTATCTCATTAAAAAACACTATATTTGTAGTGTAAAATTAAGTAAAACAATAAAGTTTATACGGTAGCTCATGCGTGAGCACGGACTACCGTTTTTTTAACATTTCCCTCCGATCAGTCGGGGAAGGGAGGACGGCTCAGCCACGGTGCGCGGAAAAGATCCGGCTTAGGAACATGGAAGGTGCCCTCCATGAGGGCAGTCTCCCCAAGAGACCGAGCGGACAGCGAGCCTGGAATACTCCGACCCGAAGGGGAAGCCCCAAAAGAAAAGAGGGGAAAAAAATTTATTACAATTAATCTTTAACTAAAAAAAGTTGGAACTATGAAAACTGAAACATAAGGTCAAAACAAAGAAAGGCAATCTGTTAGAGGAAAAAAAAGTGCGTCTGGAACAGAAACCGAAACAGGAGCTGGCGGTGAAAGAAACGGATCTGCTGAAACCGAAAAAAAAGGTAAAAATGGTAAAAAAAACACTCTTGGAAGTGAAAAAGAAACCTGTAAAACAGCTTTCATTCATGAAAAAGGTGCTAAATAACCAAATGAAAACCAAAAGGTTAAAAATGGCAGTGAAAGTGAAGCCGCAAATGGAACAGAACGAAAAAAATCTGAAAAAGAAAGAGAAAGCCCTGCGGAAAGTGAGACGGACGGTACAGAAAAAAATAAAGTTGAAACAACTAATAGACAACAAGTTAAAAGAGAAAAAGAAACGCCTTAAACGACTTTCATCCTTGAAAAAGAAACCCTTGCAAAAAGTTTCCTTCAAGAAAAAGAAGCTGAAAGAAGTCTAAAAGCAAAGAAAACAAAAAGAGGAGCAAAAGGACTTCAAGCGACTGATAGAGAAGAACTTAGTGAAGAAAATAATCAGTGTAAACCAGCTTCCATAACTGGAACGGAAAATTGTAAACCAGCTGAAAAAAGGGGCGGAAAGGAGCGAAACCCACGCAAAACCGAAGAAAAAGGGGGAGTGGAAAAGCTGAGTGACCTCATAGTGAGTCACTGGCTACGCCAGCTGAAAAAGGAGGTGAAGGAAGGGAAAAGGAAATGGAAGAGGAGGAAAGGGAAAGTGTAGGCGAGCCTGGTCACCCAGGAAAAGGGGTGAGAAGGGAGAAAAAATTATTACAAACCGAAGATAAAAGAGTTATATGAAGAGAAGAAACGGATTCGAGTGGGAAGAGGAGAGCGGAGGCTACACGAGGGTATATACGAGTGTGGAGAAGAACGAGGACGGAACGGAGACCACCACAACGAGAAGCACGACGATAGACGCTGATCTGAACGAGAAGATCAAGGCGCTTGCGGAAAAGGCGAGGAACAGCGAGAAGTTCACGATCGAGCAGTTGAAGTTCATCGCAATGCACAAGGATGACGGAGACGTGGCACCTGAGCTGAACGTGTTCAGAAGGGAGTTCCTTGAACATATAAACGACAAGATAAGGGAATACAGGTATGAGCAGCTTGAAGACCAGAGGGATGTGACGGAAGAGTGGAGGAGGATAAAGCAGGAGGCTATGGATCCGATGACTGCGTTCCTCGGAAGCTTCATGACGGTGTATTCGAGAAACAAGGAGAAGCTTGTGAGAGAGGCAAAGTATCTTGACGGAGAGATATTGAAGAAGGAAATGGGGCAGAGGAACGACGCTGTTGCGAACCTGCTCAACGGACTGGAGTACAAGGAAGGTGACGTGAAGATATTCCATATCGAGAACGAGAGCGGAGAGAAGGTGTATGTGGCGAAGGACAAGGAAGAGTGGCTGAACCTTGCGAAGGACGAGGCGTTCAGAAGCGAAATGACAGACGTTAAGAGCCAGTCCACGGTCTATGACACGGACAGGGAGACATTCTCAAAGATAGAGGAGGGGCTTGGAAAAGCCGAGAACAAGAGGGAGTATCTTGACGAGAACGTGGGCGAGCCTGTGATGCAGAAGTGCTATGGCGAGGGAGTAGGCAAGGGCTACAGCCAGAAGATGGAGCAAAGCCAGGAGCAGAGCGTTTCCGGGGAAAAGAAAGAGGCTGACGAGGCAAAGTCTGAGACTGTGAAGGAGGAGACGATCGAGTTCAAGGAGGACATCACTGTCGGTCAGATGTGGGAGAAGTTCAGAGGCTACGAGAAGGACGGAAGTCTGAAATCCCAGAGCTGGGAAAACAGCGAGTGGCAAAGGTACGGAGACCAGGTGACTGTGGAAAGAGAGTTCTCGAAAGAGGAGTTGGCAGCCATCAAAGAGTTTGTGAAAAAGACATCGTATGATCCGGAACACCCGAACGTCACAATGGAATACGACGAGGAAAAGAAGGTGCTCACACTTTCGGGAAGCATGGCTTATGCCAAAGGAAAGGTGCTTGGAACTGACAGTGAAAATCTAAAGAAAGATCTTGGCATTGACGAGAACACCATCGTGGTGGAGAAGACCTTCTCGCTGGAGAAGGAGCAGAAGAGGGAGGAGGAGATCAGAAAGAGGATCGAGAGTATAGCCGAAGGAACTGCGGACAAAAGGGATCTTCCCCTTATAAGGGAGGAACTAAAAGAAATGAAGAGAAGCATCGACCGCCAGATAGAGAGGAGCGGAGGCGAGAAGGAGACCACCCAGACGGTGGCTGACCTGCAGAGCCTGAAAGAAAAGGCTGAGTCAACGGAAAAGAGGCTTGATGAAGTGGCTGACAAAATCTCTGAGGAGGAAAAGAAGGTTGAACAGGAGAAGAAAGAGGAGCAGGAGCCGAAGATGACGCCTGAGGAAGAGCAGAGGATAGAGGCGATTGAGAAGCTGGAGAAGACGGTCCTTCTTAGCGGACTCGGCAAGGACATACTGGAGAAAGAGGTTTCTCGTCTGGAGAAGACTCTGGAGAAGTACGGGCAGGATGTGCAGGGAATGAAGGAGGACGGACGTTTCGAGAAACTCCTCAACGGAGAGAAGGTAAGGCTTGAAGCTGTCGGTCACTTCGAGTTCGACATGGCTGTGAACAGGGAGAAGAGCGGAAAGCTCGGAGTCATGGTCGGCGACATACAGATGAAGGACGAGGCGAACATCCCCGAAGAGGCGAGAAGACTCGCTCAGAACGACCAGGGCAAATACCTTCTGCACTACATGGACTCGAACGAGAGGATAGCGTGGTGCGCCGTAAGGGAGTCAAACCTTCCAAAGCAGGTCAACGGTCACTCGCTGACAAGCCAGGAGAAGATAGCTCTTCTGAAAGGGGAGTCGATAGTTCTCACGGACTGCACGGAAGGGGCGAAGACTCCGTACACTGCGGAGGTTCACATGAACCTGGAGAAGAAGGGCAAGAACGTGAAGCCTGTGCTGAGCGTGAATCCCAGTGAGTTCACGAAAAGAAACGAGGTCTCGCACAAGCAGAGCCAGCAACAGCAGAGGATGAACGTCCAGAAGCACGGACTTGGCAGATAGGGCATAAAGCTTAAAGGCATGGAAGAAAAAAGAATCTATGAATCCGAAGAACCCACTGTCGGACAGATGTGGGAAAGGACAGGCGACCTGTGGAAGCAGGGGAAGGTCAAGGTGGACCATGACCACCGCCCGGAGGAGGTCAGAGACTGGAGGACAAGGGTGACGCTTGAAGGGAAATTCAGCGACATCGAGAGGGAGGCTTACAGAATCCTCTGCGAAAAATGCGGAGGCGAGCTTGCCGACACAAAGGCGAGGAAGGACGCAGGGGAGAGGCTGACCTTCGAGTTCAAATTTGGAGAGGGGTACCAGCAGTTCATGGGAAGGTACGAGAACGACTGGCAGGAGAAACCCGGACAGCTCACTGCGAGGGAGATAGCCAGGAGGGACATGGGCTTGACGGAGGAGACTCCGCTTGGCGGTGGAATGAGACGGGACATCGGGAGGAAGATCATGGACGGAATGCCAGGGAACGTGAAAGGTCACTCTCTGACGGAAAAGGAGAAGGAAGCCCTTCTTAGGGGCGAGACCATAACCGTCACGGACTGCACCGAAGGTACATGCAAGCCCTACACAGCCGAGATCAGCATGGAGCTGGAAAAAAAGGGCAGGGGCGTGAAGCCTGTCCTTAAAGTGAACCCCAAGGAGTTCACGAGGACGGAGGAAACTAAACAAAGCCAGACACTGCGAAAGCCGAAGGCGAAGACGCAGGGGCTTGGCGTATAGAGGATGGGCAGTCCTCAAAACTGCCGGAAAAACAATGTGAAACAAAAAAAACTATATATTATGTCATTGAATTACAAGTATCAGTTGGAACCGCTTAGAGACTGGTTCCTAAAGGAGTCTCCGAGAGAGGCTGTCCTTGATTTCAAAGAGAAGGTGATGGATCTTCTTGACACACCAGAAAGTTTTGTGGAGAAAATACAGGACAATGGGCTGATGCAAGCCCTTAACAAGGACATGCAGGAGATGGACCAGTCCTTCGCTGAGCTTGAGAGCATCTCCAACTTCATCGACTACAACGCTGACGAGGACGAGGGCATCACGCCGTTCGAGTATCTTCTTGGATCGAAAGTGACTGTCGGCAGGGAGAAACTGGAGTTCATAAGAAGCCAGTTCATGTTCTATAGGGACATCCATTCCGTTATCGAGATACAGAAGGTGAACGATCCCGACAACATCGAGCCGTTTTTGGAAGCGTTGAAGAATGTGATCAAGAAGACGTGCGGTGAGAAAGAGCATCTGAGACTTCATTTAGAGGGGTACGCCCAATATATGAGCGAGCTAAACAATGTGGAGGAGGCGAACGAGAGCTACGCGCTTATGGAGTGCATGACCGACGAGAACTACGAGGGCTTCCTTCGACACGGACAGCAGATGATCGACAATTTCTTGGCGGTCAGAAAACAGAGGGAGGATAAGGAGGCGTTCTGACGACGGAAAGTCTGACGAGGACAGTATGAGTCCCCATCACGGAAAGTGGTGGGGATTTTTTTGTGTGCCGGGCAAACCTGCGTCGAAAGCGAAAATTTTTTGAAAAAGTTTAGGATTTCTCAAAAAATGCCTTTACTTTTGCTTTCGCAAAAAATCTTAGACATCATGGTTGTCGGGACGCTTTGCCTATTACAATTTACCGTTTAATAAAAAATAAGAGTTATGGCAGAAGAGAATAAGGAGCAGAACGCTCAGCAAACAGAACAGCCACAGCAGCAGCCAGAGGCTCAGACTCAGCAGAAACAGGAGTGGCAATCCTATACATCGGGGAACAAGACTACAACAATGTATTCGAGAATAGAGGGCGACACTTTTGAGAAGGTCAGCCTGCAGGAGGCTATCGCAAGAGTCGAGGGCATCGTTAAGGACAACGAGAAGAAGATGAAGGATGCGTTTGAGAACGCCCCCGAATGGCAATCGAGAAAAAAACTTGAAATGAAAACTTTCAGAGTTGACGCCACTGGTGCCGAGAACACGAAGAAGGAAATCCACACTCTTGTGAAGATTCCGCCAACATTCACCAAAGTGCAGAGAGAAGCCTTGAAGGAATACGCAAAGAAGCTTGGAGGCAGTTATCAGAACATGAAGGTGGTGACAAAACTTGCCGACGGCACTGAGAAGCAGACTTTCCCTGCGCAGATCGAGTTCGGAAAAGGAAACGCATATTCCGCTGACATCTGCGCAAGATTCATCCTGGGCGATGATCCAGTCAAGCTTTTGGAGACAATCAAGGAGAGAGCCAAAGAGTCCGAGGAAAGAAAACAGGCAAGAGACCAGGCTAAGTCTCAGTCTCAGGAACAGCCTAAGGTGGAGCAGAAGCCTGAGGCAAAACCAAAGATCGAGCAACCAAAGGTTCAGACTCCGAAGCCACAGCAGAAGAAGGGTCCAAAACTATAATCCGAAGACACAATTTTCATTTATACGAGGGAGAGGGGGGTGTTTCCGCACTGCTCCCTTTCCTTTTTTTGTGCTTAAAAGACAACGCTATGGCAAAATTCACTAAAAAATACGAGAGCGAGACAAGGGTTGAACCAAGAGACCAGTTCCTTAACGAGTTTGCGGAGGCTGTAAGCAAGATTTCCGAGATCATGGAGACAACGAAGCCTATCGGACAGGAACAAAGGGTTATGATCTCAGACTCCCTGGGCGAGACTCAGAAGGAAAAGATCAGGGAGTACACGGAGAAACTTGGTGGCGAATACATACCGAAAGCCGAATACGGAATGTCATCCGTGAGATTTGCGGAAGATTCGCTCGCTAACCCAAAGGTGTGCGTGAGCCTTGTGATGGGGGAGAAACCTGAGGTTGTCGCTCAGACCATAAAGGAGACCAGGACGGAGAAGTCGCAGAAAGCGGAAACCTCAGTCAAAAATGAGGAGAAGCGAAACTCACAGTCACAGAAGAGTGTGAAAAAGCAGTTTCCTCAGAAGAAAAAAGGTGTGTCAAAGTAAAAACGGAACGTCATGGAAAGAATAAACTGGAAGAATCTTGAAGAGAAATACAATGGGGAGGCTGTGTCCCCCCGATCAATAACCGCCATGAAGCGAAAACCAGGATATAAGGAGGCGAAGGAGAACGGAAGCTATGAAAGCGCGGTGCAGGTCATAGACGCTCTTGTCGGTGACGGCAAGGACTACGCAGGCATCCTGGAGAACAAGAACGCTGTCCTTATCCCTATAATGGGGGAGGACAGGACAAAGAGCAAGAACCAGCTCCCTATCGCCCTTGCGTTGAAACTCTCTGAACTGGGAGGTATGCAGGTGAACATGGGCGTTTACTGCGAGAAGAATTACAAACTGACAGACGCCAAACAAGTGGATCGTGTAATGAATCCTCTGCCTCAATGGTACGGAGAGATAGCCAAAGGCAAAGACTACATAATTGTGGACGATGTGCTTACCTCTGGTGTCACGATCAACAGCCTTAAAAATTACATTGAGGGTAATGGGGGCAAGGTTACTGCGGTTGCGACTATTGCGTCGAGCATTTCGGGGAAACGTCTTGAAATATCATCTGAACAGATCGAAAAAATGAAGAGAGTTGACCTTGCCGAATGTGACGGATGCCTGGAAAGATATTTCAGTACCAAGTATAGGAACGGTATTGAGGGGATGACGCATAACGAGGCGGAAATTATTTTGGGGAACAAGAATATCCGTCAACAGATTGTGAGGACTGAAAGGTACGGAAGTCTACTCGAAAAGCAGAGGCTGAACAACAGCAAGATTGAACTGTATTCAGACAAAGGTATCACATGGAATGAGAGCATTGTTATCGCAAAGGAAATCGTGGAAGAGAACGAGAAAAGTCTGAATGAGATCTTTTCGAAAAGAGCTGGCAAAAGAGAAGACCTTAAATTTACGATGGAAGGTGAGAACGCGCAGATCAAAGTTCCGTGGTTCATCTGCAAGGAGGCGAGGGCAGTGATCAAAGACTATGTTCAACGTCTTAACGGCACATACGAAAACATCAGACAACAGGACGCACAAGGCAACTGGCAGTACCCCGCGCTTATCAATTTTGACGAGAAATCGAAAATGCCGCCCGAAATATGCGCCATGATTGTGATGGGAAACAAGCCAGAGGAGGTGCAGGAAAGGCTTCGCCAGAGACAATCGGAAGCGAGAGCCAGCCGTGTCTCGCAAGAAGTGGTCAAAAACGAACCGCAGAAACAGACTGCCGTAAAAGAGAATGCTGTAAAGGAGAAGCAGACATCAGTCAAGAAGGAGAAGCCGGCTAAAGAAAAGAAGGAAGAGACTCTTTCGATGATGGAGACATACGAAAAGGTAAAGGCAGGAGACCAGAGCGTCATGGTATTGTTCAGAATGGGGGATTTCTACACAACCATTGCGGACGACGCTAACAAGGCAGAGGAAGTGCTTGGAAGGGAAAAACTGCAGGAAGCCAGACTTGAAGCCAAGAAAGGCGTCCTGGTGAAGGGAGAGTGTTTCCACCACACCAAACTTGACACATACCTTCCTGAACTTGTAAGGGCAGGAATGCGTGTCGCAATCTGTGACGGACCGATGAAAAAGCCTAAAAAGCAAGAAAAAAAGGCTGTGGACAAGACTGCGAAAAAGCCAGAGAAAAAGAAAGGCAAGGGCATCTGACAAATGTATTATATTATAATATAATAGGATGGAAAAATGTGCGGAATGTTTGATAAAAACAAGTCTAATTTATTGCAAATCAGCGATAAAAATAGTATCTTTGTCAGTAATAAAAGATACATCAAAATAATGTTGAATTTAAAAATTAATTTATGGCAAAAGTATGGAGTGAGAGCCAGAAAAGGGCATTCGCAATGTATGAGCGAAACACTGGCGAGAAGCTAACAGAGGAAGACAAGGAGTTGATTATTGACGATCTTCCGCTTGACGAACCTCTTTCCTTTATGGAAATTTTGAAGTACGCCCAAATGTATGCTGATTCAAGACTTAAAATGAAAATGAAATCATAATGAAAGCTACGAGATTTTTATGGCTGACAGCCATTCTTGCGTCGCTCAGTGCGTGTGACACAAGAGACGATTACTTCCTTGAACATGGGGAGGAACCAGTTGTTGACATGACAACAACTAATGATACCATGAACAGTGAATACTGGGATGGAAAGAGATACCGAATCGTAGAGGTGGGGTTTGGAAAGCCAGACACTTTGAATTTTGCGATTAGTGACGCTTATGGTAAGGAGTGCACATATGAGTTTAAGTTGGAAAGCTTCCCTGCCGATAATGAGAGGAACGGAGTATATGCAGAAGAACTATTGTATTACTTTGGAAAAGAAGGTTGTATAAATGGGCTTATGGCAACAAGCATGAACTTGTATAATTTAGGGTCTCCAATAGATTTGGGCACATTGTCGGATTATGTTGTTTATGGTCAGAATTATGGACCTGGACTTAAAAGATTTGTGTCATCAGGGAAGGTTATTTATAGTCTAAAGGAAGGAAAGAATCCTGGAATGGCAGGTAGTTATCTGCACGATTTGATAAGACATGCAACACCTACAGAGAATGTCGCACTTTCAAATACAGAAGAGATTTTAGGATGTAGGTTAGCGTCTACAAAAACCACGCTGCTTCATGACATACCTTTTTCAAAAGAAGTGTCAGCAAGATATTCTCTTACAGCTAAAAACAAGATAGGGGTAAGCACTACGGATTATGTAGTGGTAAAAATAAAACCAAATAGACAGCCTGTGCCGGAAATAACAGCGACTTGTGTAAACAGTGAAACAAATGAGTACAAAATAACTGTAGGAGGAGTTGATCCAGACGGTCATAAGATTGAAAAATGGTCATATGTATTTGACTACATTCCATTTGAATTGGGAAGCAAGACGTTGACTGAACATCATATGAACGGAAATGTAGGAGAAATGGAGAATATTTTGGATGGTTATCTTTATTATGACTGGTTTGTGAGACCACATATGGAGCACGGAATAGAAGAAGAATGCTTTTATTGGTTTACATTTGGAATGAGTAAAGAAGAAGTCCAAAAAGAGTTTAAAAACAAGGAAGTTGATTTTATAACGCCTACAACAAAAAACGAGGTTTATCATGTTTTCCAGTCAAAGGGAGAGCATACAATATCAGTTCGTTGTAAGGACGAGTACGGATTGTGGAGTGATTATAAAACGGAAAAAATTTACATAGAATAGTAACATGAGAAAAGTAATTTCAATTTTAATCGCATTATTCTCATTGACATCTGTATATGCGGAGCATGAGAAGATAAGTCTATTGCATACGAAAGGACAACAATCCGTCGGAGCAAGATTCGGAAAAGGAACAAAAAACAAATTTGATGTCGGTCTTGAATATCAACGTTGTTTCAATCAAAGAACTTCTTTATTGTGTCAACTTGACATGGAAAGAGCTACATTTGGCTATTCCGACTTTAGCAATATATTTTTGTTTGGAGCAGGACTTGACATAATGTGTTTTCATCCCAAAACTTGGATGTTCATAGATCTGGACATTATGGGAAACGTAGGATATGACAAGTGGACGTGTGAACTTCTTGAAGCCGAAAAATCCGGAATTGTAGGAGGTGCAAATGTAGGAGGACTCATAGAGTTTTATCCAACAACGAAATTTTCCATAGTTCTCGGAGGGCAGGAATACCTTTTGTTCGGTAATGACAATAATTATCTGAAACCAAATTTCTATTTAGGATTCAGATATGTATGGAACAAATAAAAACATTACAATTAACCTTTTATAAAAAAGTATGAAAAAAACATTAAGGTTGCTGGCTCTGCTGGTGATGCAACTATGTGTGCTTAACGTAAACAGTCAAAGATCACGAGGAGAATCTCATGACGCAGAATTTAAGTTTAGCACAGTGGAGCCCAAAATTACAAGCATAGAATTGTTATCTACAGAAGATGAATTTGTGACCGTCCGTGTCCTTTCTCCTAAAACAACTTTATTATGTATAGGACAAAGTGGTGCGTTTTCTCATAGTTCTGTTACATCTTTGAAATATAATCTCAGATGGCAGTATAAATTGGAAGATGAAGAATGGGAAGATTTTCTTAGATACGGTGAGGGTGAATGGAGATCGTTAGAAAATGCACCTGATGGTTGGGAAGGAACCCTGTATAAGAGTCCAGCTTATGAGTCTACACTCAGCATAAAAAGTGTATATTCAGATTTTGAAATTCCAATTACTGAAAGCCAACGAGATAAGAAAGTCCTAAGGGTGAAATTCAGATTGACATGGGATATGAGTCTTGAATTAAAAAAACAGACTTTGTCTACAGGAAATGTTAATGAAAGAATTTGGCAAGACTCTGGCAGTGAAACAAAAATATTAAAAGGAGAAGCAGAAGCTGATGCCATTACGATATATCAATGTAAAGGTGGTACAATCGCAATGGGATCAGAAACTTCAATACCCAATGTTGGAGACCAATATGTGATTTATAATAGCGAAGACTATAAAAAAACTCACAAAGTGCAGTTTTATCATACAACAGACTATGTGGGAGATATAGACTCGGAGAAAGGAGGATCCTCTTATGTGGATAACCAGTCGCACAAATGGAACAATATCAGAGAGGAAAAGGATTTCCCTTATACATCTAACATATTAAGTGTAGACGATTTTGAAAAAGGATGCGAGAGCAGTGATGAGGTAGGAGGAAATTCCTGGATCCTAAAGAAATATTACATAACTAAAAATGGAAATGATTGTTCCTCTAACTCTATAAAGTTTGTTCATTATGATATTGTCAAAATGGAAGGTTTTCCTGTTCACTATACTCAGGATAAAATTCAGTATGTCTGTATGGACAAGGAAGATAGTAAAGTGACACTATATGGAATTTCTGCAACTTTGGGTAATGGGTACAGTGAAAAAGATTATGATTTGCAATACAAATGGGAATATTCATTGAGTGGTCAAACTTGGAGAGATGTTGAAAAAAATGCTGATTATGTGACTTATAATGGAACTGATTTAATAGTTAGCGGAGCATTTTTGTCTGCAAACAATGTAAAAACTTCAATCTTTTTCAGACCTAAGGCATATTTGAAATTGTTTGACACTGATGTAAGACCAGAGCAGAATGTTATATATGAAGTGATTCCATATACTGCTCCTACATCAAAAAACATGAAATTGGCAGTTTTGAATGAGAAGAATGCGACTATTGAAAAGGTCTGTGAAGGGAAGGAGTTTGACGGATATATAACATTGTCTCAGAGATATTCAACTGATGTTTTCAATCCAACTCTTAAGTGTTCAATAACTCCATCAGCGACAGAGATCATCAGCGACAGCTTGGGCAAAGGGGTTATAGCTAAGTGGAAGATAGAGAACGTACTATCAGAAAACACAACTTACACGGTCAAAGTTGAAAATGACGAGTGCAAAACAGATGATGTAGAATATCAGACAACTATTAAGGTAGAGAATGTTGTGTCTGAGCCAGAAAAAGAATTGAAAATAGAAGGATGTTCCTATGAATATATAGAAGATGGAACTTTGTATATAAAAGCCAAAAAGAACACCAACATAACATTTAGATGCAACTCTGCTAATTACAAATATGTTTTAAATGACGAAGGTGTTCAAAGAAACATAACAAGTTCTTTGACTATCGCCCCATATCATTTTGTCGGCAAAAGAAACATAAGTTTGCAAAAGTTTAATCTTGGAATATCCCAAGGTTGTGGTGGTAGTCTAATACCAGTTATCATAGAAGAGGTTGACAACATTAGTGGAAACACTATTTACCTACAAAATCAAACAAGCAATACTTACTATGTTTGTAAAGGAGACAAAAATCCAATTATCAATGGAACAGAAAAGATTGATGGAGGATATGGAGACAAAACAATCAAATGGAGAAGAAGAACGGTAGGAAGTCAGGACAAAGGAAGTCAGATTATAGGATCAGAGAGCGAAACCAATAGTCTTCCTGCTGACATATTCGACATTACAGAAGATTGTGAGGTGGTGCGTGAAGTGACTATGGGCAATGGAGATTTTGTAAGTATCAGTAATCCAATTATATTCAAAGTCTATAAAACTCCAGATTTCAGCATTACAAAGTATGATTCTGTAATGACTGCAGATGATGTATGTTTCGGTGAAAATCCAATATTTAACATTGTTAATTCAAGTGCAGAGCCAAACATAAAAAACCGTTTGGGAAAAACTTCATACAGAATCCAGACGTATGAAGATGGATCGAGGGTAGACACAACCATTATCGGAGCCTCTGTATATAAGGATTGGAAATTCAAATACGATGCTACAATATCTGCAACACAAGAATTTTGTGGTGCAAGTGTTGAAGCTGTAAACTCTATGAAATTGAAAGTAAAGGAAGACTTGACTTTCACAGACAAAGATTTCAGTTATGACTGTCCAATGTTTGGAAAAGAGTTGGATATTACTCCTGTTATAGACGACACTTCCAAGTACACATACAAAATTGGATCAATAGTTTATGCAAACAAGAAAGGTACGTCGAAGGTAAAATTGCCATCAGTTGGAGGTTCCGATTTCGTGGAGGCAACAGTGACACGATCATTGAATGGATGTGATGAAACAAAGGCAATCAAGATTCGCAATGTTTTGACTCCTCTTGAAGACAGAAAGTTGTATTTGAAAGGATCTTTGGATAGTAAGAACTTGGTGTGCTTGTCAAAAGACTACGAAATATCTGATAATTTTGACAATGATGAAGCAAATGTAAGATACGCATGGAAATCTAAAACAGATGGTGCGACAATACAAAATGCCACTTCGTCAAAAGTCAGCGTGTCGTTGTTGAATGGAAATGACTTCATCAGAACAAGAACACTTGGAAACAACTGTGAAGTAAAAAGAGATACTATATCAATAGCGGTCCTTGAAAAAAGCACATCAACTCCAACAATCAATGTTTCAGAAGATGAATTGTGTTATGGGGAGGAAGTGAAAGTCAGTGTCGATCCTATTGAAGGTTACAAAATTACAAGTTTTAAGAAGAACGAAATAGAATCTGCATTGCTGTCAAATAATACTTTGACTGAGTTGGTCAAAACTTCTGGCACTGTGACATATTCCGTTGAAATGACAAGTGAGAAATGTGATAACTATATCCTCAACGGAAAAACAAGCATCAATGTGGCTAAAAATCTAAATGAGGTAAAAAAAATCACTGTGTCTCCAACCGACTTGAACAAGAGTTTGTTCAGCGATAAACAAACTCATTATCCTGTAAAGGTGACGGACAAAAACGATCTTGGTCAAGATGTAGTGGCATTCAGTTTTAACAAAAGTGATTTTATAGAGACTCATTATTATGACGGCGAGTGGTCAACAAGTTTCGATATTGTCGAGAGCGACTTGGATGGAGGTCAGTTGGAGGGAAGGGTTTATAGGACATTGTCTTTGACAAAGACAAAAACATGTGTCAGTGACACATTCCCTTTCTATGTAAGTCCGAATGTTGGATTTGATGAGATCTCCATAAACACAGCCGGCAACTATCTAAAGGCAGGTGATGTGTTCTACTTCTGTGGAGAAGGAAAATTGCAGTTGCAGAATAAAGAAATCATCTTCAATTTAGAAGTTGTGGATGACTATAAATTGCAATGGTATAAAAAAACATCAGGAGGAAACTGGTTCTCGTTGAAAGAAACCGAAAATGAGATTGGAATAACAACAACTGATAATGAAAATTCAAGTGAGTATTATAAGTTGGAGGTTAGTCTGACAAAAGACGGAAAGGTATATAAGCAATCTTCTAATGTGATCGAAGTAAGAAATGTGGCAAAACCAAATCTTAATATTCGTTTGACTGAGGGAGACATGGATTTCTGTTATGCTGGAAATGTTGATTTTGAATTACAGACAACGACATGGAGCAGCCCAACTGGAGTAACTGACGCAAAGAACACATACGTTTGGCAAAAAAGTTACGACACAAAGACATGGAGCGATATTGAAGCTGGTGTGACGGATGATGAAACAATCGCAATCACTGCAAACAATGATGTCTCTACATTGGCATACAGCGAATCTGCCATGATAAAAGGCACTTATTTCAGAGCTGTAATGAAAGACGTTTGTGGAAAGACTGCAACATCAAACACTCTCCTTACAAAAACATACAAGGGTATGGATTTGACTGCGAATGATGTGAAGGTTATGTCTAACAAATTGGTGCAAAGCAAAGACAACTTTGAAGTGAAATTCTTTGTAAACTACAGTGATGATAAAACATACTCGTATGTTTATTATAATGAAGACGGAGAACCTATTGAAAGTGAGGGTACTGCGTTACAGGTATTCAAGTATGACTCAAACAATGGAGAAAGCCATCCTAATTTTGATTATTCTTTCGACAAACATAAAGTATATGTTGAGAAGGTAATGAAAGAAACAGGATGTAAGAGCGAAAGGGTAGAGGTAGAATATGAGCTTATCGCTCCTATTGTAATAAAAGTTGAACTTGGATTGGAGAATGGATGTCCTAACAGCGACGAGCAAAGCGGACACCTTCATCTTGATTATAAAGAGGGTGGATTGCCAAAGAATGGCATGAAAGCGACATGGTTCTATAGATACGATGATGAGGACTCATACCAAAAAATCGATTCGTCTACAGTCGGGTTCAAATATGCTTTGAAACCAAATTATGACGAGGACATAAAGGATGGTTTGATTTATAACATCAATGGTCTTGACCGTACATGTTGGATCTATGCAGAGGTTACGAATGAAGGTTATCCAATAAAATCATTAAAGACAGAAGAGAAAAAGTTGGTTATTTATCCTAACTTTAAGATCGCACGAGCAACAAGCGACAAGTCTTTGTATTGTTATGGTGATGATGTGAGACTTAATGCAGGTGAAGTTTTGTCTGCTTATGGGGATGTGACTTACAAATGGATAGATGTTAATGACGAAAAGAAAATCTATTCGTCTACAGAAACACTTGAATTAGATGCGATAACGAAAGAGACAACTTTCAGAAGAATAGCAACAGACGAGTGTGGTGTAAACGACACATACGAGATTGACCTTGCCGTTAGAGACAAACTTGAAATGGATGCAGAAGAGTATATGCACGCAGAGTTTGCAGAAAAAGGCAAAGTCCCTTATGTCGCAGTAAAAAGTATGCAGCATGTAGCGTCTTATGTGTTATCTCATATTGATCAAGAAGGTATGAGTGATGTGACAGAAGTGAAGAATGAAGATGACCTACTTTTGAATTTCGGAACAATGCCGGTCGTTCGATATGAGACAGAAAGATTTGAAATATACAAGGTAGACCATGCAGGATGCCGAAGTGTGGCTGACACTTTCTTTGTCACAGGAATTGATAAAATCACAGCTGGAACTATTGTATTTGAAAAATATGGAGACCAAAAATCTATTGATATTTGTCATGGAGAGAAGATAGGACGAATCATTGATGAGAAGGTTGCCAGTGGAGGATCAGATATTACATACAAGTGGTTTTATATCGAGAAGGGAGAAACATTTGCGGTAAACGATGATAAAGGTTATCAGATTACTTCTCCTGTATTTGATCTTGATTCTATCAAATTTGGAAATAATGTTGCTTCCAATGGCAAAGAAAATGGTAATGGAATCAAGACTTATGCGTTGTATAGAGAGGCAAGCGTTAACGTATTGCAACCAGATGGTAATTATAAACCATATATCAAGGAAAGCGATACTCTATATATTAACGTTGCACCTCAGCTTAGATATTGTAATATCGACAATCTTACTGGTGTGATAGAGTCAAAAGAGTATGCTTATTGCGGTGGAGTGGATATGAGCGAGGCTATAACTCTTTCAACAGACAGTGATGTTGAAGATTATTATTACGCAGCTGACAATTTCGGAGCAATGTTGTTCAAAGACGGAAGAAAGTTGTATGGTTACTGGGAGGAGTCAAGAGGAAAGGACAATTTTGCTCAAACTTCGGAGGCGATAACTTATGAGGACGGCTTTGATTACAAGTATTACGTTGAGGATCTCGACACAACAACGTATGTGAGATTTACTATTAGTGACGGATGTTCTTCTTTAAGTACAAATGAAATTACCCTTACTGTAATCTCATTTGATGAAGACAGCCAGGATAACTACACGGTGAGATATGAGTATGTGGAAGAGGGAGACAACATTAAGGTTACAAATACAGAAAAAACTATATCAGACGAGTGGTATTCAAGTAAGAATGAAAATGGTCTGATAGGTGAATCCAAATCTGTAAATCTTGAAGATGTGACTTATTCTACTCGTTTGTACCATAAGAGAATTAAAGAGGTAAGGAAGAATAATAGAACAACTTATTGTACTGAACCTTCATTCTATGAGGTGAAGTTGGACATTCATCCTGTCAGCAATGGAGGAAGTATTAGATCAAACCAACAGATATGTCCAACTGGAGAGTTTGCAGACATAAAAAATTATGTTTCTGCATCGGGTGGAACTGGAATGTTCCGTTACAGATGGGAAATCACAACAGATAGTTCTGAAGCCTGCGATTGTTGGAATCCTATTGAGAATGCGTATGAAGATTCATTGAAGTATGCAACTTATAGAAAGGTTCTTGATCCAAAGAAAACAAACTATATCAGAAGAACCGCTACTCCTATCTACAACGAGAAGGAAGTGGTAGAGTCATATACTCGATATTCTAATGTGGTGGCTCTTGAAAGATATAAGACTTTAAGTGTTTCTGAATTGGAATGGAAAGAAGAAGGTTCTAACAACTCATTCTGTGTTGACGACATTGTTCCAAATATTGTAGTAAAAGCCCCTACTGGAGGTGCTGGCGAATACAAAAAATCAAAGTATGATTTGGATTGGATGTATTCGGTTGATGGAATAGAATGGGTATCATATAGAAGTGCAAGTGTGGTTTTCGGAAACTCAAGCGAAATAAATGGCAATGGTTTGGTATATTCTTACTTTGAGGACAAACCGAGAGACAAGGATGTCACATTCTATGTAAAGGCTGTGTTCACAGATGAAAAGTGTGGAGAGATCGATACCAAACCTTTCTCTTTCAAGGTATGGGCTGAAACAGAGACTCCTTCTCTTTATATCGGTGCTGACAGCTGTGATTCAAAGTACATAAGTTTCATCGTAGAGAACAAGACTGACTATCTGTATAACTGGACTATCGGAACAGATTCTGTGAACCCAGTAAAGACAGATTTCAAGGACAAGTACGAAATGGACTTCGAGAGACATCCAGCCTATGTTGTGGAAGCTGGATATTCAGTGCAGGGTATGCACAAGGTAAGCGGATGCAAGACAAGCATTGTGAATTTCAATGTGGACAGTCTTCCAGAGCTACAGCAGATCGCTGTTCCTGCTCAGTCTTCTGTCCTATGTTACGGATCAGACTTGAAGATTGAACATGGTGCTGCTACAGGAGGAACTGGAACAAGAAACTACCTATGGCAGTATTCTTATGACAATGAGAAGTGGAATGACGCAACTGCAACTAAAGATTTCTCTTATGAGGATGTAAGAAGCGACATCTATGTAAGAAGACTTGTCTATACAGATGTGTGCCAGGACACAATAGCAACTGAACCTGTACTTTACAAGGTGGCTGACAAGATTGAACCTATCCAGGTTACAATCGAGGAGCATCTATGTAAGAACCAGGATATGGTGGTGTCTCTTGACAGTATGCCGGGCAATTTCAATGTGGTTGTCTACAGAATGGAGAAAGACACAATCAAAGAGACTGAAATCACTCCTTTGAAGCTGACAGGAAAGATCAAGGGTAACGATCTTGCAGAGAACAATTTCGGTATTGTCACTTGGGATAGCACTTACACTTGTAAGTCTGAAATGATCAAGAAGACTATGCTTCCTCGCCCAGACTTTACTGGTGTGGTAAACAACATCGTGTCTGACGCAGAGATTGTTTGTGAGGGAAGCTCAATAACAATTACTTCTTCCACAGATTACGCTTTGCCTGAGTATTTGAAGCAGAGAGTCGAAAGCTCGGCAGACGGCATGGCATGGAGTGTTGTAAAGGACAACAGCGAATACCAGGAGGAAAGTAAGGTTGTTGTCAATGACACTGCATATTTCCGAACTGTTCTTCTCAACGGATGTAAGGACAGCATCATAAGCAATTCTGTTAAGGTCGGAGGTAAGAAGACTGTTTCTAATCCTATGACATTTGATGTTGAGACTACTTCTGATGGAGAGATTAAGATAGCCGGAAACAACAATGTAGACATGGCAGCTCTTGCTCTTGTGGTCAACGATTCTATTGACTATGATTTCAAGGATAAGATAACTCTTGCTAAGGAAACTGAAAAGATTATCGTGTCTTCAAAGATTGGCGTTGACGGAGCTATGATCTGTTACTCGCCAGTAGTTTTGACTCCATTGAAGGGAGGAAACATCTTCACTGAGTGCTTGTCAACTGGCAAGCAGATTGTAGGAGAGGATGTGATCAACGCAGGTTCTGATGTCACTTACAAGTGGTACAAGTACGGAAACGACTCTATGATGTACTTCACTGACAAGACAGACAAGAATTATTCTTTGACAATAGACGATGAGAAGAGCAAAGTGGTGAGAGTCGCAAACTTCAATACAGATAACATCAGTTATGTATTGAGAAGTAATGTTCTGACAGTGAACGCAAACGGACCTGCATTGTCAAAAATTGTGGCTGTTGAGAAGGATTCTTTGATTTCAGCCGGATTAAAGGTTTCTGACTACTACATGGAGCTTAACATCGGCATGAATGCGACATTAAGCTGTTTCATCGACGACGCTTCAAATGGAGAATGGCAGCGTTCAAGTGACGGAATCACTTGGATCACAGAAAACAAGTTTGACTCAACTCACTTGGTTTCTCAGACTTTGGCTATTGATCCGAAAGAAAACATCTACTACAGAGTTGTCGCAACAAACTCATGCGGTACAACAACAGGAGATTCGATGTTCGTCTCTGTAGAGGAGATTCCGGCTATTACGGAAGGATGCCTTGAACTTACTCTTGACGACTGCGAGAAGACTGCAAAGATCATCTGCTATGATGACGAGCAGAAGAACTACAGACCTAACTACTACGAGTATTCGTTTGAGGTCATTGGCGAGTGTGCTAAATATCTTGACGGAGACCACGGCATTTCTTTGAGTGGAATCGTTGGCGAGATTGAAGTGGTTGTCACAAGACACTATAAGGGAATATCTACGAAGTATGTGAAGAGAATAGACATGAGCAAGTCGGTCGGAGCATCATTCAGCATCATTGCTGAGAATGTCGAGTACGGATCATCTGAAATGACTGGAGACTGGCTTGAATCAGTCCAGGTGACATCTTCTGCAGAGGTCGCTTCTGGAACTAAGATCTACCTTAACAACAGAAGCGAGAACGGAAAATCCTACAAATGGGAAGTCTTCTATGACGGCATTAAGATGGCTACAAGCATGGTGGAGAATCCACAGCTTTATGTTTACAATGAGGGAACATATTCGTTCCACTTGACTTCTTATTCGGGCAAATGTGAAAACACTGCAAGCTGGGAGTCTGGTATAAGAGTGCAGACAGGAACATTGAGATCAGCGACAGTCTATGAGTTTGACGATTTCATTGTCGAGCCTGAGTTTGTTAGTCCGTTGAAGGAAAAGAAGACTTCAGATGACATCATTGAGGTATATCCTACATTGGTTGAATCTGAAATCCATGTGTCTTGTCCTGGAGATTTCACTTATTCTGTCTACGGAACAAATGGAGTCTTGGTTATGGCAGGAGAAGGTAATGGAGCGGTGACAATTAACGCAGAAAATCTTAACACAGGAGTCTACACGATCCTGGTCAAAGATTCAGCGTTCAAGGTAATGAAAAAACAATAATTTAAATTTAACATTTTTTTGAATAAAGAGAGGCTGGTTGTGAAACTCGCCTCTCTTGCTTTTTTGATTGAAAATCAATGATAATAGGTTGGATAAAACTTGCATAAGTGACGGATTTTTAGTAACTTTATAAAGAAAAAAGGAACAATAAAAAACTAATATATCGATTATGGTAAGGTACATTTACGAGCAAAGAGAGTCTGGAGAAATGGCAGAATACCCTTCGTTCACTGTATATGCTCCAGACACTGACAGTATGAGCAAGCTGTATTATACTTGCGTGGCAAAAAGTGAGACTATCTGGGTTGTTGAAATTGAGGAGGAAATTCTGTTTCATATTAACGAAGACGAATATGATTATGCGATAATAATGACGTCAGGTGATGTGTTGTATCAAGGAGACTCGTTGCCAAAAATGGAATTGGAAGATTTCGTAAGGAATAATGAGAATATAGTAGCCGTATGTGAAGACAAACATGGTAATTCTCAAATAATGTCTGTCAAGAGAAACGTTGAGAAGAATTTGCTATTGGAACTTATCGATTCGTCTCAAAAGATTTATTTCAACGACATTTATCATGAGTATGAGTATTCGGAAGTTGCGTACAAGTATCTTAAAGAGACTGGCTTGTTGGAAAACTCATATCAGATACAGCCATTTGTGTTTGAATTGGAGCATTCTAAGTATGAGGTGTTTTTCATTAGCGACATCCAAAAATAAAGCAACATGACTGAATCAAAAGAGAAAATGATCCGAAACAAGAATGTGGTGGTGAATCTTAACGAGAAGGAGTACCAGGCACTTTCTCAATACTGCGAGAAACATAAACTGCAGAAGTCTGATGTGATAAGAAACATCGTATTCAAGGAGATAATGGCAAAGCAATACGAGGAATCACCGACATTGTTCGATTAAAAACAAAAGTAAGATGAAGATAGCGATAGTAGGAAGCAGGTCATTCAACGACTATGATCTGATGAAACAAGTGATAGACAACTATAAGGAGAGTAACAATGTTTTTTTCTCTGCGGTAGTGTCAGGAGGAGCAAGAGGTGCTGACTCCCTGGGTGAAAGGTATGCGGAAGAGAATGGTCTTGAAAAGATCATCTTCAAGGCAGACTGGAACAAATACGGGAAACGGGCAGGATTCATCCGCAACGTGGACATCATCAAGAATTGCGACATTTGTTTCGCATTTTGGGACGGAGAGAGCCACGGAACAAAGCATGACATAGGTTTGTGCAATGAATATGGAAAAGATTGCGTTGTGACAATCTTTGTTATGAATTAGAACTTACAATCAAGAAGAAAAATAATCTATGGAATTAACATTAGATCTTGTACTAAAAGGTAAATGGTACGACATGATTGAATCAGGAGAAAAGCCAGAGGAGTACAGAAACATAATACCGTTCTGGTGTAATCGTCTTCTCCTCGCAAGACCTTGTCCTCATGGGTTTGATTTTATGAGAAAATCTGCGGACTGGTGGGACCATAAGTTAAATATGATGTCAAAGTCTGAATTAGCCTGTCAAATAGGAAATTTAATAGATTTTCAAAAATATGATCAAGTGACATTTCACCGTGGTTACACAAACCGAACAATGACTTTTGAGATAGGAAACATGATGATAGGTACAGGCAACCCAAACTGGGGAGCCGAAGAAGGAAACGAATATTTCGTGATCCGATTGGGAAAGAGAATATGAAGTATGAAAAAGAAAACGGAGGTCAAAATGATCTCCGTTTTTGTTATAGCTTTCCCAAAATTTAATTCCAAGGAGGAATCTCAGATGCAAATATACAAAAAATCACATCCGTTCTTTCATTCCAAAGGGAAAAGTTGTTTTAAGTGCCACAAAAAGAATATATTTGCAAAGCATCGTAAGATGAATTGCAAAGATGTTAAATTTAAGAAGTATGCTAAGAAAAGTAATAGAAAGTACAAAAGCGTTTGTAGAGACAATGCCCAAAAAACTAAGAAAAGAATATGGTCAGTTCTTTACAACAGAAACAACAGCCAAGTTCATGGCTGGTTTATTCGAAATTGACTTGACTGCACCTTCAATAAGAATACTCGATGCAGGAGCCGGTACTGGAATCTTATCGGCAGCACTCATAGAATCTATTTTGGAAAAAGGATATAATGGAAGAATACAACTTGTATGTTATGAAAATGACGAGAACGTTTTTCCTATATTGCAAAGCAATCTTGAATATATTCGAGAAGGTAATGATATTGAGTATGAAATAAGAAGAGAAAACTATTTAATATCACAGAAGGAAGAGGAATGTTACGATTACATTATTGGTAATCCTCCATACAAAAAAATAGTCAAAGAAGCTCCAGAAGCAGTAGCCATGCCTCATGTGTGTTATGGCGCTCCAAACCTTTACTTCTTGTTTTTTGCGAAGTCAGTGGAAAGACTGCAAAAAGATCAGGAACTTGTGTACATAATACCAAGATCTTGGACATCTGGTGCTTATTTTTCAAAATTCAGAGAGTTCCTTTTCTCAAATTGTCATATAACGCATCTGCATCTTTTTGCCAGCAGGGACAAGGTTTTTGACGGAGAAAGTGTATTGCAGGAAACTATGATTGTAAAAGTCAAAAAGAATACATGCAACCCATCTACTGTTTGTATTACATCGTCATCAACATCAGATTTTTCTGATGTATGTGAGTTTCACGCACCTTACAATGTTGTTGTGTCAAACAATAATTATGTGTTCCTTGTGACTGACAAGAATGAAGCTACAACATTGAATTGTCTTTCTCATTTTGACAGAACCCTATCGACGATAAAACATCCAATGAGAACTGGATTGATTGTTGATTTCAGAACAAGAGAAGTCCTTCGAAATGAACCTACAAACGATACATATCCTTTGTTGTACTCGCAGCATATCAAGAATGGGCGAATTGTATTTCCTGTGGGAAAAGAGGACGAATATATCTGTACTGACAGATCAGGATATTTGCAAGAGAACACGAACTATCTTCTTGTAAAACGATTTACAGCGAAAGAAGAAAAACGTAGACTACAGTGTGGAATCTACTTGAAGTCGGATCATCCGGAATATAGTCATATTAGCACGCAAAACAAGGTGAACTTTATTAAATGTGACACTCCAGAACTGGCTTATGGCTTATATGTACTAATGAACTCGACAATCTATGATAAATATTATCGAATATTGAATGGTTCAACACAGGTAAACTCAACAGAAATAAATAATATGCCTATTCCTGATATTGCTATAATAACAGAAATGGGAAAACTTTTGATGGGGAAAGATCTATCTGAACAAAATTGTAATAAAATTATAGAGAAATGGATAAAATAGAAACGGTTAAGTCCTTAATGAAGGAAATCGGAATGCCAGTTCAACAACAATCACAACTTTGTTGTTTGACATTGCTTGCTATGTCATCGTTAAAAAATGATTCGCCGTATGAAGAAGCCACAAATGGATGGATTCGCATACACGATGTCATTGACTTTATAAGAGAGAAATATGAAATTGAATATGCGGAGAATAGCCGAGAAACATTCCGCAAACAGGCGATGCACCATTTCCGCACAGCTGCCATAATAGAAGACAATGGCGAAGCGACTAATAGTCCTAATTACAGATATAGGGTGACTGATGAATTTTTAACTGTTATTAAGTCTTTGAAGAAAGTCAAAGGAAATTCATTAGAAGATATTGAAGAAATAAAAGCATTTCTCTCTCAACATCAGAGTTTAAAAGAAATTTATTCTTCTAAAAAGACTATGCAAAAGATGCCCGTCAAGATAAACAATGAGGATTTCACATTTTCTCCTGGCAAACACAATCAGTTGCAAAAAGCGATAATAGAAGAATTTGCTCCACGCTTTGCTCCTAATTCAGAATGTCTGTATGTAGGAGATACTACAGAAAAAGACCTTGTGAAAAAAGTAGAAAAGTTAAAAAGCCTTGGGTTTGAAATTACTCTTCATGACAAGATGCCAGACGTTGTTCTATATCGAGAAGACAAAGATTGGATATATTTTATAGAGTCTGTAACATCTGTTGGTCCTATGGATTCCAAAAGAATCATGGAAATAGGACAAATGACGGAAAACGTGACGGCAGGTAAGATTTTTGTTACAGCATTTCTTGATTTTAAAACATTTAAGCAATTCTCAGAATCCCTGGCTTGGGAGACAGAAGTTTGGATTGCAGATATGCCAGAACATATGATTCACCTAAATGGAGACCGATTTATGGGTCCAAGAAATATAAAATGATTTAAGAATATGACAAAGATTTTTGAAATTTACGAGGCTAATTCGGCATTTGTATATTATATTATGTCAATGGTAGCTGGTCGCTGTGCAGGAGAACAAGAAGATCCTGATGGCGATGATTGGACGAAGTTTGACAATATAGATGTGTCTATAGTAAAGTCAACAAAAGCTATTGACAAAGGTGCTTTTGAAAACCATAGTCAAGTAGGAGACTTACGTTGGGAATATACGGTAGAAGAAATAGCCGAAGACTATAAGTCAGTAGAACCTCTACTTGACATAGATGAAATTGGTAGAGAAGTTCAAAGACTTCCTGTTGGCAGATCCATGTTTCATTTCTACATTAAAGTAGAATTGTCTCTTAATGTTTAAGTACATTTCGTGATCCGATTGGGAAAGAGAATATGAAGTATGAAAAAGAAAACGGAGGTCAAAATGATCTCCGTTTTTGTTATAGCTTTCCCAAAATTTAATTCCAAGGAGGAATCTCAGATGCAAATATACAACAAATCACATTCGTTTTTTTATTTCAAAGGGAAAAGCTGTTTTAAGTGCCACAAAAAGAATATATTTGCAGAGCATCGTAAGATGAACAAAAATGTTAAATTTATAAGACTAATATGAAGGATTTGATCTTGCGAATCAAAGAAATTAACGTAAAAAAATGATATGAAAGATATAACCGAGGTTGAGTTTAATGATGACGGTCAAATAATAGATTGTCTATCTGAGACTGCCATAAAAGACACTCCTGAAGAAAGAGTTAGGCAGAGATTCATAAAAATTTTACAATCAGATTATGGCTATCCTAAAGATTGTATATTGAGAGAAATACCTGTGCAATCAGGATCTTCTATACTAACTAATGAAAGCGATGGTTCTCCAATCAGAGCAGATATTGTTGTATACAAGGATAAAAAGGCAGCTCTGAAAAAGGATCAAGGGAATATACTTTTTGTGGTAGAATGTAAAAAACCAAATGTTACTGAAGGATATGCACAATTAGTGTCGTATATATTTAATACATCTGCTGTTGGTGGTGTTTGGACCAATGGCGAGGGTATTTCAGTATATAAGAAAACAAAGGATAGTGTTGGGTTAGAGGAAATATTGTCATTGCCTCGTTACAGAGAAAATTGGCAAGATGAAGATTCCATTCCTAATAAGAGCTCTCTACCTCGTCCTCACAATGTCCGATTCTTGTTATCCACTTGCCATAATAAGTTATATGGTAGAGGAATGGAGAATGAGGATTTTGACTTAGCAATGGATATGGTTCGTATCCTTTTAGCTAAAATTCAAGATGAAACTTCAATTGGTGAGAATCCTAAATTTTGGATAACTAATACAGAATACCAAACAGTAGAAGGTCGTGCTCTTGTTGCGAAAACAGTACAAGATCTTTTCAGAGAATATGCGAACCAATTCCCAGATGTATTTGATGAACATGAAAAAATTCAGGTAGGAAATGATTGTATCGCAGAAGCTGTAGGTATTCTTAAAGATTGGAGTCTTGCTGCAAAATATGATGATGCCGACGATTGGGATTTAATGGGAGAAACATACGAGCAGTTTACTCACATCAATTTGAAAAGACAACAAGGTCAGTTTTTTACGAACCGATTAGTTGTCAATATGATGACAAGAATGCTTGACCCAGAAATAGGAGAACGAACTCTTGATCCTGCTGGAGGTAGTGGTGGCTTTAGTACAGGTATGTTTAGGTATCTCCGAAGAAAAGTTATAGAAAATTCGTTGCCAAATTCTCATCAGCGAGAAAGAATGCTTGGCACTATAAAAGATAGCGTTTTTTTGGTAGAAATTGCTAAGCGATTAGTTAAGATTGCAAAATGTGCAATGTTGATGACAGGCGACGGTCAATCAGGAATGACAAGAGGAAACTCTTTAGATGCCTATGATAAATTAGATCCTTGGATTCAAGCACGCTGTTGCAAAGGAAAACAAAACGCACCTGATATTATTGCTACAAATCCTCCATTCTCAGGACAGAAAATAGAGTCCATGGTTTCAGATGCTTCTATCTTAAAGTCATTTGTGTTTGGTCATAAGGCAAAGATGGATAACGAGGGAAATTACACTTTCAGTACTACTGATGATGATATTTTATTAACTCAGGCTCCAGAAATCTTGTTTTTGGAAAGGTGTCTTGATTGGATAAAGCCTGGAGGCAGATTAGGTATTGTAATGCCCAAAGGATTCCTTGACAACATCAGTTATGAGCAATATAGACAATGGCTTTTGAAAAACTACATACTGAATGGGGTTGTTACCTTACACAAAGATACATTTCAGCCTGACACTGGGGTAAGAACTTGTATTCTTTTTGTCTCAAAGCCTAAAGAAGGTGAAGTTATACCAGAAGATTACAAAATATTTATGGCTATATCTCAGAGAATCGGACAAGACTCAAAGGGAAATAGTGTATTTATCTTGGATGGTAATGGTAAAAGCACAGGAAAGCTTAACCATGATTTGGATGTAATCGCAGAGGCATACGAAGATTTCAAGAATGGCAATCCTCATCAAGATTCTGAATATATCTTCACATATACTTTGAAAGGACTTAAAGATCACTACAATATAAATCCACAGCATTATTCTCCAAAACTTAATGCTGCACTTAATCAAGTTTTGGAATTTGATAATAAAGACCATTGGGCTACTACAACGATTGGTCAGTTGGAGTCCAATATAAAGATATATATGGGACCTCGATGGAATTCGTCTAACATAAAGGTAGATAATCCATCTGACACATCTGGGCTTACGCCATATTTAACAGCAAATGGAGCTTTGGAGCTTAGAAGATTCTCCATCAAATGGATTGATTCGACAAAAGCAAGTTCCTCGCAGAAAGCGTTTATGAATATGCTAAAAGTCAAAGAAGGAGATATAATGATTACTCGTTCTGGAACTATTGGCAAAATGACGTATGCGACTAAGGATATGGCTGACAATTATCTTGTAAGCGATGACTTAGTAAGGATCAGAGTACAGGATGAAAAACTACGTGCTTATTTGGTTGCATATTTTGCCTCAAAAACGGCATTGTCTTTAATGCTGCTTGACGAGTATGGATCAGTACAACAACATCTTCAACCAAGACATATACAGGAAATGTTAGTCCCCGTTCCAGATGATTGGTCATTAGCACAAGAAATGATCGATGCCGGCAATAAATTTATTGAGGCAATGGAAGCAATGTCAAAAGCTGATTGTGGAATCAGAGAACATGGTTTTGATAAAATGTGCAAAGAAGAAAATAAAACTTTTGAATGACCTTCATAAAGACATTTGGTTATAAAGCTAATATTTATTACCTTTGCGTCGTTCTACAAATGTAGTTATTTATCTTGTATTAGTTGATGACTAAACAAGCATTCAGAAAAGTCATTCTATGCGGTGGGTGTCCTATCCTACCGCATTTTTTGTTTAAGACATAGACCAAACTCTATCATTGCGGTATTCCGAACAAAGCTACCAATCTGTTTCAGAATAATGCCAGGTCAATGATGGGTACGCAAAGGATGGAGAGGCATTCTTGCCGAACTGTCCTTTGTTTTTGACTGTTACAAAAGTAAGAGACTGAGATCATTATTTCCATTCCGGATATTCAGATTTACCAAAAATGTCACAAATAAATCAGATTGATTGAAGATTAATAATATAAAATACAGGCAAAGAAAACATTACCAAATTTGTCACAATTTATATAAAGTGTATTTTATTGATATGTAATAGAATAACTATATAGGCATCAGATAATGTGACATTCTTGGTAACTATTACCAAAATTGTCACAGTTCTTTTCATAAAAAAGAGACGGACATCACTGTCCATCTCTCCGTCTATTCAAATATTGATTAATTCAAGTATAGCGAAAAAATTGTTATTTCTTTGATTCCTCCAAGGAAGCCTTGCGGAACTCTTTCAAGAGTTTTTCCAACTCCAAACTTGCCTTTCTCGCTCTTGTGCCAGCTGCCTTGTTTGATGTCTCAACCTGTGCAACCGCATCCTTTTGGAATGCCTCGAATGAGGCGTTGATCTTTTCTACGATTTCTTTCATACTATGAAAATTAGATTTATAATTGACACAAAGATAATGAATTTCAAATTTCTGCCAAAACTTATGAATTAGCGTTATTTTCATTTTGCTCATCCTCCTCATCCAGCATTCCCTGGTTGCGAAGAACATTTTGACGCATATCCCACAATCTCTTGTATGGTTGTACGCCTTCCTCGGCAAGTTCCTTCATCCTTGCAAGTTCTGCAGTACAGATATTTTCCGCTTCCTGACGGATGCACTCTCGATTGTTTTGCAGATACTCACGCATACGAGTGTCACGAATCTCACATACCTTGTTGAACAGATCGTCTTTTGCAAGAATTGAAGGGAACACTTCTTTCATCTTCTTTGAAGGTTTGCGAACCTTACGGATAAGAGTGGAAAGAGTCTTGTATTTGTGATGGTCAAAACCTTTAGACGCTATATCGTTGCGGTCGAACCAGTGCCTAATCATAGCTTGAACCAGGTCTGATGTAGACTTGTATCTGTGATGTTCAAATTTGATCTGATCCGCATATTCACGAAGATTAGCGTCAACCACATCATCGTCAAAATTGTAAGTCTCAGGCAATTCGAGATAATGGGATTCTTCCTCATTGCAAGCTTGAACATCAATGTCGATGTCAGCTGCGAATACTCTGTCGGGATTGTCTGTTCCGTTGTTGTCACAAACAAGACCACTGAACCATCCCTGCCCTGCCTGGGCGAAACGCTCTGGAGGAACCATGTAGTCCATCTGATCAGAGATAGATATGGAAGTTCCGTTTTCGGAAATTGAGATTGATTCCTTCTGCTGTTTGTTTTTACCGATACGTTTTGAGATTTTTTCAGCTGTCTCGTCAAAACACTGACCTACAAAGATGTTTCCTACAGTCTGAATGATTTTGTTTGCGTTTGCCTCTTTGTATTCGGCTTTAAGCTGAGTGAAATCCTGGAATCCTAACAATACAGCAACCTCGTTAGATCGGGCTGTTGCAATAAGCTCATCAAGTCCGTTGACGTACATTGTAGGTAACTCGTCGATGACAACAGCACATTTATGCTTACCCTTGTTGTTTGCCATTTTCAGCATTCGGGCAGTATAGACACCTAACGCTGTACCATACACTTGTGTCTTCTGAGGATCATTGCCAAAACAAAGAAGTTTTGGTTCAAGAGGGTTGTTGATGTCAATATCAATATCATCGCCGGACATAGCCCAGTACAAGAAGATAGACGCAAGTCGACCAAGCGGAATCTGAACGGAAGCGATCTGACCTTGAATTTGATCAGTCGCTCCTGCTGACCAGGCATTAAGGAAAGGAGCAAGTGTAATAGACAAGTCACTGTAACTTGCAAGAATCGGAATCACCTGATCCATCGGCTGAGATATGAAGTCTATGACATGAGGGAATGTGCAATACTTTCCATCTTCATAGATTCGCAAGAACCATATACATGCACCAAGATAGTTGATCGCAGACTCAACGAAGAAGTCTCCTTGCTTGTCAGCCCAAGTTCGTGCCAGGTTATAACAGATTACCTGGGCTATCTGGTTTGCGTCTTCCTGTGATTCAAGAAGCTCTGCTTTAAGAGGATTGCAACGAAGTGAAACACGAGGCTCATTGAAGTCCACCATTCCATATTTTGGCTCTACCCCTCCATAGATTTCTTTCCACTTGTCTTTGTTCCACATAAGATTTGAAAATGCGAGCTCTGAAAGATCGGGGATTTTGAAGTCGTACAGATACATTGCGAAACCTTTTGCAAGTGCCTGACGGATATAATTGTTTATAATTGTGAATGACTTTCCTGCTCCTGGCGAACCTAATACAATCGTTGCACGGAATGGAGCTTCAAGGTTGATCCATCCATGATGAAGCTTTCCCAATCTATAATATTTAGTAGGAAAGTTGATTGTGTATTGGTCGGTCTTGAATTTTTCATTCTGAGGAAATGCCGACTGTTCCTTTTTGTTGAACGGATCTTCTCTCGATAGATTCCTCTCTGGAGTCGCAGTATAGATAGCAAGTCCGTAAATGAATGGTAAGAATCCTGCCAAAAGAAGAACTATATAGAAGAATGTTTTTGGCACAGTGAAAGGTATGAGTAACGCAACTGGTGAAACAAGTGCGATGATCAGACCAACACCAGCGACCTTCATACCTAATTCATGTGTAGGTTCAAAAGGTCTGCCAAAGAATTTTTTTTCATTCGTCTGTTGTGCTTTGTCTCCAAAACTTGCACCGAAGAAGATGATCAGAGCTGGAACAATCGTAGCATAAGGAGAATGAAGAAGGTATAGTCCTTTGTCCAATCCATCAAGGATGTTGAACCACGCTTGCGTAAGGATCGCATACATTCCTGATGCTGATGTGTCATGGTCGAGACAATACCAGTACACATTCAATGCAAGTAAAGCCATGCCAACCAACTTGAAGAGGTTGAGGAATTTTCTTGCAGCTTCTTGATTTTCTTTCATAGAAAAATGAGTTTAATTATTTATACTGTTTATTAATATGTGTGAAAGAGAAAAGTATGGGGTTAGATACCCATACCCTTTCTCTTGTCTTTTTTCTTGTCTTTTGACTTGTCTGTAGTTTGGTCTGACTTCTGACCTACGCTTGTCTGAATTTGCGAGTCGTTTTTAACCTGTGGCTTCGGACGGTTGTTGTAATAGAAGCCGACTGCCTTGTCTTCGCAATACTTTGTATAGTTGAGGAATGAAAGGTCTGTCTCCGCATATTTTGTAAGATGCTTCAATATGTTGGCGTACTGCTCCTGCTCAACCATACGTCTGATGTCGGTAGCCAAAGTTGGATTATGCTGAGCCATCCAGTCACATATATATATGTATCGCTCTTTCTGCTTGAAATCAGATTCCATTACACGATAGAACTTCTGCATAGCCTGGTAAAGCAATGTCGCATATCCATTCTTTGTCCTGTAGATGTCGTTCATCGCAAGAAGATAGTCTTTGCGACTCAACAGACTCTCACGCATCTTCTTGTCTGTTACGACAAGTTTAGCGGAAGAATTAGGAGAAGAAATCACAATGTCATCGCCCTTAAAGTCAAACAGCATTCCGCTCATGACAATTCTGTTTATAGCCTCGCTGTCTGGATAAGAATCCATCAAGCTGGCGATCTTGTCCTGCATCATCTTTGCGTGAACCTTTGTCTTGTCCTCGTCGGAAAGAAATCTGAACAGCTTGTCGTTCAAATTGAAGAAGTCAAACTTGATGTTTTCGATTCCCTTGTCTGCGACAAGTGTGTAGAAGTCGATCTCACGCTGAGTCAGTTTCTTGTCGTCGTCATGTCGACGGAAGTTAGAGAACTCAGGGAACGGAATGCCAGTGTCCTCAACATGGAAGTCTGGTCTGCGAGAATCGTAGAGTCTACCTTCCTCAAAGTTGAATTTGGATGCACGAAGCAGATCATCAAGTTTGTTCGGATCAACGACAGAAGCGATTTTCTTGAACTGTGCGACATCCTCATTGAACTGCATTTCCTCCTTCTCGTAGATGGCATCCAACTGTTTGGTCTTGTCTTCAAGGAATTTCTCTATTGCAAAACGTGTGTTGTACTCGTTTGCGTGGTAGAACTCTTGGCAATAAGAAATGTAAAGGTCAGTCTCATATCGCAAGAAGCGAATAGCGTTAGATTCAAAATCAAAGTGTTCTTTGACACGACGTTGCAACATTTCTTCGAGTGCCTTTTGAAGACGATTGGTTTCACGAATCTCTGGAGACTCGCCTACCCCACCAGGAATAAGTCTGCTTTTGAGCTCTTTGGAAAGCTCTCTGTCAACTTCGCTTGCCTTATACTGATAGCCTCTCGCATGGTCAACAAAGTTGAATCCGATAAGCAAACCGTAATCGTTGACCAAAGGCTGTGCGTCGATGCCATGTGTTTTGACCTGTGCGATGTAATCGCCATAAGTGATTTTGCCGGCATATTTCTTCAAAATCTGGTCTGTAGCCCAACGCACATGCTTCTTTGATACGTTGATCTGATTCTTTCTGCGTTCAAACAGAACCTCGTTACGCTCAAACTGCTCCTGCCATGTGTTGTATGAATACAAGAACTTGCTACCTGCGATAGCCTTTCCGTTACGTTTTCCGTTCTCGTCAACCGAGTAGAAAGACACTCCCTGGTATATATCGTTCACTTCGGATTTGATTCCGAATGACGCAAGGATTCGGTTAAGCTCGTCAAAGTTTCTGAACTCATACTCGTTTCTGACCTTGCGAAGGACTCTCTGGATGTTGTTTTTGTAGTCGGCATTGGGAACTTCATTCTGAAGGAATGATGTTTTGTCTACGAAGTTGATCGCATTTGAGACTCGCTGCTTTGCCTGTTCCTTGAAATCTTTGCTCTTTTCGGGTGAAGAAAGGCTGTATCTCTGTTCAAGATTCTTGCGGATTTCGCTTGTTTTTCTGTATTGGAAACTGTCGTCAATGCACTTTTTACCCTTCTTGTCGATGTCGATTGAAACGATATGGACATGTGTGTGGTTGGTGTCCTGGTGCTTGACAACGAAATAAGGCTGGTTTTCATAGCCCATTTCCTTCATGTAGTCGTCGGACAACTGCTTTAAAGTTGCGTCGGACAGGTCTTTTTCTTCGGGGGAGATCACTCCGTGGAACACGTATTTCTCGACTTTTGTCTTGAATCCTTTCAACGGAGTTGCGATATGTCGCATCACTCGCTCCAGACGAGTGAGGTTTTTCAAGTCATCAACAGGCATATTTTGGGCAGAAAGCACGCTCGCACATTCGTTACTAACCTTCTGGAAGTTGTAACGAATGGTCGCTTTCAAGTCCGAACCTTTGATAACTTTGATGATCATACCCCAAAAACTTTAGTTTTTAATCCTTGTCATCCTGGTAAATTTGATCTATGTGATCAAGATAAGCCTTTTGGATTGAGCTGGTTTTCACATCCAGTTCCTTCTGCAGGTCCAAAATTTTGGGTAGATACTCCAACATTTTGTTCACGTTGTAGCCGAGGATCGCATCTTTGCGACTCTCGTTTAGGTGTCTCGCCATCTGATTCACGTTAGTGGCGATACCCTCAATCTGTTTTTTTACGGATTTTAATTCGTTCAGAATATCATCCGCACCGAAAACAGGAAGCTGCACAATCTTTGTTTTGTGCAATAGGTGGCAGATATACTCTGACTTTGTTCTGAAATTTGACTTTTCAAAACATGACAGAAAATCTTTGTATTGGTCTGTCGTTAGTCGAACATGAAGCTGACTTTCCTTTAAGGATTTAGCCATAAAAATCTTTTTTATCAAAATGAAAAATTGTAATAAAAACGCCTTGAGGCGGTATCTAAAAAAATGCGACTTGGGAGCATTTTTCAAACCAAAAATCCGAAAAAATTAGAAGTCTAATTTTGGATTTTTGGGATTGTGTTTTGAAGTACTTTTGTGTACCAAAACACACATCTTGCTCACGCATCCTTTTGCGTGCGAAGATAGTGAAAATTTTTGGATTTATCAAACTCTTTTTTTCTGATAAAAAGAGCAAAAATTTGAAACTGTAAAACCTGTTGGTTTGGCTTTGGAAAATTGCAGTTTTCTCTGGAATTTTTCACCACATTTTTTTGGCGTAAGATTGTTCTGAACAAAACGGAATCCGTGAGGATCAGCATTGTCTGATGAAGAGGATGAAAGAGTTCAAAGAATATGCTTGTTCCAAATGGATTTGGATGAACGGAGGCTTAGACCTCAAATTAGACTGTTTTTAGGCAGAATAAGGCACTTTTCTTTGTTTGATGCAGTTCTGTCTGCAAAAGGCAAAGAAAGTGCGAAAAAAGCGTTTTAGGCGACGTAAGAAGTTGAAAGATAGGAAAAAAGGTGGGTAATGTGCGTAACGTGCGTAACGTGCGTAATGTGGGTAACGTGCGTAATGTGCGTAATGTGCGTAACGTGCGTAATGTGCGTAACGTGCGTAATGTGCGTAATGTGCGTAATGTGCGTAACGTGGGTAACGTGCGTAATGTGCGTAATGTGCGTAACGTGGGTAACGTGGGTAACGTGCGTAATGTGCGTAACGTGGGTAACGTGCGTAACGTGGGTAACG
>JAKSKU010000002.1 GCA_024401565.1 Paludibacteraceae bacterium
CAGCAAAAAATTGAGTTGAATTTAATACTTGACACAGTTCATTTTACACTACCGTATTTTTTGTAAACGCAGAGTCTAATTGACTCTTAGAATTTCTACTATTGTAGATATTTGTAGTCAATAGTCCAGTCCGTTTTAGTCTAATTGACTCTTAGAATTTCTACTATTGTAGATTTGACGATTTAGGCACTGAGCCGATATTGTCTAATTGACTCTTAGAATTTCTACTATTGTAGATCTGACGCATTACGTCGAATCTGCCGAAGAGTCTAATTGACTCTTAGAATTTCTACTATTGTAGATTCTGTGTAAACGATTGTGTCATACATTCCGGTCTAATTGACTCTTAGAATTTCTACTATTGTAGATTACGAGAAGATTAGAGTTAAATATCCTAGTCTAATTGACTCTTAGAATTTCTACTATTGTAGATGAGGAATACGCCAACGCCAACGGGTTTGTAGTCTAATTGACTCTTAGAATTTCTACTATTGTAGATTCGTACATTCCGTGTATTCTGTCGTCAAGTCTAATTGACTCTTAGAATTTCTACTATTGTAGATAATTGTTTCAAATTAAGTTCGGTAAGGGGTCTAATTGACTCTTAGAATTTCTACTATTGTAGATGCAACGACTACCTACAAACACATTATCAAAGTCTAATTGACTCTTAGAATTTCTACTATTGTAGATAAATTGTATTTGAAGTCTACAACAGTTGTCTAATTGACTCTTAGAATTTCTACTATTGTAGATACAAACCTACAGAGCATAAATGAGAATGTCTAATTGACTCTTAGAATTTCTACTATTGTAGATTCGACGACCACATCGGTGTCTTTATGAAGTCTAATTGACTCTTAGAATTTCTACTATTGTAGATTGTTGCTAGTTTGTTATATTTTTGTTGCTGTCTAATTGACTCTTAGAATTTCTACTATTGTAGATATTGTGAAATAAAGATCCTGAACATAAGGTCTAATTGACTCTTAGAATTTCTACTATTGTAGATAGAACATTCTACAGATATGCAAAGGGTAAGGTCTAATTGACTCTTAGAATTTCTACTATTGTAGATCATGACATCCGGATGCAGTGAGTACTCGAGTCTAATTGACTCTTAGAATTTCTACTATTGTAGATGGGAAATCAGCGATTTAGCGAATTAGGAGTCTAATTGACTCTTAGAATTTCTACTATTGTAGATATTGGCTTCTTATTGTCCATGTTGTCGTCTAATTGACTCTTAGAATTTCTACTATTGTAGATCGTAATAATTTGGATACTAATTTTATTAAGTTTAATTGACTCTTAGAATTTCTACTATTGTAGATCACAATAAGAAACGGCATTACTGAGGGAGTCTAATTGACTCTTAGAATTTCTACTATTGTAGATGGGAAATCAGCGATTTAGCGAATTAGGAGTCTAATTGACTCTTAGAATTTCTACTATTGTAGATATTGGCTTCTTATTGTCCATGTTGTCGTCTAATTGACTCTTAGAATTTCTACTATTGTAGATCGTAATAATTTGGATACTAATTTTATTAAGTTTAATTGACTCTTAGAATTTCTACTATTGTAGATCACAATAAGAAACGGCATTACTGAGGGAGTCTAATTGACTCTTAGAATTTCTACTATTGTAGATTCAATTATCTTCATCAGTTGCTCGCATGGTGTCTAATTGACTCTTAGAATTTCTACTATTGTAGATGCCAACCAGCAGTTTGTTTCGACACATCCAGTCTAATTGACTCTTAGAATTTCTACTATTGTAGATCTTTTCCCTGACATGGACGCTTTGGAAGAGTCTAATTGACTCTTAGAATTTCTACTATTGTAGATAAGAATAACGTAATGATAACCGATCTCGTCTAATTGACTCTTAGAATTTCTACTATTGTAGATTCAGTGTAAACGATTGTGTCATACATTCGTCTAATTGACTCTTAGAATTTCTACTATTGTAGATTTCAATGTTTTATTCAACTCCACCCACTCTGTCTAATTGACTCTTAGAATTTCTACTATTGTAGATCGAGGTACAACAATGTAGGCTTGTCGACGTCTAATTGACTCTTAGAATTTCTACTATTGTAGATCATTCCATGTTCTTGTTAAGGAAGTAGGTGTCTAATTGACTCTTAGAATTTCTACTATTGTAGATATCGAACCATTTTGGAATTGAAACAAGGAGATCGAGCGGACAGCGAGCCTGAAGAATATCCGGGAGGGTTTGAAACCCTCCCCTACGTTCAAATACTCCCAACGGATTGTTTTCCACGTCAAATTTCCGAATCATTTTCCGGTAATTTTACGTTCCCCTAATACGCCAAAAAACGCGAAGCGTATTAATGAAAAATTCGTGGTCAATTAATGATAATTCGTGATTCAATATCATCGCGTAAGCGATATTATCCATTTAATCCGTTAGATCCGTGTTCGAAAATATCCACGTCAAATTTCCGAATCATTTTCCGGTAATTTTACGTTCCCCTAATACGCCAAAAAACGCGAAGCGTATTAATGAAAAATTCGTGGTCAATTAATGATAATTCGTGATTCAATATCATCGCGTAAGCGATATTATCCATTTAATCCGTTAGATCCGTGTTCGAAAATATCCACCTCAAATTTTCCGAATCATTTCCGTAAATTTTACGTTCCCTAATACGCCCAAAACGCGAAGCGTATTAATGAAAAATTCGTGTTTCAATATCATCGCGTAAGCGATATTATCCGTTTCAATAGCACCGCCCCAAAAACACAAAAAGGGAGAGTTTGAAACCCTCCCCTACATTCAAAATGTTTTCCACGTAAAATCTCACAAAACATTTTTGATAACTTTACGTTTAAACATTAAGTCCTATTATCGACAAATCTCTGGTATTACTCAGATACATAAATCTTCTTGTCTCCGACAATGTAGAAACCTCTTTTCAAGCCTTTCAACGCTTCCGACATTTTCACATTTGTCTTCAACACATAACCTTCGACAGTGTAGACGTTTACTAATGCGTCTGTATTTGCTTCATTCATAATATCAGAAGGATTAGACGTATATACAGTATCTACAGAACACTCTTTTCCTATGGCTATAAATTCCTTGATCCTCTCAAATCTTTCAGTTTGTCCATTTGCCAAGAAACCCTGTGACTTTACAATCACACGTCCATAAATAATACCAGGTTTCGTAACAGGAATCTCTGCCTTACGATAAGCATCACCTTTACCGTCAAATGCACCCATTCCTACAGACTCCCACACTCCATCCTCATTCTTGATTTCCCATTTATACTCAGCCTCACTATCGAAACCTGCAACAAAAGCAATCGTAGATTTATCTTTTCCTGAGCATACCACCTGAGGCATCAAACTTACATTCTCCACCTCGGCTGACAAATAGTCTATGGCTACAGCGTAACATCCGTCAAACTCTTGGAATAAAGGACTCACTGTATAATTCATCAACCCATTATAGTCTCCCATACTAGGATGGTAATCTCTACCTCCAGGGAAATAACCATAGAAAGTGAAATCTACTCTTAGCAATTGTCCTTCATATTTATTATTTATTCCTAGATTTATTGATCCATACGTTTGCAATACAGCATCTTGTCTGACAAGTTGGTTGTCGTTGTCATAAATCTTCATAACAGCTCTATCCAATGTTTGCTCTCCATGTCTTGTCTCCAACCTAATCTTAGCGGATGGTGCTGTACAATTAGGCCTCTTCATTACATACATTCTCGAAGTCAAACGGAAGTTCTGGTCATGAAACTCCCTACATGGATAACTATACTGGAATGAGCTGTTTGCACTAGGATTACTAGAAAAAACAAAATATGAATTTTGCATTTCTCCATTATCAAGTATAGGATACTGTCCTCCAAACACATTTGTCAAATCCTGAGTCACGTAATAGTTTCTCTCTCTATTTGTTAATTCTACCTTAAAATCAGCAAAGTTCGACACAACACCAGCTGGCACAGCAGGTATGTTTTGTGAAGGATCTATTATATCAAAGTCTGTACCGATGATATAATCACCAGTTGAACTTTCCATACAAGTTCCCGCGCATCCACTATTTTTCATGATAGTAAGTTCATTTGAAACTTCCGATCCTGCCTTAGTACGGATTGTCATATCAGAATCAGTCATCGCTATAATGTAATGAGAATCAGCATTGAATTGTGCCACCTTTACCCATTCATCACCAGATTTTCTTTCCAAATCAATAACTGTTGCTAAGAATCCCGTTTGAGATAACTCAATAGCATCTCCCGGACATGCACTTAAGACATCAGAAGTGATAATCTGAGCCTGAACACTTGCCAAACTTCCTAACAATAAAGAAGAGGCAACAACTTTTCGCAAAATAGAACCAGACATTCTAAACGTACAGCTCTTAAAATTCTTAACCGAGTAGAATTTTCCCATACAAACAAATTTTTAATAATTATCGATAGTTTAGCTAATGTAGAGATATTTAATTGAAAAAACAAACAACTTGTGTTAAAAGCACCATTTTTTTCAAATTCCACGGTTTTTATATCTGTAGCTGGAGGGTTTGAAACCCTCCCCTACATTCAAAATGTTTTCCACCCAAAATTTCCGTGATTTTTTAAGATTTCATCACCTCTATATATGCTTTTCCTGACATGTAAAACTGGATATACACAATAAACGCTGAAATAAACCAACCAATTATAGGTATCCAATCCAACGCCTCATCCACAAGACATACTACGACACAAACAAATATATTCACAAGAATACCTGCTCCGAAGCTTAACGGTTTGTGTGCTCTTTCCGATAGGCTGTTGTACATATGCCAGAGTACGATGATATAAAGTATGGTGTCCGCTATTGGCAATGGAAGTGCCATCGCTATCGCTCCCCACTTAGCGTGCCCATGTACTATCTTAAAAAGATCTTCTTGAGGAAAGATCTCCCTTCCTGCTAATTTTGCAACTTGTCCTTCAAACATAAGCCTAATATTAAATCCATAATTATTGTATCGATCATAAAGCTAAACAACAAATTCCTAATCTCAAAATTATCTGCCACAAAAAGTTTTTGATCCTCAATCATTTATGTTGTCAAACATCCATTTTGTCGATTTTGTATCCGGGAGGGTTTGAAACCCTCCCCTACGTTCAAATATTCCCAACAGATTGTTTTCCACCTCAAATTTTCCGAATCATTTTCCGGTAATTTTCGTTCCCTAATACGCCCAAAAACGCGAAGCGTATTAATGAAAAATTCGTGTTCGTTAATTTTACATTCTCCCAATCTCTATCTAAATCCGTCAGGGTTTCTCCGTGCTCTCTGCGTCTCAGTGGTGATTTTAATCTTCCTCAGCCTTCACAGTTTCCGCAATTGGAACATCCGTTGCATGTCAGTTTGGAGCCACAGGTGTGGCAATGCTCACGGAAAAAAGGAGTGTATTCTTCGGTGTCGAAGATGCCCGGCTCCGGGTTGATAAGTCTATAATCTGGTTTCTTGCCCTGAAAACTCAGTTCCGATTTGAATGCCTGAAGCGATTGCGTCCTTTTGTCTGGAATATTGTATTGTTTGCCATCCTTAATGAAGACGGTGCCAGTCTCGATAAAGTCGAAAGTGACGTTGTATTTCCTGCATTGGTCGCTCAATTTTTTCACCCAATCATAATTGCACGGGCGGGCACCATCGTAATTCTCCCCACCACAAAGCACCTCTTCGAATTGTCCTGTAGCAAGATATTTCTCCGCGTCAACGTCGCCAATAAGAGGAGCCGCCATGAACCCTTTGTGTTTGGCTGGGATGTCGAGCAAAATGGATAATCGTTCATCGGCACGACGTTGGTTTTCCGTCGTCACCTGCAGAAGCACATTCTCATAACCGTCGCCCCAATCTTTAGGCAGACATTTCTCTATTCTTTCTGCTCTTTTCGTGAGCAGACGGAAAATGATATCCGGTCTCTGACGCATGATATGCCACGCCTCGTCACGCCATTGGTCAGCCTCCTCCACGAAGAAATCGGTTGACAATCCCACGTATAGCTGCATCCATGAAGGCAGTTTGAATCTTCCGTCGCGACGTCGCTGCACAGGGAGATTGAAATTCTCTGTGCGATAGATCTTAGAGGTGTCGATGCCACGTTTCCTGTCCAGAAAATACATATAGCAATGCTGGCACCCCTCGCTTATTTTATGACAACCGTGCCACGGATTCCAGATTATCATAGGGTTTTATTTATGGAATGTCATTTCTTTATCTCAATCATCAACCGTCAATCATTAATCATTAATCATCAATCATCAATCATCCTTGAGCCATTCCGCAATCAGCATTCCTGCCATAGATAACGACGGCGGCGTCTCAGGCATCGCATGACGGTTGAACCAGCGGCAATCCACCAATTCCTCCTCCTGAATCTTGATCTCTCCACTTTCGTAGTCGGCGAAGAAACCTAGCATCAGGCTGTTGGGATATGGCCACGGTTGTGATTTCCAATAACGGATATTCTTGATTTTCAATCCAGTTTCTTCCATCACCTCACGTCGCACCGTCTCCTCTATGCTTTCTCCCGTCTCCACGAATCCTGCGACAAGTCCATAATAAGGACGTTTGAAATTCTTGGCTCTCGCAAGCAGCACCTCGTCTTTGCCCTTCGACACAAGCACGATGATGGCTGGCTGGACAGGAGCCCAGATCTCTTTTCCGCATCCTGTGCAGACGCGGCTGATATCCGTCTTCTTCACCATCTCCTTTCCGCATCGAGCGCAGAATCGAGTGTTGGTGTGGAAACTGACAAGCTCAGACGCTTTGCCCGCAGCGTAGTACTCTTCAAAAGGAAGCTTGAAATAGCTATCCCTCAATCCTGAATATTCATGTGTAGACGGCAGTTCTCCATCCACAGTGACCGCCTTGGCAGGGCATCCATTCAACTCTGGCAGAGTGATGGTCTCTTGCTTGATTGCGAAGGGCACCGTCTCTGCAAACGGAATTTTATATGAATCTTCGGCATTTTTCTCAACAACGATTTCTGATTTCTCGTTGAATGCAAACCAATATGTTTTCATTTTTATTGTATCTAATAAACGGTCAGGTTTGAAACCTGACCCTACATCCTGGGATATCCTTATGTCCTAAAATAAGAAAACGCAGAGGTTGAGCCTCTGCGTAATTTAGCATTCCGAATTTAGCATTTAGCATTTTCTCAAGGGTGAACGAAAGTACCGATCTGGTCGCCGCTCATCACCTTCTTCAAGTTGCCGACAACGTCCATGTTGAACACCATAATAGGCATCTTGTTGTCCTTTGCCAAAGCTGTGGCAGTAACGTCCATCACCTTCAAACCACGGTTAAGGATCTCGTCATAGCTGATCTCATCAAACTTAGTGGCAGTTGGATCTTTCTCAGGATCAGCAGTATAGATACCGTCTACACGAGTACCCTTCAACATCACGTCTGCACCGATCTCGATCGCGCGAAGTGCCGAACCAGTGTCTGTAGTGAAGAATGGGCAACCTGTACCGGCAGTCATGATTGCGATTGCGCCGCTCTGCATTGTCTCAACAGCCTTGTCGCGAGTGTAGAACTCACCGATAGGCTCCATACGGATAGCAGTCAACACTTTAGCAGGCTGACCGATAGAGGCAAGGGCTGAAGAAAGAGCCATACCGTTGATCACAGTGGCAAGCATACCCATCTGGTCGCCCTTCACACGGTCGAAACCAGCTTTTGCTCCGCTCAAACCACGGAAAATGTTTCCTCCTCCGATCACGATACCGATCTCAACACCCATCTCCTTGATCTCCTTGATCTGCTGTGCGTATTCTGCAAGACGAGTCTCGTCGATACCATAGCCTTTAGCTCCCATCAACGACTCGCCACTTAATTTCAATAGAATTCTTTTAAAACGTGCCATTTCACCGATTTTTTTTTATTTATCAGCAAATATAAACATTTTAGCATAGCATATTTTATAAAAACCGATAAAAAAGATATATTTGCGTGCGAATTATAAGTATTAAGGAGATTATGGCGAAACCAATATATCATTTTGACACGAAAACTATGACCTATTTCCGCATCGACAACAAGCTGCAGTATAGGATCTCAAACATCGTGTCGCATCTGGTGTCGAGCGTTCTTGCCGGACTGGCATGTTTCGTTGCATTCGTGATGCTATTCGAAAGTCCAAACGAGAAGATTCTCCGTAGCGAGAAGCTGGAGATGGAAGCTCAATATGAGTTGCTCAACTCCCAGATAGAGGAGATTCAGGAAGTGCTTAAAGACATTCAGCAGCGAGACGACAACCTATACCGTGTGGTTGTGAATGCTGATCCAGTGCCAAGTGAGGCAAGAGAGATCGACAAGAACGCTGTGAAATATAAGGATTTGCGTGAGAAGACGGCATCTCAAATCGCTACAATCACAACACAAAAGGTAGACGAGTTGCGCCGCCAGCTTTACGTGCAGAGCAAATCATTCAATGAGGTGTTCGACGCCGCCAAGAACCACGAGGAGCGTCTGCTTCGTACTCCGTCTATCCAGCCTGTGCTTAATAAGGACATGAAGCGTATGGCGTCTGGATACGGTATGCGTATCGACCCTATTTATAAGACGCCTAAGTTCCACGCCGGAATGGACTTCTCCGGAGCTCACCGTTCGGAGATCTTCGCCACAGCCAAGGGAACACTCACATTCGTAGGTTGGAAGCAGGGATACGGAAACTGTATGATCATCGACCACGGATTCGGCTACGAGACACTGTATGGCCATATGGATGGATTCAAAATGAAGCGTGGCCAGCAGGTCAATCGTGGAGACGTGATTGGATATATGGGTAACACAGGTAAGAGTACAGGCACCCATCTTCACTACGAGGTGCATTATAAAGGTAAGGTGACAGACCCACGCAACTACTATTTCCAGGATCTTAGCCCTGCGGAATACGACGAGATGGTCCGTTTGACTGCTAATAATGGTAATGTGTTTGACTAAATTTGTTTGACCATGAATGATGACAGCCTATTTTTTATAGTGATTGGCATTATCGCCATAGCATTCGGAGGATATAATCTTGCCGAGAAAATACGCAATCCAAAGCGATTCAATAAATATGTGGAGACGACATCTCGATTCCTGGGAGAGAAAGGCAGCCTGATATGGCAGAGTATCTCACGAATCTGGTTTCCCATCATAATTGGCATAATCAGCATCATATTGGTTTGCTGTTTTTAATCCCGTAAAGACGCGATATCATTGCGTCTCTGGATATTGCCCACTAAATAGAATGACATCGTGTCACAAAATGTCATACGAAAAGATATGAAGTCTGCCAAATTTGCAGTTTTGCAAGTTTGGCAAACTTTTTGATAAATAATATATGTATAGACGCAAAAAGTAGCGTCTTATTTATATAAGTATAAACAGAAAAATCATAATGAATATGGCAGAAGAAAACAACAATATAGAAGAACAGAAAGTGGAAAATGCAGAGACTGCGGAAAATACAGCAGCAGACAACTCGGCAGACGCCACTGCGGAGAATCAGGCTACAGATCCTGTAGACGAGAAGGATGCAAAGATCGCAGAGTTGGAGGCAAAGATCGAGCGCATGAACAACGAGCACTTGTATCTACGCGCGGAGTTCGACAACTTCAAGAAGCGCACTTTGAAAGAGAAGTCAGAGCTTATCCAGACAGCAGGAAAGAACGTGCTTGAGCAGATGCTTCCTGTCATCGACGACTTCGAGCGAGCAATGGTATCAATAGACAAAGCTGAATCTGTAGACGCAGTAAAGGAAGGAGTGGCATTGATACACAGCAAATTCATGAATTTCCTTGAAAGAAACAACGTAAAAGAAATCGAGACTAAGGACTTGCCCTTCAACACCGACTTCCATGAGGCAGTTGCTCAAGTGCCAATGGGAGAAGACAAGAAAGGGATTATCATCGACTGTACTCAGAAAGGTTATATCATGGGTGAGAAGGTGGTAAGATTCGCCAAGGTCGTAATTGGAGCATAATGTCATGGCAGAGAAAAGAGATTACTACGAAGTGCTTGGCGTTTCCAAGACAGCCACAGCAGACGAATTAAAGAAGGCTTATCGTAAGAAAGCCATACAATACCATCCCGACAGAAACCCAGACAACCCAGAAGCAGAGGCTAAGTTTAAGGAGGCTGCTGAGGCGTATGAAGTATTGAGCGACGAGAACAAACGAGCTAGATACGACAAATACGGTCATGCCGGACTTGACGACCAAGGTGGATTTGGCGGCTTCGGCGGATTTGGCGGAGGAATGTCTATGGAAGACATTTTCTCTCAGTTCGGCGATATTTTCGGCGGGATGGGCGGCTTCGGTGGATTCGGCGGTGGCGGCGGCGGTGGTCGCGCGACACGTCGCGGCGGAGATTTGCGAGTAAGAGTGAAAGTCACTTTGAAAGACGTGATGAACGGAGTCGAGAAGACCGTAAAGATCAAGCGTAACGAAGAGTGTACAGAGTGTAAAGGCACTGGTTCAGCCGACGGCCAGACAACTACATGTGCCACATGTGGTGGTAAGGGCGTTGTCTACAGAGTACAGCGTACGATCATGGGACAGATGAGAACACAATCATATTGTCCGGATTGCGACGGTGAAGGCCAGATTGTAAAGAATAAGTGTAAGTGCTGTGGCGGCGAAGGCGTCGTGCAGAAAGAGGCCACGGTCACATTTAAAATCCCTGCAGGCGTTCAGGACGGCATGAGCCTAAGAATCGCAGGCGGTGGTAACGCTGCAGGCAAAGGCGGAGAGAAAGGCAATCTTATCGTCCAGATCATGGAGGAGCAGGACCCAGACTTGTTCAGAGACAACGACGATTTGATTTACAACGCTTTGATTTCACTTCCTATGGCAGTATGCGGAGGCAAGATAGAAGTGCCAACTGTAGACGGCAAGAAATGTGAGGTCAAGATTGAGCCAGGCACAACACACGGAAAACTACTTAGAGTCAAAGGCAAAGGACTTCCACGCCTTAACGAATACGGCACTGGTGATTTGTTGGTTTACGTCAGCGTTTTCATTCCAAAGAATCTGTCGAAAGACGAGAAAAAGGAGATGGAGAAACTGATGGAAAGCGACAGTTTCAAACCAAAGGCAGAAGACTACGAGCAGTCGAAAAAAATGATGGTAAAGATGTTCCGCGGTTGATAACTCGACCAAAAAAGTATTTTTACAACATAATTTCGAAAAAAGTTCAATATTTATACTCTCGTTTTCAAAAAAGTGTTTACCTTTGGCAATGTTGTTTGAAAAGTAAGCAATATTATGAAGATAAAAGTTTTATTTATCGCGATAGTTTCGCTAATGATGTTCAGTGTAGATGCATATTCTCAGTGTAAGGGAAAATGTAGAAATGGTAAAGGTATCTACACATTTGAAGATGGCGAAGTATATGACGGACAGTTCGTTGACGGACAGTTTGAAGGCAAGGGTACTTACTCGTACAATTCAGGTGCGAAGTACACTGGCGAGTTCAAAGCTGGAAAGCGTCACGGAAAGGGTACATATGTGTATCCAACAGGTGATATCTACACAGGTGACTTTGTAGATGGCATGCCAAGTGGTACTGGTGTTTACAGTTTCGCTAACGGCGACCGTTACGAGGGCGAGTTCCTTGAGGGAAAGAGAAACGGACAGGGTGTCTACATCTTTGCTAGTGGAACAAAGCAGACTGGTGTTTTTGAAAACTCTTACATGATTGAGGAAATCTCAATCGAGCGTGTGAAGAAACAATAAAAGTTTATTATAATCTCACCTTGCGGGCTTGTAAAGATTCTTTTACGAGCCCTTTTTTATTCCCTAACCTCTAACCCCTAACCTCTAACCCCTAACCTCTAACCTCTAACCTCTAACCCCTAACCTCTAACCCCTAACCCCTAACCCCTAACCTCTAACCTCTAACTCCATAAACCAACCCACGTATTTCAGCGACCGCAGATTCTATAGCACCGTCAGCACACGAACCTAACGTCATGATACGCATAGGCAGACTCTGTTTATCAGAGGAATAAGCAGGCTGTATATAAGGCCTGGGCCATAGAGAGAAACCACACTTCTCATAAAACGAAATACGACGTTTAGCCTCATCTGTAGTCGGCATTTCAACCTCTAGAATGACACTGCTTACCCCAGGCATTGACACAAGGGCAGCCAGCGACAAAGTGCCGTAGCCACACTGACGCATATTATCGGCAATAGCCAAATGCTCCACGTAAGAGAACCCTGACGGCAGGCTCCACACCGTGATGAATCCAACATTCACGTCGCCATCCTTTATCAGCAGACAACGCATCTTTTCATTATGATCCACATTATAACGTTGGCCGGCAACATCACGCCTCTCATCGGCAGGAAACGCAGAATCCATCAGCGTCTCCACAAAAGCATAATCCTCCGAATGAGTATTGATCTCCTTTAGTACAACCATTAATTATTATCCATTATCAATCATTCAACCATTAATAAAAAAGGCAATTATATACGAGTCGTCCAACGGGCTCACGTTGTAAGGTGGGTTAGGGCCAAAAAAAAAATCAAACATGGGCCATTAACAATCCTCATTTGGGCAACTGCTATATAATCCCCATAAAAAAAGCCAGTCCGGATCAATCCAAACTGGCTTTTTATACTTTAGAAAAATCTATTATTACTTCTTCTTAGTTGCAGCGGCAGCCTCTTTTTCACGAGCAGCCTTTGCAGCGCGTGCCTCAGCAGCCTTCTTCTTCATCTCCTGCTGCTTACGGTAAGAATCCGAGTTATCACGACCGATAGTCTTGATTACGACAATTGTATCAGCAGTTGGATCATACTTCTCAACGTGCATTGTGTACTCGTATCCACTCTCGTAGTAGAAATTACGGAATCCACCACAGAATGGCTCCCACTCTGTCTTATCCTTACGGCTATAACCGCGGCGGATCTGGAAGCAACGCTGATTGTCTTCAGTAAGCACCTTCTCTGCACTTACCTTCATAAATTCCTGTGAGTTGGCACCAGACATCGCACAAACGTATGCCAAAGCGGCCATAATTATCTTTTTCATATCCAAACTTCTTTTTTATATTTACAGACAAAAATAAAATATTTAGTTGGCAGTCAAAAAAAATCCGCCCATATTTTATCCAATTTTGTTAATTAATGTTTGCAAATGCAATATTCAATGCTCTACAACACATTTATTATCAATTACGATCTACACTTTCAAGTTTGCTCAAATATTCCCTTACAGTTTTCCAATCGTAGTAGTTGCCTGTCACCGTAGAGATACTTGCAGGCAATCGCACTTCTCTCTCGTTGAGCAGAAACTTCACCATATATTCGCATCCGTTCACACTCAAATCATTCTTACGATAGAAGATGATCTGCAAGTTGCCAGCCATCGGGATAACCGAGAAATCCTGCCAGTAATTGTGGAGCAGATCCAAATCCTTGTGAGCCTCACCAGCACCGTCAAGGTTAAGCAACGCCACAAGCGGTAGCAAACCAGTGTCGTGGCCAAAACGCAGATTGGCAGCCACTCCGTTGCCTTTTATGGCATCGTCCGCCTCCTGCTTTATCTTTCCCACCAATGAAGCGGCAGCCTTCACTCCCACTCCACCGTTAAGCGGACAGTTGGCATAATCCTTATACCAATACAGGTTTTGAGCCTGCCACTGCAAAGCCATCTCCTCAAGAGTAAAGACTTTAGTCAGTGAGCAATTGCGTTCATCAAGATTATCCACGTCCACACCCTGCAATGAGATCAGCATATAGTACAGAGTCTTGACAAACTTCTCTCTATTCACATATTTCTTGATTATGTTTTTGTTGGAGAAGATTTTTTCTAGGACAGCGTCACCAGCGTCACGCTTCTCATAGAACGCAGCCAATTCAGGATTGCTGTTTCCGCCGGAGAAATCACCGACCGACTTTCCATGACACATGTAATACTGGTATTTTGAGCTAGCGTCATTGTCAATGTCGAGGTTCGGACAGATCTTATTCAACTCCTGGCAAAACGCCGTCATACTCAACGCGCAACGCACCACCGTCGTGCTCTTTGCGTCGATCTTCTTGTTTTCGCCCGTGAAGACGGCAGGGAAATTCTTCACCATACGTCTTGCTATTCCACGGTGCTGCTCACGTCCGATAGGAGTAAGGTCACCAGCACGTTCGTCGGCATCGTCGCGGATCTGCGACATCTCCACAAACAATTTTCTGCCAAAAGGAGTCAGGCCCGACTCACTCGCAGCCTTCTCGAAAATTTCCGCGATATAGCTGTAGTCTTCCTGGCTATAATGGTAGCGTGAGCCATGACGGCCATAATGGCTTATATAGAACGGCGTATAACCTTCAGGAGCGGCAGAAAGTGTAGGGAAATCATATATTCCTGTAGCCAACTTGTTGATGCCCTTCACACTTGCGTCATAAGAGATATAGTTGGAGCTGAAAAAATCCGGCTGAGATTCCAGTTCCGCATTAGTGACAGCAGCCTGCATATTCTGTGAAATAAAAAACGTCGCTACCGACGATGTTAAAATTAATTGTAGTGCATTCATATATTTCTCACTATCTATGACTATCTATTGTATTGTTACAAAGTTAAGAAATTAAAGAAATAGACAAATCATTTGAACGATAAAAAGTTTCCGCCAGCACGTATTAGTAAGGGCGAGTTGAAACCCGCCCTATGCTTTTGCTGAAAATCCAGGAGTCAGCTTATTTATCTTTGTTTTTCTTAAAATTAACGGTACCGACCGTCAACACTTCTTTGGCAAAGCCTGCCTGTAATGTCAGGATCTCGCGTTTCTGGTTTGGTCGGCCGAAATTAGTATAGACGGTAGCCTGTATCACAACTGGCTGCAGCTGTTTCTGGCTACGAGTGCCATAATAATTGGCCTGTATCGTGTAATTTCCATCAATAGCGTCTTTCAAGCAGAACTCCTCAGGTCCGTAACCACCGGTGATATCATCCGATATTTTTCCTCCGATAGCGGTTTCTGTATGTCCATAATAACATTTTTCTCCATTAGGATCCGTCACCCATAGGTCCATATCGCAATTGTCGGTATTCCATGTAAGGATTATACGCATATCCACAGGGCAGTTGCCTAGAAGACGTTTGTCGTATTTAGACGTATCCACCTTACCTGGATTCAACTCGATAATGGCATTCATCTCATTAATAGCAATCTGCTGAATATTACGGAAACGGCTATGCCAAACTGTTGAGCCTACTTTATATAGCAGATCCGTTGCCTTCTGATATTCACCAATCTCCCAATAAGCTAATGCAAGATCTCGATACGACTGTGGCTCCTCGCCCCTCATGGTAATCACTCGTTTGTATACCGATAAAGCCAGATCATAGGATTTGAACTCAAACAACTTATTGGCACAAGAACGAGCCACTTCTGCATCATCCAACTTCATCTCTGCCAAATTTGAGACAATCCTGATTGCCTCGTCTCTCATATTTTCACGGAAGAAATATTCAGCAACGTCTAAATAGAATGATGGAGAGCCGCTATACTGAGATTTCATTTCCAAATAAGCATCATACATCTTCGTCTTCTCCATCGACTTTAATTTCGAAAGATATGGGACGTCCGGACTCCAATATTGGAGCTGGATAGTAGACGACGTGTCTTCTGGAGCCTCTTCCATAGAAGGATATGGTTCTGAATTGGATCTGTCCTCAGATTCGTTTGATCTATTTCGGGAAAACAAACCAGAAGTAGCAGCAGTAGGACCGCCAACAGATCCTCCACCTACTCCATAGCCAACTACCACCAATTCTTCCAATTGTTCCTCTGCTAATACCACATTTAAAACGGATCCTATATTTTTCTTAATCTTTACTGTCTTTGACTCATATCCGGCATAACTAAATTCCAAAGTCTCTCCTTCATACACGTCGATTTCATAGTTACCATCCATATCCGTATTTGTGCCTATGATGGTTCCCTTTATTAATACATTAGCAAAAGGAAGCTCTTCTCTGTGATCCTTTACAACACCCCTTATCGTACGACTAACCGCTCTTGCTTCTCTCGCTGCTCTCTCGCGAGTTTCTCTCTCTCTTGCTGCTCTCGCTTCTCTTTCTTCTCTTGCTCTTGCATCTCTATCGCTTGCATCTCTTGCCCGACGCTCTATTATTTCCAAACGCATACGTTCTCTATCCTCAGGTGTGAGGTTCCACCAATTTAGGAATTTTTCTCGTGCCACAACAATGTTATTGTCTACCACGAGATCCGTCTGCGGTTTGGCAACTTGAACCTTCTTTTTCATAGAGACACGACGGTTATACTCATCTTTCAATTCATCTGGCGGAGTGATTTCATAACGGATATAATCACTCACCGTCTCCAAGACAATCAAAGAGGTATATCGAGTCACTACACCAAATTCCTTTGACAATTCTATGATTTTATTCTCATTCTTATTATGTTCAAGATCAAGTTCGGCCAACTTCTTCTGAGCCCACATACGTTTCACATTTGTGGCATTTGTAGAATTAGACGATGACACATGGCAAACGATACTGTCCTTGATGTTATTGCCAAATCCAAAATACAATGTGATGTCGGCCTCCTGGCTCTTCATTATTCCGGACACAGTGAACGACTCCTTAACCGGAGAGGCAATAGATGGATACACTTCCGTGATTTGACTTGGATTATACTTAGATCGGATGAAACTATACTGCAAATTGCGAAGCGCATACAACGCCTCTTTCACATTCAAATTACAAAGATTGACATAAACGCCGTCGTTTCTCATAGCAAATGATTTCAACTTTGAATGATCGGCGATAGGATTGGAATTGACAACAGACAATGGCGATTTCGGCGAAATCAACGTGTCTTTTCCTATATTGCTCAATCCATCCGAGAAAAGCAGAATTTCATCATCATTTATTTTCGACAGATCTAGACACCCAAGTTGTGTGGCTCCGTCGAATTTCGGATGTGCGGGATCAATGAGTTTCTTCATATAATCAATTCCACACACAGTGTCCACAAACTGCTTATTGGCAAATGTTATCAAATGTATTTTGTCCAAGCCTAAAACATCAAGGTACGACTGCAACACTTCATAATCCTTAGCCAGATTTCTATTCTCGGAAGAGCCAGAAACGTCATAGACGACAGCCAGACTATTTGATTTTGATTTCTCCACAGAAGCCGGCTTCAACATGGAATAAAGATAGAAATAGGTGTCGGCCCCAGCATTCTCTTTATAGACTGACGATTCCGACAGTGCCGGCAACTCAAAGAAAATACCATTCTTAAGTGTGTAGTTTCGTCGCGTCATCTGTGCGGTATAACCCTTACATTTCGCATTAGAGCGGAATTCAAGTTCACTTACTGACTTATCCCCCAAGATTGGAGTCTGATCTTCGTTGTAGGCATCAATTGAAATGGCCAAATTCTTGACCTTTGTGTTATTTTCTATAGGCAGACGGTAATATCTTTTCCCATTCGAAGTCATCAGTTCCTGTTCGCAAGCCACAACGATATGACGTGTACCGCCTGAAGTGAACGGATAGATACGAGTTCTGAAATTATTACCTTCCGTCATCTCCAGCAAGCCAGGATCCACATTCTCACGCACTTTTTCCTCGAATGTTTTTCTTCCCTTCTCTTTTTCCACTACAACTCCCTCACGAAGTTTCCCATCAATATCAAGGGCATAGCGAGAACAAGTCTGCCCTTCATCCAAAGGGAACTCAAACTCACCTTCAAGAGTCTTATAGCTGTTGTTGTAGAATACCATATCGAAAGTTGTGGTGGCCACATTACCCACAACATCAATATTGATTGTCAGATTACTCAGTTCTATGCTGTTTCTGTAATCTGGATTTTTTACAGTCGGAATTCCCAACTGCGCCATCACTGCCGTCGACAACATCGTCCACAACACGAAAATGAAGCCTAGTCTTTTCACTATCATATGCTCTTGCTTTTTATACATTTGCAAATATAAGCAAATAGGATCTGGTATACAAAAAGATTAACTCCAAGATATTTGGAATTAATCTTTTTGATATTGCCTTGCCTAGCTTTATTTCTTGAAATTAATGTTGCCTATAGTAGCGACTTCTTCACCATGACCTAATTGTAGAGTCAAGACCTCTTTCTTCTGGTTTGGACGTCCGAAATTAGTATAGACGGTAGCTTGCGCCACAACAGGCTGTAATCGTTTCTGACTACGAGTGCCGTAATAGTTAGCTTCAATCTTATAATTGCCTGCTTTCGCTTTTTTCACACAGAACTCCTCTGGTCCGTAGCCTCTGGTGATATCATCCGACATTCTTCCTCCAATAGCGGTATTTTTATTTTGGAAATAGCATTTTTCTCCATTAGGATCTGTCACCCAAAGATCTAAGTCGCAATCGTTTGTATTCCAAGTAAGGATGATTCGTATATCAACAGGACAATTTCCAAGCAGACGTTTGTCATACTTAGACGTATTCACCTTGCCTGGATTCAACGCTATCAAGGCATTCAACTCGTTGATTGCAATCTGCTGTATGTTGGAGAATCGTGAGTCCCATTGCTTAGTGCCTACCTTATAGAGCAAGTCGGCAGCTTCCTGATATCTGCCTAACTCCCAATATACAAGAGCCAGATCACGATAAGATTGAGCTTCTTCACTTCTCATATCAACAACTCGTTCAAGCACAGACGCCGCCAACTTATAACTTTTGAACTCCACCAGTTTATTCGCACATGAACGCGCGACCTCAGCGTCGTCAAGTTTCATCTCCGCAAGATTGGAGACGATACGGATAGCTTCATCATTTAGTTTTTCACGGTTGAAATAACCAGCCACGTCCAAATAGAACGATGGAGAGCTGCTGTACTGTGGCTTCATTTCCAAATAAGCGTCATACATCTTCGTCTTCTCCACCGACTTCAATTTCGATAGGTATGGCACGTCTGGATTCCAGTACTGAATCTGCATCGTGGCCACATCTCCGTCGTCTGCGTCACGCCTACTTTCTCGTGAATCGGTGCTGGCCGACGACTCTTCTACCTCCTCTATAGACCTAGACTCAACATCATTTTCCACAACTCTTATCCCAGGAGCTACAACTGGTTCGTCTTCAACATCAAAGAAAGCACTCTCTTCTACTTGCACAGAACGGTCGTCCTCGGCAATGCGTATTTCTACCTCCTTTTCTTTCTTAATCTTTGAAAAATCCGTTTTCCACCAAGACACAAAAGCCTCCCTTATTGAAATAATGTATTCCGTAATATCCGTCGACTCAATTGTTTTAGGCTTACTTGCCATAAGACGGAAATACGCCTCCTTAAACTCATCAGGTGGTGTTATTTCGTAGCGGACATAGTCTTCAACCGTCTCCAATACAATAAGAGACGTATTGCGTGTCACAATACCATATTTTTTTGACAAGTTTGTAATTATCTGCTTGTTCTTCTCGTACTGGATGTCCAACTCCGCCAATTTTTTCTGTGCCCACATACGCTTCACATTATTGGCAACACCTCTATTGGAGGTATACGACCACATAGGCTTCACCTTTGGGTTTTCTTCATCAATCGCCGAGATATGGCACACCACTTTGTCTTTCACTGTGTTACCCAATCCAAAATACAATGTGATATCAGCCTCTTTACTCTTCATTATTCCCGACATGGAGAATGAGTCTGTCACTGGTGCTGGCATAGAAGGATAGACTTCTGATATCTTTTGTCCGTCATATTCAGCACGAATAAAATTGTACTGCACATTGCACAACTGTTCTAACGCTTCATTTTGAGTCTTGTTGCAAAGATTGATATACGAGCCACCGTTTTTCTGCGCCACATATTTCAGAAACGAATGGTCGGCAACAGCACTTGAATTGACAACAACGACAGATTTATTTGTAGAAGGGATATTCTCACTTCCGATATTACCCAAACCGTCAGAGAAGAAAAGTATCTCATCCTCCTTTATCTTTGACAGGTCAACACATCCGATTTGAGTGGCACCGTCAAAATTTGGTTTGTCTGGATTTATTATAGATTTCATTCCATTGATATCACACTGTTTGTCAGCATGTTTTTTATGGCTGAAGGTAATCAAATGAAACTGAGTGATGCCCAAATAGTCGAGGTATGACTTCAACAAATCGTAGTCCTTTTTCAAATTTCTGTTTTCTGAAGAACCAGACACGTCATAAACGACAGCCAAACTTTTAGGTTTTGCCTTCTTCACAGTGACGGGAGTCATAGAGGAATAAAGATAGAAATAGGTATCCATCCCAACGTTTTCAGTGTATACTGTAGGCAATTCTCGAGATGGCAACTCAAAGAAAAGACCCTTGTTCAAACTAACGTTCTCTCGTTTCAAAGACGCGACGTAGCTGTCGTCATCGTTGGGTTTGAAATAGATGTCGCCCATCGATTCGCTGCTGACTTTAGGCTCCGCATACTCTCTGTAGGCCTTAATCTCAATCGCTAGATTTTTGATTGTATCTGATGTCGATATAGGCAGACGGTAATATCTTTTGCCATTGTCTGTCTTCAGTTCCTGTTCGCAGGCCACCACAATATGACGTGTGCCGTTGGGATTGAACGGATAGATACGTGTTCTGAAATTGTTTCCCGCCGTCATCTCAAGCAATCCTGGATCCACATTCTGCCTGACCTTGGATTCGAACGCAACCCTGCCCTTCTCTTTCTCCACGACCACACCTTCACGAAGTTTTCCATCGATATCAAGAGCATAACGAGACACAGTCTGACCTTCACCCAACGGGAATTCAAACTCACCCTCCATAACTCTGCTGCCGGAATTAAAGAATGTCATATCAAAAGTAGTGGTCGCGATATTTCCAACCACCTCCACGTCTATCTTAAGGTCTTGAAGTTCTATACTTTTTTCTTTATTTTCGCACTTTACAGTCGGTATACCCAACTGAGCCATCACACTTGCAGAGACGAAACTCCACGCTGTGAGCAGCATTCCCAATTTTTTTCCATTCATATTATTACGGTATTAGATGACACAATTTGATAACATAACAAATATATCTTTTTGTTCTTCATGTCAAACAGCATTAACAAACATTAATACTTTTTTAACACATCACAATGTTGAGCAACATACAGCACCGTCATAAATCAAAAAATCACCGCCAAACAATAGTTTGACAGTGATAAAAATCATTTCGTAGTCAGTCGGTATTACTCTTCTGAAAGCTGAACAAGAATATTACGGTACTCGTTGAAGATTTTAGCCTTTGACACGAAACCAATATATTTCTTATCCTCCACTACAGGAAGATTCCAAACCTGTGTCTTTTCGAATTTCTCCATCACGACCTCCATAGAATCGTGCAAAGAGAGTGTGTCCGGCGGTGCAGTCATAAGGTCGCTCACCTGAAATTTGGTGTACAGTTCAGGGCGGAACATTATGTTTCTGATTTCATCAAGAGTGATGATACCAATCAGATATCCCTTCTTGTTCAACACCGGATAGATATTTCGTTTTGTTCTTGAGATCACTTTAACCAAATCCTCAAGATACATGTCAGGATTCAACTTCTGCAAATCCTGCTCAATAACGTCGTCCATTCTTAGAAGAGTAAGCACAGTTCTGTCCTTATGGTGAGTAAGAAGCTCACCCTTAAGAGCAAGACGCTGCGCATACAAACTGTGAGGTTCAAAGATGATGATGGTGATGTATGCGATTGTAGCAGTGATCATCAGGCTGACGAACAAGCCGTAACCACCCGTCAACTCAGCGATAAGGAAAGTACCCGTCAACGGAGCGTGCATGACTCCTGCCATAACTCCAGCCATACCAGCCAACGCGAAGTTTTTCTCTGGAAGACGGAAGAATTGTGTATAGTTGACCAACATAGCCATCAGATAACCTGTGATACATCCCACAAACAGACTTGGGGCGAAGATACCTCCGGTTCCTCCAGCGCAGTTGGTTGCGGCAGACGCAAAAATCTTAAGCATGACAAGAAGACCAAGGAACAGGAACAGCATCCAGAAATGCTCTTTAAACTGATAGAACGCACTGTTCTCCGTCACCTTAACAACATCATTGCTTAACAACGCAGTGATTGTGTTATAACCTTCTCCATATAGAGGGGGAAGCATGAAAATCAACACACTCAACATAATTCCTCCGATCACCATCTTCTTTGTAGGCGACTGTAGCGAACCGAAGCTTGCCTCCAATCGAGTCATACCGCGTGTGAAATACAAAGATATGAATCCGCACAATATACCAAGCAAGATGTAGAATGGTGTTCTCGACGGAGTAAATGGATCAGAAATAGAGAAACCGAACATAAAGTCAGAGCCAGAAAGGAAGTATGTCACAAGACTGGCTGTGATTGACGATATAAGCAGCGGCACAACTGTGGCCATAGTAAGGTCGAGCAGCAAAACCTCCAGTGTGAAGATCACGCCTGTGATTGGAGCCTTAAAGATACCGGCGACCGCGGCCGACGCGCCACAACCGACAAGAAGCATCAGCGTCTTTCTATCCATACGGAACACTCTTCCCAGATTAGAGCCTATGGCAGAACCGGTAAGCACAATTGGGGCCTCGGCTCCGACTGATCCTCCGAATCCGATGGTAAGCGAACTGGCAACAAGAGACGACCACATATTGTGGGCCTTGATCACCGCCTGTCGTTGGGAAATTGCATATAGGATTTTTGTCACTCCATGGCTGATATCATCCTTAACGATATATCTCACGAACGTACTCGCTAGGAAAATACCTACAATAGGCATTACAAAATAAAGGTAGTTCATCGAGCTTACCTCCACCGCATTCTTCACAACCTCGTGAAGATAGTCAACAATGTTCTTCAAAATATGTGCGGCCAAAGCACAGAATAATCCAACGAAGAAACTCAATATCATAGTAAAGTATTTCGCCGGAATCGAATGCTCGCGCCAAACCAAAAGTCGTTGGAACCTATGTTGTAAATTTAGCATCCTTTTCGTAGTTAGTAATACAAATCGTCTAGATTTACTTATCGTTTCGTTAGCTGTAAATCCAAAACCATCATATATCAAATCCCATCACCCTCCATTTTTCTTGCAACTGAAATAGGGATAGGGAAAAGCAAAGCTACAATTTATTTTTTAATCCAGACCCTTAATTCCGCCTTTTTTTAGACTTATGGATATTTTTCGTCCCATTGCTATGTTTTTCTATCGTTTTTTTATATTTTTACGAAACATAATGTTTCATTGCGGTAGTATGCCGCATTGCATTATGGTTGTGATTAAAATAGATAGTGATATGGCAACAAATTGGGTATATACATCTCTTACAGAAGAGCAGAGCAAGCAGAGAGATCTGATGGCCGAAGAACTCGGAATCAGTTCAATTCTATGCCAACTTTTGGTGCGTCGCGGAATTACGACAGTAGAGGCTGCAAAACGATTCTTCCGTCCGCGCATTGAAGACCTTCACGACCCTTTTTTAATGAACGACATGGACAAGGCCGTCGACAGATTGAATCAGTCGATGGGCAAGAAAGAGCGCATCCTTATCTATGGTGATTATGATGTAGACGGTATAACTGCCGTGGCTCTTGTATACAAATACTTGAAGTCCAACTACTCCTATGTGGATTTCTACATTCCAGACAGATACATTGAAGGCAGCGGTATCTCCTACCGTGGCATCGACTATGCCGCAGACACAAACGTGAAACTGATCGTGGCCCTCGACTGCGGTATCAAAGCTGTCGACAAGGTGAATTATGCTAAAAGCAAAGGCATCGATTTCATCATCTGCGACCACCACACTCCTGACGACAACCTTCCTGGCGCAGTGGCTGTGCTTGACCCTAAACGCGAGGACTCCACTTATCCAGACTCCAACCTGTCTGCTTGCGGCGTCGGCTTCAAACTGATGCAGGCGTTTGCGATAAACAACGGTATCTCGTCCGACACTTTGCTGGACCTTTTTGACCTTACCGCTGTCAGCATCGCGTCGGATATCGTGCCAATCAACGGAGAAAACAGAATCCTTGCATATTATGGATTGAAACAGTTGAACTCCAACCCCAGCCTGGGATTGAAATGTATCATCGACGTCTGCGGTCTGACTGGCAAGGAGATCACCATTTCTGATATAGTATTCAAAATCGGCCCACGCCTTAACGCTTCAGGAAGAATCAAGACAGCTTCCGAGGCTGTGGAGCTTTTGATATCAAAGGAGTTGACTTTCGCCCGTGAGAAGAGCGACTGTATCGACAAATACAACCAGCAGAGAAAAGACCTCGACAAGAGTGTGACTGACGATGCCATCGCTCAACTAGAGGACAAGAAAGAGGAGCTCGACAGCAGTGCCTCCATCGTGATATACAATCCGAACTGGAACCAGGGTGTGATTGGTATCGTGGCATCTCGTCTGACAGAGCTGCACTACAAGCCTACTATCGTGCTTACATATTCTCAAGAAAACAACCTTGCTACAGGTTCCGGCCGTTCTGTGTCGGGATTCGATTTGTATAAAGCAATTGAAAGCTGCAGCGACCTGCTTGAAAACTTCGGAGGCCACATGTATGCGGTCGGATTACGTATGAAGCCAGAGAATGTGCCAGAGTTCCGCAAAAGAATGGAACAGTATGTTGCTGAAAACATCACTACAGAGCAACAGAAGCCACAGCAGGACATCGACGCTTTCATCGACTTCAAGGAGATAACTCCTAAATTTGTACGTCTGCTTAAACAGTTCAGCCCATTCGGACCTGAAAATCAAAAACCTGTTTTCGCGACACGCAAAGTGCTTGACTACGGTACCAGCCGTATAGTAGGTAAAGAAAAAGAGCACTTGAAACTTGAATTGGTTGACTCACAGAGCGAATGTATCATGAACGGTATAGCGTTCGGTCTGTCGGAATACAACGACTACATCAAGGCTTTCAACCCCGTCGATATCTGCTACACTATCGAGGAGAACAATTTCAACGGCGGATCAAACACTCAATTGATGATCAAGGACATCCGTCCTCTTTCACAGAAATAATGATTCATATAATAAAGAGACGCGGAAAAAGGACGCGTCTCTTTTCTGAAAACAACAATCATATAATAGAGCTGAACATTAGAATAAAGATTTAGTTACTTTTTAACACCATGAACTGATGGCATTATTGAACGAAGATTATTTGAAACTTCCAGAGAATTACCTTTTTACGGAAATTCATCGAAAAGTAAATATCTATAAAATCACTCGTCCTGGCTCAAAGGTCATCCATCTTGACGCAGGTGATTCCAACCATCTTCTCCAAGGTGAGTTTGTCGAAAATTTCCACAAGAACCTTGACTTGATGGCATCTTCTCAAGCGACAAAATCGACAGACATTCCGGAACGTACAAAAGTACTGGAACAAAAAATACTTAAGACAGACTACGAAAGCAATGGCATAAAGCTATCCGTAGACGACATTTTTATTAATGATGACCCACGAAACGCTGCCGCAGACGTGCTTGAGCTGTTGAGCCGCGACAATATCATCGGTGTATTCGACCCGTCATACCCCGCATTCATCTACAACACGGTGATGAGCGGTCGTTCGGGACAGAAGATGGAAGACGGCAGATGGAGCAACCTAGTCTATCTTCCTTGCAACGCAGAGAATAAGTTTGTACCGTCTATTCCCAAAGAGCGTCTGGATGTGGTATATTTAAGTTTGCCAAACAACCCTACCGGAACAACTCTTACCACAGAAGAGCTGACCAAATGGGTCAAATATGCGATAGACACCCACACTCTGATCATCTACGATGCGTCGCATGCGCATTACGTACGTCAGAAGAAAGTTCCAAAATCCATTTACGAGATAAAAGGAGCACAGAAGGTGGCTATTGAATTACGCAGTTTTTCAAAGACTACAGGTTACACAGGAACAAATTTCGGTTTTACAATCATTCCTAGCGACGTTGTGGCCTACACAGAAATGGGCAAGGCTGTTTCCCTGAATCAGTTGTGCCGCAGACGTCAAACCTCAAAGTTTTCCGGCATTCCATATTTGGCACTTTCTGCAGCGGAATCCCTATACACGCCAGAAGGGCAAAAGCAGATGCGTCAGATAGCCGACTATTACATGACAAATGCCAAAATAATCAAAGACAAACTACTATCAATCGGTTTGACGGTAGCAGGAGGCGACAACTCTCCATATATATGGGTAAAGACGCCAGACGGTGTCTCATCATGGAGATTCTTTGAGCAAATGTTGTATGAAAAATCCATTGTCTGTACGCCAGGAGTAGGATTTTGTCCTGGAGGCGAAGGCTACGTCAGATTCTCCGGTTTTTCCGACAGAGCCGATGTAGAGGAGGCAATGTCCAGACTATAAGTTTGGAGAATTAACCTGAAAGTTTTGTAAAAAGCCCAAAGCTATAAATCACAAAGAAGGGGTGGACTCACGTCCACCCCTTCTTTATTATATAAATTATCTTGTTTTACTCTACGGTAACACTCTTTGCAAGGTTACGAGGCTGATCCACATCACAACCCTTAGCCACAGCGATGTGGTAAGACAAAAGCTGCAATGGAATAGTAGCCAAGATAGGAACCAAGCATTCAACAGTATCAGGGATAACGATTGAGTAGTCCGCGATCTTGCTTGCAACTTCGTCGCCCTCAGAAACAATTGCGATTACTCTACCCTTACGAGACTTGATTTCCTGGATGTTACTTACCACCTTCTCATATGTTGGAGCGTTAGTTGCAATAACAACAACTGGCATTTCAGCGTTGATCAAAGCGATAGGTCCGTGCTTCATCTCAGCTGCTGGATAACCCTCAGCGTGGATGTAAGAGATCTCCTTCAACTTCAAAGCACCTTCCAAAGCAACTGGGAAGTTGTAACCACGACCAAGATAGATGAAGTTAGAAGCGTAAGTAAAGATTCTGGCGAAATCCTTAATCTTATCGTTCTGAGCCAAGATAGTCTCGATCTTCTGTGGCAATGCGAACATCTCCTCCAACACGTGGCGGTAGAATGCGTTATCGATTGTCTTCTTCTCCTTTGCAAGAGACAAAGCCAACATAATCAAAATCTGTACCTGAGCAGTAAATGCCTTAGTTGAAGCAACTCCAATCTCTGGACCTACGTGAGTGTAGCAACCTGCACCTGTCATTCTGGCGATGCTACTACCTACTACGTTACAGATACCGAATAGAAGAGCACCGTTATCCTTAGCCAACTCAAGAGCTGCCAATGTATCTGCAGTCTCACCCGACTGAGAGATTGCGATCACAACGTCAGAGGAATTAACAACTGGCTTACGATATCTAAACTCAGATGAGTACTCTACCTCTACAGGAATCTTAGCGAACTCCTCGATTGCATACTTACCGATCAAAGCAGCATGCCAGCTTGTACCACACGCTGTGATGATGATACGGCTTGCATTCAAGAAACGATCCTTATTATCAATGAATCCACAAAGCGCGATGTTGTCCATGTCAACATTGATACGTCCGCTTGTTGCCTCCATTACTGTACGTGTCTGCTCAAAAATCTCCTTAAGCATGTAGTGCTCGTAGTCTCCCTTCTCAAGCTCAGACAAGTTCAACTCCAACTCTTGGATCTTTGGAGTCTTCTCTACATTAGCGATAGTCAACACCTTGATTGACTTACCCTTTGTAAGAATGGCGATTTCCTCGTCCTGCAAATAAACCACCTTGTTAGTATACTCGATGATTGGAGTGGCATCTGAAGCCAAGAAATACTCATCATTGCCAATTCCGACAACCAATGGACTACTCTTTCTAGCTGCCACAATTGTTTCAGGATGACCCTTCTCTATAACTGCGATAGCGTAAGCTCCTACCACCTGGCTCAACGCCAACTGAACAGCTGTGCAAAGATCACAGTTATTCTCCTTCTTAACGAACTCAATAAGCTGAACAAGAACCTCTGTATCTGTTGTACTTCTGAAAGTATAACCCTTAGCAATCAAAGACTCCTTGATTACAGCATAGTTTTCAATGATACCATTATGGATAAGTGCGATATTCTCACTCTGTGAATAATGAGGGTGAGCATTGAAATCAGTTGGCTCTCCATGAGTGGCCCAACGTGTATGTGCGATACCGATGTTTCCACTCAAATCCTTATCACGAGCATATGCCTCCAAATCAGAAACCTTTCCTTTCGATTTGTAAACATTCAACTCGCCCTTGTCGTCTATCATAGCAACACCAGCACTATCATAGCCTCTGTATTCAAGACGATGCAAACCCTTTATCAAAATAGGGTATGCCTGTTTAGTTCCAATATAACCTACAATTCCGCACATATAATTCTGAATTTCTTAAATATTGACGCAAAGTTATACATTAAAATGAAAGACAAAAATAAATATCCGCATAAACATACGGCAGAAACTTAAATAATGTTAACAAAATTTACTTTTTGTAAAGTGTCTTTCTCCGACTCTTCTAATCACCAAAACTCAGCTGTACAAACTTGCTAACTTATCTTTTTTACACGTCTTTATTTCTATCTTTTCTTAAAATCTTCCGTGACAATGTTCCTATATCCATAGGTTTTAATCACAACTCCGTTATTCAAAAGGAAGATTGTCGGCACATTTGGAGCCACCTCCGCTAGCCGTTCCTGATCAACAATGGCAACATTCCTCCTCTTTACCTTTGTCTCTTTGAAAAATGTGTCTACTTGCTCCGCAATTGGTTTTGTTATGATTTTTGTATCACTGAACACAGTCAACACTTCATAGTCTTTCCAACCATACATTTTAAAGATGCCTTCCATCCTTCGGGCCGCCATCTTGCATTTTCCACAATGTGTACTCAATATGCACACCACTTTGTTTCCTTCCAACGCTAACGGATATTCTCTCTGCAACATCAACGTCAACTGCTCCTGGTTATACTCCCTTCCTTTCACAATTCGCATGAAATCCGGGCGATTGACAGCAAACACAGCGACAACAGACACAAGTGAAATGGCAGCCACCACCTTTAGAAACGGCTTCTTTTGATACTTAAGCCACTTTGTACGACGATGTCCAAAGAAAAGTATAAATATCAACAATACGTTTTTCACCAGTGATTTGCCAGGCGACAGGTCAAAAGCGTCACCCATGCAGTGACAACTTTCCGTACTGCCTTGCAAAAGCATATAAACGAGAAAAAATGAGAATATGACCAATACGCCCTCCGACACGCAATCTGCATACCAGAGATTCACTATAAGAGCTATTCCCAATATGATTTCCACCGCCACCACCAGTCTGGAAACGACGGACGCGAACTCAAACGAAACATTCAATACCTCATACATGTACATCTCAAAAGATGCCATACCCATCAGTTTAAGTATGGCAGAGACGACAAATACGACTCCGACAAAAACTGTCGGAAAGTAATTACAAAGCTTTACAAGTTGCATCTTCTGTGTTTAATGAAGAGCAGCTTTCTTCTACATCATACTGCTCGTATGTTTTTCCACTCTTGGTCGTACACTCACAATCATGTTCCATAATGCAAGACGACAATCCCAATGACAAAATAGCCAAATAAATGTATTTCATTTTCTTATGTTATTTATTCTGAATTCTAATTGGTACTTATTCACTGCAACGTGTGTTGACAGCATCAATGATCATCTCTGCGGCTCTATCGCCTACCCCAGCGTCTCCTACTATTCTACGAAGCTCCATATAATCGTTTTTCATTTGCTGTTGAGCCTCATCAGTAAGCAATCTGCGTACCTCTGCCTCTACTTTTTCCGGAGTGAAGTTTTCGATGATCAATTCTTTCACCATCTTGCGGTTGGCTATCAGATTCACTAGCGACACTTGATCGACGTGGATGAAGATATTCAGAAACCTATGCACCCATTTACCTCCTCCAATATGATAGACAACCGTTTGTGGAGTCCCTATCAACGCTGTCTCCAGAGTGGCTGTGCCAGAGCAAACGACCGCCGCTTTCGACTGTGCCAGCAATCGATATGTGGCGTCGTGCACAACTTTGGCATCGGCTCCCGATGTCGCAATTATCTCATCGTATAGCTTATCATAGATCGACGGTGCTCCTGCAATCACAAGCTGGTAACCTTCGATATTCTTCGTGGCTTCCAACATCTTAGGCAACGATGAGCGTATCTCCTGCACACGGCTTCCTGCCAAAAGAGCAATGATTGGTTTGTCGTCTAGATACTGCGACGTGCAAAACGATTCAAACGATTCCTCCTTATCCGGTCTGTTATACACCGCGTCGGCACACGGATTTCCAACATAGTCGACCTTATAGCCGCGTTTTCCAAACCACTCTATCTCAAACGGCAGAATAGAATAGACTCTGTCGACATATTTCTTTATGCTTTTTAGTCGATACTCCTTCCACGCCCAAAGCTTTGGGGCTATATAATAATGCACAGGAGTGCCTGGCAGCGTCTTCTTTACAAATTCAGCGATCTTGAGATTGAAACTTGGATAATCAACCAGGATCACGATATCTGGCTTGAACTCAGAAATCGCATTCTTGCAGTCCTTCATGTTTTGAAGGATCTTACCCAAATGTGTGGCCACGGCGATAAAACCCATATAGGCCATATCCCGATAATGCTTCACAAGCTTGCACCCGGCGTCTTCCATCATGTCGCCACCAAGCCCCATGAATTCAGCGTCGTGGTCTCTTCTCTTCAAAGCCTTAAGGAGCCCGGAAGCATGCAAATCTCCAGACGCCTCTCCTGCAATCACAAAATATTTCATTGTAACAACGTCTTACGCAATGAATGCTCTTGCAGCAAACATTCCAAACAATACAAAAGTAGCAACCACCAAACCACGCGTCATCCTCCATCTTTCTGTCTTGTACATCCAGAAGAAAACAAACATATTAGGCATAAGCGACATGATAATAAATGGATAAAAGATTGAGTTTCCTGCCACTTGCCAAGCGTAGGCCAACAGTTCGCTGAAACCATAATTAGTCACAGTGCTGGATAGCACAACCAACACAATCGACGGTATTATCAGTCCGATCAAAAGTCCATAAATGAACTCGTCTCCTTTCTTTTTTTCGACAAGATTGCCATTGCCGTCTATATAGAATTTTTTGTTTGAGTCTGACATTTTTTTAGGGATTAAGTATTACTATTTTCTTTCTGGACAAAATCTCAAAGTCATATCTGTAGTGACGGGGACGACAGAGACATAGTTGTTAGCCAACGCATACAAATCAGTATCAGTACGGCCCTCATCCAAATTATGGAATTCGCCAAGCAACCAATATTCATCTTCACCGTTGGCATTCTTACGAAGTTCAAAATCCTCGCTCCACTTGCCTCTTGCTTGATTGCAAAGCATCACTCCTTTGATTTCTCCATCCGGAATGTTAACATTCAAACAGACAGGGACGTCTGAATTCGTATCAGTGTAATAACTGTCATACTCTCCGTCGTAATATTTCTGAAGGATAAATCTTACAATATCTTTGGCTGGCTCCAGGTCGGCGTTGACGTCGTTGCTTAACATTGAAAATCCTATCGATGGAATACCGATGATGTTGGCTTCTAGAGCCGCCCCCATAGTGCCAGAATAGACTATATTGATAGAGGCGTTGCTGCCGTGGTTGATTCCCGACAACACAAGCGGACGCTCTGCATTCTTGAAAACTGTCTGAACTGCCAGTTTCACACAATCGGTTGGTGTGCCAGTGCAAGAATACAACGTGACGTTGCTGAGCTTGCCTACCAACTCATATTTCAACGGTTTATTACATGTGATGGCATTGCTCATTCCAGAACGAGGACCATCAGGAGCAAAGACGATAACCTGGTCGAACTCACGTGCAACCTCAGTAAGTGCCTTTATTCCGTTGGCTGAAATGCCGTCGTCATTTGTAATTAAAATCATATATTTCTTTACGCTTTGATTACAACGGGCAAAGATAATATCTTTTTCGTATCAAAAAAAGGAGACGCTAGTAATTGCGTCTCCTCATTTATCATTATGCATTTAGCATTCTGCATTAATACTCATCCCAGCTCTTGATCTTGATGTCCTCAAACTTCAATTCGCAGATTGAACGGATGAATGCACTTGCAAGACGTGCGTTTGTGATCAACGGAATGTTGAAGTCGATAGCTCCACGACGGATCGCATATCCGTTCTCGATCTCACGCTGTGTATTGTTCTTAGGGATGTTGATTACCAAATCATACTCTTTGTTGTGGATCATCTCCATAACGTTCTTCTTTGCATTTGGTTCATCTGGCCAACCAACTGGTGTAGACTGGATTCCATTCTCATACAAGAACTTGTATGTTCCGTATGTTGCGTAGATATCGAATCCGTTATCCTGTAGCATCTTACATGCGTCAAGCAAATCTACCTTCGACTTAGTCTCTCCTGATGAGATCATCACGTTCTTCTTAGGAATCTTGTATCCTACAGAAAGCAATGACTTCAACAATGCCTCTGACAAATCATCTCCGATACATCCTACCTCACCTGTTGAGCTCATGTCTACTCCATGTACTGGATCGGCCTGTGCCAAACGAGCGTATGAGAACTGTGATGCCTTGACTCCTACGTAGTCAAGATCGAATGCACTCTTCTCTGGCTTCTCTACCTTCTGGCCCAACATGATCTTTGTAGCCAACTCGATGAAGTTGATCTTCAATACCTTTGATACGAATGGGAAGCTTCGTGATGAACGCAAGTTACACTCGATAACCTTGATCTCGTTGTTCTTAGCCAAGAACTGGATATTGAATGGTCCTGAGATATGAAGCGCAGCAGCAATCTTTCTTGCGATTGCCTTGATTCTGCGTACTGTCTCAACGTAAATCTTCTGTGGTGGGAACTGAGTTGTGGCGTCACCTGAGTGAACTCCGGCAAACTCAATATGCTCAGAGATTGCGTAAACTACGATCTCTCCGTTCTGTGCCACGGCATCGATCTCGATCTCCTTGCATCTCTCCATGAACTCAGAGATTACAACTGGATGCTTCTTAGATACGTTAGCTGCAAGCTTCAAGAAGTTCTCAAGCTGCGACTTGTCGTAGCAAACATTCATTGCTGCTCCAGAAAGCACGTATGATGGACGAACCAAAACTGGGAATCCTACCTGATCAACGAATCCGTAGATGTCCTCAAGGCTTGTCAACTCGCTCCAACGTGGCTGGTCGATACCAAGCTCATCACACATTGAAGAGAATTTCTGACGGTCCTCAGCACGGTCGATATCCACAGCCTGTGTACCAAGCAATGTGACTCCGGCGTCTGACAACTTAACTGCCAAGTTGTTTGGAATCTGTCCTCCTGTCGACACGATAACACCCTTAGGATTCTCCATCTCTAGGATATCCATTACGCGCTCGAAACTCAACTCGTCGAAGTAAAGTCTGTCACACATATCGTAGTCTGTCGACACTGTCTCTGGGTTGTAGTTGATCATCACTGAGCGAAGACCCTCCTTGCGGATTGTGTTAAGAGCGTTGACTCCACACCAGTCGAACTCTACTGATGATCCGATACGGTATGCACCCGAACCAAGTACTACGACTGACTTGTGGTCGCCTACATACTTGACATCGCTTGCTGTACCGCAATATGTTACATATAGATAATTTGTCTGAGCTGGATACTCAGCAGCAAGTGTATCGATCTGCTTAACAACTGGCACGATACCTTTGCTCTTTCTGTGAGCACGGACATTCAAAATCTCTTTCTCGATAACGTTGTTGTCACACTTAGTGACTAGACGAGCGATCTGGAAGTCTGAGAATCCTAACTGCTTTGAACGAAGTAGGATATTGTCTGGCAACTCCTTCAATGAGTTGAAGCCTGCCAACTCCTTCTCAAGATTGATGATATTCTCAAGTTTCTGCAAGAACCACAAGTCGATCTTAGTCAAATCGTGGATCTTCTGAATTGAATAACCTTCGTGAAGTGCCTGAGCAAGATAGAAGATACGCTTATCTGTTGGCTGAGACAAAGCAGCGTCCAAATTGTCGGACATCAAATCCTTGTTTGCAACGAATCCGTGCATTCCCTGACCGATCATACGTAGACCCTTCTGGATGCTCTCCTCGAATGTACGTCCGATAGCCATGATCTCACCTACTGACTTCATTGAAGATCCAAGCAAGCGGCTAACTCCCTGGAACTTACCAAGATCCCAACGAGGAATCTTACATACGATATAGTCAAGAGCAGGCTCGAAGAATGCTGAAGTCTCCTTTGTCACTGAGTTCTTCAACTCAGGCAAAGCGTAACCCATACCAAGTTTTGCAGCGACGAATGCAAGAGGATAACCTGTTGCCTTTGATGCCAATGCAGATGAACGAGATAGACGTGCGTTGACCTCGATTACTCGGTAATCCTCGCTCTGTGGATCGTAAGCATACTGCACATTACACTCACCGACGATTCCGATGTGGCGGATGATCTTGATTGCAGTCTCACGAAGTTTGTGATAATCCTTGTTTGAAAGTGTCTGCGACGGTGCGACTACGATAGACTCACCTGTGTGGATTCCAAGTGGGTCGAAGTTCTCCATATTACATACCGTAATACAGTTGTCGTACTTATCACGTACAACCTCGTACTCAACCTCTTTCCATCCCTTCAACGACTTCTCTACCAACACCTGTGGAGAGTAAGAGAATGCCTTCTCAACAAGTACCTTCAACTCATCATCGTTGTTGCAGAAACCAGATCCTAGTCCACCAAGTGCGTAAGCTGCACGCACGATGACTGGATAACCTAGCATGTTTGCTGCCTTCAACGCGTGATCAAGGTCTGTCACAGCCTCACTCTTAATATAGTTGACGTTGATCTCTGCCAACTTAGAGTTGAAGATCTCGCGGTCCTCTGTATCGATGATTGCCTGTACTGGTGTACCAAGCACCTCGATGTTGTATTTCTTTAGAATGCCACTCTCGTAAAGAGCAACACCACAGTTCAACGCTGTCTGTCCACCGAACGACAAGAAGATTCCGTCTGGACGCTCCTTCTGTATAACTCTCTCTACGAACTCAGGAGTTACAGGCAAGAAGTAAACCTTGTCGGCAACACCCTCAGATGTCTGGACTGTAGCGATGTTTGGATTGATCAAAACTGTCTTGATTCCCTCTTCACGAAGTGCCTTCAAAGCCTGTGAACCAGAGTAGTCGAACTCTCCAGCCTCACCGATCTTCAACGCACCTGAACCAAGAAGCAATACCTTGTTGTACTTCTTAGGGCCTGTGAACTTACCCTCGTCGATGATGCTGACTGGCTTTGTGCTCTTCTGAGCCACCATGTCTACGAATGTATCGAAAAGGAATTCAGTGTCAGTCGGACCAGAGCAAGCCTCTGGGTGGAACTGAGCCGAGAAGAATGGTTTTGATTTGTGACGGATTCCCTCATTTGTACCGTCGTTCATATTAATGAACAATGGCTCCCAATCTGAAGGGATTGTATTATTATCAACGGCGAAACCGTGATTCTGCGAAGTGATATAAGCACGTGTGCTGCCCACCATGCTCACTGGCTGGTTGTGGCTACGGTGACCGTACTTCAATTTATATGTCTGAGCTCCTGCTGCGATTGAAAGCAACTGGTTACCCATACAGATACCAAAGATTGGCTTGTTGTTCTTCAATGCGACGCGGATATTCTCCACTGTCTTTCCACAAAGAGCAGGGTTACCCGGACCGTTAGAGATGAATAGTCCGTCGTACTCTAGAGTGTTGAAATCGTAGTCCCAAGGCACGCGAGTTAGGGTAACGTCACGCTTCAACAAACAACGGATAATATTATTCTTGACACCACAGTCGACCATCACGATCTTGTTCTTTCCCTTACCGTAAGTGACAACCTCCTTGCAGCTAACCTTAGCAACAAGATTCTCCAAGTTAGGGTCAACGAATGGAATGTCCTTATTCTCATCAGGGAAAACCAACTTACCCTTCATAGCACCCTTCTCACGAACAATCTTCGTAAGCTCTCGAGTGTCGATTCCACAGATACCAGGAACCTTCTCTGCCTTTAGCCAATCGCCTAGGCTCTTGACTGCGTTCCAGTGGCTGTAGCGATCTGAATAGTCGGAAATGATGATTGCAGATGCCTGGATTTTGTCAGATTCATAAAATTTGGAAATACCAAACTCGTCCTTTTCATCACTAGGAACACCGTAGTTTCCTACAAGAGGGAAAGTAACTGTTAGCAACTGGCCTGCGTAAGATGGGTCCGTCAAACTTTCTGGATAACCAACCATGGCTGTGGCGAAAACCACCTCACCAGAAACAGGAGCCTCGTAACCAAACGATTTTCCTTCAAAAACGGTACCGTCTTCAAGCACCAAATTTAATGGTCTGTATGCGTGCATATTTCTTTTAATTTTTTCAGTTCTTAAAAAATCGCACAAATTTCGTGATAATTTTTGATTATAGAAAGAGATTTTTGAAAAAATCCTCAAATTGTGGATAACGTGGAGACGTTTCAACAAAATCTAGCAGAATATGTTACAAAACATGAATCTATATAAGGCAGAGAATCTAATAAGAGTTCTATACAAGATGTTTTGTGGAAATATGAAGATAGTAAAAGGATCAGCACTTACGTACCGACCCTGATTGCACATTTAGTACCAGATATCACATAACTGTTAGCTTCTCATCTTCCATCAGCAAACGTACCCCTATTTCGAAATAACCATCTCTAAATTCCTGACGACTTGAACAGCAACAATATGCTTTGTCTGTATGGTAAGAACCTCCACATAATATCCAACCATTATTGGACGTACTACACATTTCCCATGCAAGACCAGACATGTCGTACAAGCCTAGTTCATTCGGCATCTTTGTAGCTACGGCAGGCATTCCAGATTCGGAAGAACGAGGATTGTTGTAACAAGCGACGTCGTCCGCAATATCACTTCCAGCATAATTAGTCTTTTTTTTATTCTTCTTTCCTCCTCTTGCCGCGAACTCCCACTCAGTCTCTGTTGGCAAACGGAATACCTTATGAGTCAACTCACTTAATCTTTGAACGAAAGTAACAACTTCATATTCATGTCTAAATATCCTTGGTTCATTGCCACAACTTGGTTCTCCTCCCATCACCGCACGCCACAAAGCCTCAGTCACAACAGTCTCACTGAAATAACAATTACGCTTCAATGCCAACGTTCCTCCATTTACATTTAAAGAGCCAGCCTCAACCAACTTCATATCTAAAGCCGCTCCATTCACATCAAACGATAGAGTTTCAGGATATTGAATTGGTGCTTTAAAATCCGGAATTGATTTTTTTGTTTCATGAGTTAAGTCCGCATTGACACGAGGAGATCCTGTATTGGCTTTTGCAAATTCAACTTTTCTAAGAACCTCAGCGTCAACAATCCTGACGTCCTCCAAATCAACTCTTTCTCCAGACTCTAATGAGATACACGAAAGACAATACTCTCCTTTAGACAAAGGAAATTTTGTAATTTTATCTGCCAATGCATCACCTCTTTCCTCTTCATCAATCAACACATGACAGTCTTCATTAGGTTTGATTTTTAAATTTATTAGTTGTGATTTTGTATCAACTATATCTTCAGCTAAAAAAGACTTAATGTCTTTAATTAATTTTTCTATCTGCTGAGGGTCTTGAGCATCAATATTATTTTTGGATTGAAAGTTAAATCTAAATATATTGTACAATTCAGTCTTATCCAAATTGACCAATATACATTTTTTGCTACCTTTTGCATATAGCAACTCCTTAACTGTGTAATCCTCTTGTAAATCAATAGACAAATGAGTTTTGGAGTACATGAACAAAAATATACTCGCATTATCAATTGCGGAACATATTTTACTCTCAAATTGAGCACTACTTTCTATACCTTCTAAATCTATCCAACAAATTTCGCCTAAGCTGCTTTCTATCTGTTCAACAACAGGCAAAACCAAAGACTTATCCAGTCTTTTATAACTTACGAATATCTTTTTCATATTCTTTTACTTATAATTCCAAAAATCAGTAAATGTATCAAACATTGGAAACATTAACCCAACAACTTTTCCTACTTTTTTTAATATGGATGTTCTTCAGAACACTTTGTATCAAAAGAGTCATAATCAATTAGCTCAGGATGTTTTTTTGAGCCACAACGATCACATTGGAACATCACATCTCTAAAGTTAGCATGACGTAACTTGTTCTTGCCCGAACAAGCATTCAAGCCTTGGGACCTACCACACTCATCAGAAATTGTGAAATATTTGTAGGATTGTTTTGCTTTATGTGGCATAGTTGCAACAACGTAACAATCGCAAGCCGAATTGGAACATTTCAAGACAATGTGTTCTCCATCACCCAGACCAGCCTTAAGTGGAACTATATCTCCTCCACATTTTGGACAAAACACAGATGGATTGACAATCTCTGACGGAACAATAGTTCCAAGATCTGAGATTTGCTTAAGCTTATCTAACAAATTAAAATTAGATAATGGAGTAACAGGCGTTCCGTCTCCATATAACTCGTAGTTACTACAATCACTGAAATTTGACACATTTCCCGTATAAAGTATTTTGTACGCTTCCGTATTGAAATCACCTTTATACTCAGCTTCACCTCGTATACTTGAAGAAAATATCTTTAAGCAATAAGTCCTAACATCTTGCTCCTCTTGATTTAGTTCTCCTGGATCAATCTCCTTCAACTTTCCGACACCCTCCTTCATCATATCTATCGTTCTTTTGTTATGATTGTCACTATAACATGTCTTCACGATAGACATCATCTTTTGCATGAATTCGGGTCGAACTCCATAACTTCCTTTTGAGTATTGCGACTTTATCTCGTTTTTAGAAATCTCATTTTTTTGTATTTCATGTTTCCCTCCTACACTTTTTAACAATTCGCAAAGTGCTTCATCAAAATTATTAAAAGCAGAGATATGCTGAAAGATATCAAGATTAAACCAATCTTCCGGATAAGAAAAGTTTTCTATATCATAAGGAATAAAAGTTATTTTATTGTTGTTAAAAGCTCTATTTATTTCAGATTGTACCCAACGAGACTTCGCTGATTGGCTACTTGCAATCAAAACAAAATAACTACAATTATCAATAGCTAATGGTATATCCTTGTTATAAGTAGTACCACCACTTAGATTTCGTGGTGCCATCCAACAGATAACACCATTTTTTTCTAGAAAATCACGTACAACAATTGCCTTATCAGTATTCTTTGTGCTATATGAAATAAATACAGTATGCATAATCTATAATAATATCAAACTTGTCAAAAATCTTACTTTTTACTCATGACAGGACGAATAGGAAATCCATTATATCTATAAGATGATTGCACTTCCTTTGTTTGAGACGACAAGAAAAGATTATAAGATTTTATCGTTTTATCTTTTCGTACAAAAGAACTCCAATAATAAGCGTATTTTTCGTCCTTAAGTACATTTGAAGCAACGAACCCTGTAAATGGCAAGAAAATCCAGTTGTGATTTGTAGTGCTACTTACTTTATATCCATAGGTTTCATTTAAGGAACATAACACCCAATTACAGTTGTCAATCAATTCGTCAAACTCTATGTTTGTGGGCATTCTCCAATTATTACCAATATTTTTTGTCGCTGCGTCAAATTCTTTTGTCAGTACGCCTTTATCATTAATGATATTCGATTTTATCAGATTAAATTCATCTCCACAAGACTTTGCTGTCTTAGAGTCATACCAATCCTTTGTTACCGTCTCTCCCCAAGCAAAATAATCTCCTACTTCTTCGAGTTTCGACGCTCCAATATTGCAAGTTGCCCACAATAAGCCACTTGGCAAACCAAGATCAACAAATTCATGTAAATCTTCCTTGGCATTAGATGTAGACGTTGCATGCTCTTTCTCGTAAGGTATTTCACTAGTCACTTTTGATTTATCCTCGCCAATTCCACATTGTTTCTTCACTGCTCTCAATAGTTTTTCTTGCCAACCTTCATTTTCAGTATCGACATAATCAATTTGATCCCAGTCAAACATTATCTCATCATTTTGAGTAGCACCTTTTAATAGAACAGGAATAATTCTTTTTCCTTTTCTTTTGGCATGACCGAATTCCTTACCTACCCATTCTGAATCTACAGCATTATCTGAAAGCATGTAAAGAAATTCACTACATTCATTAATGGCAGCTATGATAACTTTTTTGAATTCTTCACCACTTTCTATTCCAGTAAAATCTATCCAGCAATCAATGCCGTTCTTTTCAAGCAAATCCACGATGGGATATACTTCCTCTATGTCCTTACGGGCATAACTTATAAATACTTTAGCCATAATTGAATTCTTTTATGATTTAGTATGATAAATCAATATCTAAGTCTACCAAGAATATTCCGGAAGATCTTTTAAATATTCATCATTGTAGTTTTCTTTATGTAATGTTATTTTCTTCCCATTACCATCGCACAATTCAACGGTGTATCTATATAAAGCATCAATGCCAACATATAAAGTATATTCTTTTCGTGTGTCTTTTTCTAGATAAGCTCCATATTGAGCAAACATTTTTCTTTTTACATAATACTCAGAATCAGATAAAAAAGGAAGTGTTGAATAAAGTTTTATTAGAAATTTTTCTTGACCTTCACTGTTTTTTAATTTAATTGATCTTTTTGTTGGTATTGTGCTACATTCCGGAATTATTGTTGCGAAACTACTTTGGGTGGCAATTGTAATGCTATGTGCTATGACTTGTAATGGCATAATCATAGTTCTTTCATTTGCATATCCCTCAATACAACAAGCAATTAAGCATCCACCCTTTATAGCATCCTCTGAAGAGCATGATGTAATTTCCGAATTCGGAAAGATATTTTTCAAGATTGTTGATGAGAATGATTGACATAAAGATGTGTTTAATACAAATATTTGCTTTATATCTAAATTTGCTAATTCTGATTCGCGAAGTGCTAATTCAATATCATCCTTGATTTGAGTCTCGCTTATAGTGCTAATATTATGTATTTCATTAAGGTATTTGACCTCAAATACATGGTCTACTGAATTTATAATGGAAAAAATTGTTCTAGTTTTGTGAATGTCAAGCATTAAATGGTTGGTTTCTTCAATTTTTTTACGCATGCAAAAAACAGAAGTTGCCAATGTGTTATCGTATACCCTAATCTTTTTTAAACATGCTTTAGATGCAATTTTTCCTATTGTTTCCATTTGTTTAATATCAAATAGAACTGGACTTATAAAATACATAGTGTCAAAAGTATAACCTATTTGATGTTCTATTTCCGTTCTAAATAATTCTATGTATTTTACTATAATGTCTTGAATAGAATATAATTGCTCATCTATGTTTAATTTCAAATCCCCATAAATAGTCTCCTCAGTTTGAATGTTATATAATTGTGCTAAATACTTAATGTCCTCCTCCTTTGAAAATATCAAATGTGGTATATCAAATACAATACTTGAATATGTTTTGTTTGATTTTTGATCAAGATTATTAACATCGCGATCTTCAAACATCCATAGCCCATTTTTATAAACAAGAGTTGCTGGCAATGTTTTTTTGCCATTAGAAAATGTCACAAATTTTATGCAATCTGTTTCTAGATATGCAGCCATCAGGCCAGATTCGTCATATTTGACGGTTAGTGTATTGTTCTTTTTTAATTCTTTTTTATAATCTTGTGTATCTGCTATTTCTCTTTCCTCATCATCAATAAACACTTTGCAATCTTCATTAGTTTTTAGTTCTAAGTGAAATTGCTTGGTGTCTGTTGACGAATTGCGTATTTGCGTATTTGCTGAATTTGATTTTGATGCCAGTCTTCCTTTAAGAAGATCAATTGATGCATTGAAATATTCATCAGTCATCAGTTGTGATCTCTGAATATTTCGTAGTATTCTTAAATCATTAGGAAAATCTACTGGGAAATCTGCAAAAGAGCCAACAATCAAAGGAATTATATTGCATCCAGCTGAAATAGCTGTACGTATTTCTTTTGCTACCCAATCATCTTCATTCACACATCTCTCCATTGATCCTTCAGAAAGTATCAATATGAAGTCCTTACAACCATTGATAGCATCAATGATTTGTGTATTGAATACCCCGTTACGTATTGAATTGTAATCAAAAAATATATGGTAGCCATGACTTTTCAATGCAAGTTCCACTTGTCTTGCAAAATCACGTCCTCCTTCTCGTCTATAACTAATAAATATATCGTATTTCATAGTCTTAAATCTCTAAAGTTTCTCGATTTGTGGCATTTTTGCAACTATGAATCTATCTAAGTTTTTGGTATCCTCTGATAATTCACTAAATGGTCTAATACACGAATGAAGCAATCTTAATTTATCTTTTTCTGCAGTTTTAACATTTAGAGCTTCATCAAAATAGAATCCCATCAACAATTGAGCCATATTCCAACGATTGTGCTCAACATTAGCTAATATTTCGTTATTATCTTCATTGATTTCCCCTCCAACGCAGCGTTTTTTGATTTCAATACTGTCTGCGCTATATTGGCTAGACCAGTGGTCTGTCACTTTCAAGTTTTTCCACTTATTGTCAATGTCGTTTTTTTCAAACTCTTTTTCTTCTCCATTAAAATAAACAGCATTAACTCTTTTTGCTAATAAAGAATCCTTCTCCTCTTCAAACTCACAACCATCCCACATTCCAAATGGATATACATTTCTAAACCTACCATTTTCATTCATGAATATATCCAACAAACTTCCACATGTGAACTGGCGTATAAAGACTGGTATGACCTTTCCATCTTCCATTGGATAATAGACATTTCGAGGAAGATTCAATCCGATATTCAAGTTTGTATTCGGATCGTCGTAACATACTGCTATGCTCAACAATGTATCCTTTTCATTTGCTAAACAAGCTAAATAATTACGAACCCTTTCACTCTCAGGTTCTGCTTGTATAAATTGATAATTTACATCAAGAAAATCTGCATGTTTTCCCGTAAATTTTGTCGGGCAATAATGCTTCTCAACTATATCGTCCTGTGTAAAATCTTTATAGTCAGACGACTGAATTTCAAAAATCTGGGCATAACGGTTTCTAAACATCTCCATGCCACTCTTTGCATCTTTATCAATAAATGTAATGACTGTTTTTAGATTATTATCTCTTACAAAATTAGGTAGATGAATGTTGTGTGCTGCCCGTTTGGCAATGGCAAGGCCCATCTGTGTCATACCAAAAATGACAAGATGAACATGTTTGTTGCTTTCTTCTGTAGTTGGAATCCCGTTAGGTGCATCCAACGCAGGATATTTACCATTATTCTTTTCACCGTCATATTGGTTTATGACAATCAGTTTTCTTGCCCAATCATCATGATAATTGGAGGCTCTAAAACGTATTAATTTTTCGCTCTTGTCGTTATGTGGATCTAGAGCCCAGTTGACACTGATATTCTCCGTTTGAAATGCAGAAAGAGTGCTCTGTTCTTCAAATTGAACAAATACTTCTAAACGATTTTCATATTTTGAAACTCTATCATTTATATAAATATCTGAATTTCTGCAAATATCGACAATTAAATTTAAACACTTGATATTCAACGGATCATGTCCAAATTCTTCTACTTCTCCAATCACCCAAACTCCGATTGCCTTATCAACACTGAGTTCCTCCAACGTCTTTCTACTTGTACGTTGTCCGTTTTTTATAACAACCTTATCCCTCTGTTCCCTATCCAACTCATTATTCAGTATTGACCTAATTTCATTAGATGGCATATCACTTAAAATCAGTATCGCATTATTCGTGTTTCTCTTATCGTTCCTAATCTTTTTTATCAAAGCGGGTACAGTATGGTTAAAACCGAGAATAATATAGTGATAATCAAATGTGTATCCGAATTCCCCCTTCTCGTATTTATCAACATGAGTATTCAATATATTGCTGGCAACAGAAATCAGCATACCCATGAAAATAATCATTCCGACTATGACAACAACAACTCCAAAAGTTCTCGCTCCAGGCGTTAATTTATCTATAGTACTAGGATCATATAGCAATCTGAAAAGCAACATAAGTCGCCCTTGCGAACTCTCTCCACCAACTGCCTCAAAATCTTCCAAATTTGGAAACAGATACAAACTGACACTGTAAAAAGCGACAAACGTCAAAGCTACAACTAGCATCAACCATGCTATCTTCTTATACCATTTCTCTGTAAAAGACCTATCAAATTTATATACAGGCGAAAGAGTAGTCGACTTAATTTTATACATAAATAGGTGATATTTATTTTTAAATTTCTAATATTAAATCACCCAAAGGTATAAAAAGTAGTTCTTAAATTCAAAATTTGAAAACAATAAATTTTACTTCAGCTATTTCAGCCTCAAATTGTGGATAACGTGGAGACGTTTCAACAAAATCTAGCAGAATATGTTACAAAATATGAATTCCGAACAACCTTAAAATTTAATTAGGTCTCACATAGAAAATATGTAGGTCTCACATAGAAAACATGAAAAACATAAAAAATCAAGGGATTTATATCAAACGTAATATAAAATTCCATGATTTTTATGTTTTATATGTGAAACTAAAAAAATGTGAGACAAAAAAGCTATTACTTCAGCCTCATTATATTTTCGACATTCGCCACAATGATGGCATCGTATTTGAAAGTTTTAGGATCAACCCTCTTCAACTTCTGATACGATTGGATATCCAAATGCACAAATCTCTTCTTTTTATAATAGAGTTTCAATTCTTCATCCACCATAAGATTCTGCATCTCGTCCTCCGACGGTTTTCTGAATCCCATCAACAGTTTTTCCGTGGTCCAACGGTAATGTTCCACTTCCGCCATCATGAGCAGATCCGGATCATCCTTATGATATCTCATCTTCAGATGGTCTTCCTCGTCTCCCATATTTCGACGTCGCATATAGAAGCAATCCAAACAATATGCATTTGACCATTGCAATGATGTCTGGATGACACTCCATTTCTCTTCCAACTCCGTTTTGTCGGAAAGGTCGGCCAAAAATATATTTCCATCGCTGTCGTAAACATCATCGCCTTTCTTATAACACTGATTATAAGTGAGGTTGATGGCTTTAGAACGGAGCTCATCCGTCTCATTGATTCTATGATGCTCCGTATACATGCCAAACGGATAAAAGTTTCGGAATTTTTCCGAAGTACGAAGTTCATCCACCAATTTGCGGCTCATATACTGTCTGACATAAACCGGAACAGGCGGCACTCCCGCAGCCTGGAAGTAGACGTTGAACGGAAAGTTTTGTCCTACCTGCAGATTATAGTCAGGATCGTCATAACACAACATTATCGACAACACATCGTTCTTATCGTCGGCACACTCCTCAATGTACTTTCTCAATAGCGGACTGTGAGCGTTGGATTTGATGAATTCAAAATGGCTGTCCAAGAAGTCCGCGTCCTCTCCCTTGAACTTTGTCGGTGCCATCTCTGTCACAACAGCCTCATCTCCCGTAAAATCTTTATATGTGGCTGATTGTATCTCAAAAAGATATTGGTAGACGTTTCTGAATTCTACCATCTTTGTATCTGCGTCAACGTCGACAAAGGAGATCACAGTCTTCAGTTTTTTATCCCTCGTAAAATTGGGAAGATGGAGCAGATGGGCAGCTCTAACCGCCATAGACAGACCCATATCCGTCATGCCGAACACCATGACATGGACATGCGCGTCGCTATCTCTTTTTATCACCACACCCTTTCTATTCTCCGTGGCCGAACTTATCATAAGCGGCTTACTCGGATTCTCCAACGCTGGATAAAGATACGTGCGTGTGCCATTCGGATTCTCATTAAACCCACGGTCCACCATCACATAGCGAGCCCAATCATCGTTGAAATTAGACGCTTTGAAATTGATATAATCTCTCCATTCGCATGACATATCCACCGACTGGAAGGTTCTGAACGCAGATTGATTGTCGAGATAAACATGAACATCCAACTTGGATTCTCGCTTAACCGACCCCTTTCTGCACATTTTCACAATGCGAGAGACACACTCGATATTCAATGAATCATGATCAAACCCATCCTCCTCTCCTACAATCCACAACTTGACCGCGGAACCGAGAGAGACCTCATTAAGGATGTCGTTGGAATTACGGCTACCGCTTTTAAGTATCACTCTGTCGAATTCACTTCTGGAAAGCAGTCCATTAAGTTCCTTTCTTATATCCTCACAGTTTTTCTCACTTACCAAAAGGATTGCTCGATGCCCGAAACTGTTTGCATTATTCAAATCATCCTCTTTACAAATGGATTTTATCAGTCCCGGAGTAGTCTTATTATATCCTAGCACCACATGATGGTTATTCAAGCCAAAGTCAAAATAGCCTCTCATATAGCGATCGATATGTCTTTCCAAGATATTGCTGATCACGGTGATAAGCATACCCATAAACAGCACCATGCCGACCAGCACAACCACAACGCCAAATGTCCGCGCGTTATACGACAGATGATCGATTGAGCCTGGATCATAGAACAATCTGAACAGCAACATCAATCTGCCTTCCGGCTCTCGGCTCCCACTGACGCACTCAAAATCGTCTAAATCAGGAAAAAGGAAAAGACTGACACACCAAAAGAAACAAAAGGCGAACATCACAGCTCCCGACAGCCATAGGATCTGTTTCCACCAACTACCAGAAAATGATCTGTCGAAATAATACGTAAGCGACTTGGATGGTCGAAATTTTATCATGATCATTTATTTATTAGGGTGATTATATAGCAGTTGTCCTGAATGAGGATTGTTAAGATTTGGGCCACATCCTCCACCAACTCGTATATAAATGCCATTTATTATGGCAAAAGTACAAAATTTCAAATGGCAGTTGATGCAAAAGCAACGAAATAAAGACATTTTCTTACAAACAAAAAGGAGACAGATGCATTTGCACCCGTCTCCCCCTTAATGGTTTAGTTATACAAGAAAAAACTTATTTCTTTATAAACTTAACTCTTGAACCGTCTACATCTACCACGTATACACCTGCCTTCAAAACTGAGATGTTGACTGGCAACTGATTAGACTGAGCCACTACACGACCAGACATGTCATAGATAGTGTATTCCTGAGCCTCCTTAGAAACAAATAGCTGGTTCTGATCTGAATATACAGTAACATCTGCTGTTGCCTCTGAATCCTCATCCTCTACATCCAAACTTCTGAATGTAGTGACGATTTTTCCATCATAATCCTCCAATGCATATAGTTCATCATCATTGTAATTCATCTCAATTGTCTGCTCTACAGTCTTTCCGTTCTTAGAGAATACAAGCTTGTAGAAACCATTATCTCTTTTTGGAATATAACAACTCCATCTGAAGAAAATATTCGCACCGTTATAATACTGGCCTCCTCCAAGAGTCTCCCACTTATCGGAATTCAAACCTTTCTTTTTCCACTCATAAATAACACCCCTACAGTCGTTACCAAAGAACTGGCTTAACTCCGAATGGCTGTAATTCATTTTTAGCACAGCATAATCACTGTATACATTGCTTGTAATGTCAAGTGTTGGACGCCATACAGAGACCGCAATGTCATCAATAGCATAGTAAGTGCAAGATTTATCATTTGGCGAAATGGAAACAGTCACACTGTTATAATTTCTATTTGCATCGTTGATATCAACAACTAACTCTTTCCAGTTCAAAGTGCTAGTCGACTGTCCCAAATACAAAATTTTAGATCCGATAACCTGACCAGTAGGTTTTCTCACCTCAAGCTTCAAAGATCCAGAATTTGCCCACTGAATAGCACAAGCTACCCAAGCAGAAACTCTGAACTTCTCGTTTCCTGAAGGAATAGAGACTGTCTTCTTGTAAATTGTAGAAGTAGAACCCTCAACATACAAAAAATAACCCTTGCTTGTGTTACCTACCATCGTATGGTCGGAACCTTTGGTCATCGGCTGATTACCACCATACACCAAAGATGTCTCACTCCAAAGTTTGCCATTAATATACGTTTTCTCTGCAGCCTTTAGCAAAGTGGCATAACCTTCTATAGAGGAATTTGACGGAAGTGTCACTCCTTTATAAAAACGATAATTATTTGTCTGCAAACCATCCGGAACTGTCTGTCCATAAGCTGGTGCATCCAAACTGTTGCCTCCAAAATCCTCTTTGAAAACCGACTGCCACTCCATCGCGTTAAGAGCCAATGTGCTCACGCAAGCAGCAAAAAGAAATAACTTTTTTTTCATTTTGTTTTGTTGTTTTTAATTAACTAAACAACAATTCTTAACCTTAAACAATACCATGTCAACTAAACACAAAATACTTGAGGATCTTTTTTAGTCCTCTAATAATTCGTCACGTAAACACTCGCGATCATAAGAATTGTCATGAATTCGTCTACTAAACACGTTCTACAATAAAATACACCTTAAGGTAGTTTGATCAAACTTTTTGCATTTTCGCTTTTTACTAAACTAATTCGAGTACAAATGTAGAACAAAATAGCGATTCTCAAAAACAATTCCAGAAAAAAAAATAAATATCTTACGACACAAAAAAAATGCAACTTGCACCTCTTGACAAACAAAAATGGAGACAGATGCATTTGCACCCGTCTCCCCCTTAATGGTTTAGTTATACAAGAAAAAACTTATTTCTTTATAAACTTAACTCTTGAACCGTCTACATCTACCACGTATACACCTGCCTTCAAAACTGAGATGTTGACTGGCAACTGATTAGACTGAGCCACTACACGACCAGACATGTCATAGATAGTGTATTCCTGAGCCTCCTTAGAAACAAATAGCTGGTTCTGATCTGAATATACAGTAACATCTGCTGTTGCCTCTGAATCCTCATCCTCTACATCCAAACTTCTGAATGTAGTGACGATTTCTCCATTACGACCTAGTGCATTTAGCTCATCCTGTGTGTAATTCATCTCAACTGTCTGCACTACAGTCTTTCCGTTCTTAGAGAACACAAGCTTGTAGAAACCATTATCTCTTTTTGGAATATAACAATTCCATCTGAAGAAAATATACGCACCGTTATAATACTGGCCTCCTCCAAGAGTCTCCCACTTATCGGAATTCAAGCTTCTCTTTTTCCACTCATAGATAACACCCTTACAGTCGTTACCAAAGAACTGGCTCAACTCCGAATGTCTGTAATTCATTTCTAGTTCAGCACAACCTTTGTATACAGTACTTGTGATATCAAGAGTTGGACGCCATACCGAAACCGCGATATCATCGATAGCATAGAAAAGACAGTCAGACGCATCATCTGGCGATATGGAAACAGTCACACTGTTGTAATTTCTGGTTGCATCGTTGATCTCAACGGCCAACTCCTTCCAGTTCAAAGTACTTGTTGTCGGTCCTAAATACAATGATTTTTCTCCGACGACCTTGCCAGCAGGGCTTTTCACCTCAAGCTTTAACCATCCAGAATTTGCCCACTGAATAGCACAAGAAACCCAAGTCGAAACTCTGAACTTCTCGTTTCCTGAAGGAATAGAGACTGTTCTATTGTATATTTCTTTTTCCTTTTTAGCCTCTACAAACAAAAAGTAACCTTTATCTGTGTTTCCTGCCATAGTGTGGTCAGAACCTTTGGTCATTGGTTGATTTCCAACAAGACTTCTACTCACATCACTCCACAACTCTCCGGCAACATAAGTTTTTTCAGCTGCCTTTAACAAAATTGACACATTTCCACTCTGAACATTCACTTCCGGCGTGCCGACAAAAAGCGGATAATTATCAGTACGCAAACCTACTGCTTGTTTACCATAAGCTGGTGCATCCAAACTGTTGCCTCCAAAATCCTCTTTGAAAACCGACTGCCACTCCATCGCGTTAAGAGCCAATGTGCTCACGCAAGCAGCCGCTAAAAAAATACCTTTTTTAATCATTTTACCTTTTTTAATTTAAACTAAACATAAATTCCAATCATTCGCGATCTGATAAGAATACTCTTGAACTCGTCTACTAAACATGCTCTACAATAAAATTCACCTTAAGGCAGTTTGATCAAACTTTTTGCATTTTCGCTTTTTACTAAACTAATTCGAGTGCAAATGTAGAACAAAAAAACAAAAAAAAAGATGTTTAAACCTTATTTAACCATATATTGCATTTTTTTAACAATTCATATTTCAGAAAATAAATCGACTTCTCTCTTCATACATAGACTAAACTTTGTAGACATTGGCTCCCGCCCTTTGCAATCCTCAAATTCGACTTGCCAATTATCAGTCATGAACTATGACAGAGCCTAGACATTATAGCCGCCACCATTTTTAGATCAAAGATACAAAGGAAATTATTGGTTGTTTTCTACCAATATTTCTGTGCTATTGGTACTGGATTATTTAGATTCGGGGAGTAAATCGGGGAGTAAGCAAAAAAAGAAAATCTCCAACCTATTGAAATTCAATCAGTTGGAGACCTTCTTGGTGACCCGTACAGGATTCAAACCTGTAACCTTTTGATCCGTAGTCAAATACTCTATTCAGTTGAGCTAACGGGCCGTCCCGATATTTATTCTTTTGTATTTTGTGACCCGTACAGGATTCAAACCTGTAACCTTTTGATCCGTAGTCAAATACTCTATTCAGTTGAGCTAACGGGCCATACCGCAAACGGTTGTTTTCCGAATTGCGGTGCAAAGGTAGACATTATTTTCATTTTTGCAAAACAAAAACCGACTTTTTTATGTCGTCCAACAAAATAATATTTTTTAACAATCAAATTGCACAAATTGCGTACAAATTACATTAAAATACATTACCTTTGCACCAACTGAAATAATTACACTATGGAAAAAAAATTGGGATTCATAAGGGTTGCTAGCGCCATTCCTGTAGTTGAAGTGGCTAACCCAAAATTGAACGCAGATAGAATAATCGCTCTAATTGAACAGGCGGCTAAGGAAAATGTGAAAATCGTATGTTTTCCCGAACTTTGCCTGACTGGTTATACTTGCGCTGACCTGTTCTACCAGCGTACTTTGATCGACGAGACAGAGGTTCAATTGGAAAGAGTCAATAAGGCAGCTTGCGAAAACGGCATTTTCGCTATCGTCGGTGCTCCGGTCTATCGTAACGGCAAATTGTACAATGCCGCCTATGTGGCAGGAGCTGAAAACGACATGACTTCCAACCTAGAGGTCTACAAAAACTACTTGCCTAGCAATAATGAGTTTTATGAAAAACGCTGGTTCACTCCTGGTTTCGGCGAGAACAAAAAGGTTTTTGAAGTAGACGGCATAAAATTCGGAATCGAAATATGTGAAGATTTGTGGATGCCATCGTCTCCAAGCGACAGCATTTGCTTGGACGGAGCTGAAATCATCTTCAACCTGTCTGCAAGCGACGAGCTTATCGGCAAGGAGGCGTACCGTCGCCAACTTGTTAAGCAAAAATCAGCTACCAACGCTTGCGCATACGTCTACACAGCTGCCGGTTTCGGCGAAAGCAGCACAGACCTTGTGTTCTCTGGAACTGCCATCATCGCTGAAAACGGAAGTCTCATCGCCACTTCAGAGAGATTCTCATTCAAGGACCAGCTTATCGTTGCCGACATCGACGTACAGAGACTACAGGCCGACCGTCTGCGCAACTCTGCGTTCATCATCGGAAACCAAAATCCGAACAAGAGCGATCATGAGGTTGTCAGACTCAATAAAAAAATATACGCAGAACCTTCTGAGGTGACTCGCACTTTCGCCCCTCATCCATTCGTTCCGCCAGAAGACGAGATGAAGACTCGCTGCAATGAGATTTTCTCAATCCAGGTAGGCGGTTTGGCAACGCGTTTGTACCACACCGGCATCAAGCATACAGTGGTCGGCATCAGCGGTGGTCTCGACTCTACCCTTGCCTTGCTTGTGACTGTTAAGACGTTCGACAAACTAGGTATTCCTCGCAAAAATATCGTCGGAATCACGATGCCTGGATTCGGCACAACTGGCCGCACATACAACAACTCCATACACATGATGCAAAGCCTTGGCATCACAATAAAGGAGATCGATATCAAACCTGCTTGCTTGCAGCATTTGAAGGATATTGAGCACGATCTTTCTGTGCTTGACGTCAGCTACGAGAACACACAGGCCCGCGAGCGCACCCAGATTCTGATGGACTACGCGAACAAGATGGGAGCTATTGTTATCGGAACAGGTGACTTGTCGGAACTTGTGCTTGGATGGTGCACATACAACGGCGACCACATGAGTATGTATGCCGTCAACACGTCTATCCCTAAAACTCTTGTGAAATATCTTGTGAAATATGTAGCTCTTTATGAGATGGACGAAGCGGCAAAGGAGACGTTGCTTGACGTTTGCGACACTCCTATCAGCCCTGAACTTCTTCCTGCAGACGACAAAGGAGAGATCGCACAAAAGACAGAGGATTTTGTAGGCCCTTACGAGCTTCACGATTTCTTCATCTATTACACCCTTCGTTTCGGATTCTCGCCTACAAAGATCTTCTTCATGGCCCAAAAAGCATTCGCCGGCAAATACGACGATGCGACTATATTGAAGTGGATGCGCACTTTCTACTGGCGTTTCTTCACACAGCAGTTCAAGAGAAGCTGTATGCCAGACGGTCCGAAAGTTGGTAGCGTCAACCTTTCTCCTCGCGGCGACTGGAGAATGCCAAGCGACGCAAACAGCAAAATATGGATCGAAGAGGTCGACCGACTTATTGAGTTGGCAATGAAGAATGCCAAATGATAAACGTTAGTATATTTTTGCTACCTTTGCAGCGTTTAATTAAATAAATTCATAATATGGAAGTAATACCTTCATTTCAAGTAGATCACACTGGTCTAAAACCAGGAATATATATTTCACGTCAGGATTTTTCTGACAACGTGACTTTCACAACATACGATATCCGTATGACAGCTCCCAACCAGGAGCCTGCGATCGCTCCAGCCGCGATCCACACTATTGAGCATCTTGTCGCGACTTACCTTCGCAACCTTGATGGATGGAAGCAGAACATCATCTACTGGGGTCCTATGGGATGCCTTACTGGCAACTATCTGATCGTGAAAGGTGCGTACGACTGCCAGGTGATCCGTCAGCTTATGATTGACGCCATGCAGTTTGTTGTGGATTTCGACGATGTTGTGCCTGGCACTACGCCTGACGCTTGCGGAAACTATCTTCTTCACGACCTTCCTATGGCAAAGTGGGAAGCGAAGAGATATATCGGCAGATTGAAAAATGAATTCTGCTGTGAATACAAGATGTTGGAAAGACAAGACGTCAACGGAAAAGCTTTCCACGACGCTTGATCGTCAATAAATCATACATTTAGCATTCCTAATTCAGAATATATGAAACTCCGCATCCTTATTCTTCCAAAATTCGATATCGGCAAACTCGGCAACGGTGTTTGCGGAGAAGGCGAACTGTTCTACAAAGAGTTTGTGGAAGGTGGAGAAGAATATGAGTTGACGGGCCTTTTCCCGGGAGAAAAACTTTATGTAAAAGACGGCATTGCCCTCACACTCACCCATGCAGGCAAAATCAACACAACGGCTACACTGATGGCTATTCTTTGTGACCCAAGATTTGATTGTTCCGACATGCAGACTCTTTCTGTAGGTTGTGCCGGCACCAACTATGAATGCACCGCTATGGGTGACGTGATTCTGGCCAGTGCGTTTGCCGACTACGACCTGGGACACCACGTGATAGGCACAGACGGCCACCTGACTTGGTTTCCCGACAGCGGATTATGCGAATATGGCTGTGTCAAACCCAATGCGGAGAGAATCAACGACGTCTACAACAGCATCAAGGACATCAAACTGAACACAACGGACAAAACCATCGCATTCATGACGCATTGCGCGGAGAGTTGCGAACGAGTTTATCCTCGCGTTTTAAAGGGGACATTCCTGACGTCTGACAACTATTGGAAAGGAGAAGACGGCCACCGTATAGCGAAAGAGATCACAAAATATTACGGATGTCCGGATGAATATCTCGTTTCAGACATGGAAGACGTCGCTGTAGCAAGAGTGTTGGAAAGATTCGGTCTGGCCGAACAGTTGATTGCCATACGCGTCTCTGTCAATCTAGACTGCTACATGAACGGAGCGACTCCAGAAAAGCTGTGGAGTGCAAACTGTTTTGAAGACAACATGTTGGAAGAGGAGAATGACGAAGGCGCCGATATTTTTGAAACAGCAATGCACAACCTGTTCACCGTTGGAAAAGAAATTATAAGACTAATGTAAATCATAAAGCGAGGAAGAATCCAAACAGATCCTTCCTCGCTTTTTATTCAATGATAACGTCACTCTAACCTCTAACCCCTAACCTTTAACCTTAACACTCCTCAACCTCTTCTCAATCTCCTGCATCACAGGCATCTCTACACCTTTTGCCAAACCAAGTCTGAGCGGACGACTATAGATAGCCTCCACCTCAAGACGTCGTCCGTGCTGATAATCAACATGCATGCTTGGGAAGTATGGTTTCATATTGAGTGTCATCTCGATCATCTCATCAGCAAAGGATTCGTCTACATCAGCTCCGTTGGCCTGGCCTGCCTTAATGATTTCCAGCATTGCCGGCTTAACATACAAATCCTTCTCTCTGCCAAGAAGTAGTTCCTCCGTATTCTTGCCAAACAACACCGACTGCCCATTGAAACCAGTGTTCCAAACCAATTTCTTCCATCTGGCAGTATTCAGATCGTCGGCATGAACAACTTCGATGCCAGCCTCTTCCATGTCGGCAATCATCGCGTCGAACTTATCGCATGGTTCATCACCAAGAAGAGCGAGTGTAAGTTTTCCATAGTCGTAATGGGAAATGTGAGCAGGCCCCGTCTTTTCGGAACAGATGAATGCCAATCCTCCACTAATACGAGCTTCAGGAAACTCGTCCTGCAACTCCTGCTCATAACCGATACCGTTCTGTACCAGCACAATCAACGTGCCATCCTTCACTATCGGATCAAGCAACTCCGTAAGCAGATTATTCTGCAACGTCTTCAATCCCACAAGAATGACATCCGCCTTTGGCATAGAAGCGGTGGAATTATAGGCGTTGACATGCTCTATCTCAAAATCACCATTGGGAGACGTGACCGTCAGCCCCCTGCTCCATGCTTCCTGATAATCTGAATGAAAAAGGAAATGGACATCAAAACCGGCATTAGCCAACATACCTCCGTAATATCCGCCAATGGCTCCCGTGCCAACTACAGCATATCTCATTTTGAAAAATATTCGATTGTCCTGACTGTCATATAAGTTGGCTTTCCACCTTCAAACTCAGTGCTTGTCAACCAATTGTTATGCTCATCGTAAGTATACTTCCAAGTGTGAGGCATAAACGCGTCTCCTTCGGCATCCACACCAGTCTGAGACACGACGTTGCCCTTCTCATCATAAACGAAAGTGACAACCATTGTGATATTGCCATCAGGCTCCTTCACAGTAAGCTTCTCAAGCATACCGTCGGAATTGAATTTTTCCTCACGCCAGTTGACCAAATCACCCTCACGTCCATAAATCTTTGTCACAGCAGGGTATCCACGCTTTGTCATCTTCTGCTCCAATGTCTGAAGCAACTCTCCCTTGAAATTATAATAGCGTGTATACTGCATCTTGTTCTCATCGTCATACTCAATGCTCTTGCGACCAGAGATATTATCGTCGGCATTGAATTTCTCGATTCTGTCCAGACGGTTGCTTTTGTAGAAGAACATCGCCCTGTCCACAAGATTACCCTCTGAATCCAAGTTTTTCTCACACACTTTCTGTGTCCCATTGTATTCGTAGATCACGCTGCCGACATCATCGCCCGCACTTGTGATCAAACGCACAGTATCGAAATTTCCAGCCTTGTTGAAGACCATGTCACGGTCCCACTCTCCCTCGTCGCGGAAAGGATCACCCTGCACAACATCTCCAAAATTTTCAAGAGCGGTATACTTAAACTCTCTGACCTTACGTACGTCTCCCTTTAGGTTCAACTCATCAACATCCGTAGCCTGTTTTTCTCCACAAGACGTAAGTCCCAAAAGAAAAGACGCAAAAGCATAAACAAATCTATTTTTCATCTTTTTATTTCTTCTCTACAAGTGCAAAATCAAGCTGTTTCTTATCCAGATCAGCACGAGCAATCTTAACAACCACCTCATCACCAAGCTGGAACTTCTTGCCTTTTCTGCGACCAGTGATGCAGTAGTTCTTTTCATCGAACACATAATAGTCGTCGTCAAGATCACGGATCGGAATCATACCCTCACACTTGTTCTGGTTAAGCTCAACGTAGATTCCCCACTCTGTCACACCAGAGATCACACCGTCGTAGATCTGACCAAGACGCTCCTTCATATACTCCACCTGCTTGTACTTGATAGATGCTCGCTCAGCGTTGGCAGCAAGCTGCTCCATCTTCGAGCTGTGGTCGCAAAGATCGTCGAACAATAGTTTGTCCGCGCTCTTTTCTCCCTTAGCGTAGCGATCAAGCAGACGGTGCACCATCATATCCGGATAACGACGGATTGGCGATGTAAAGTGAGTATAGTAGTCGAATGAAAGTCCGTAGTGCCCGACGTTATCAGTAGAGTAGATAGCCTTTGCCATCGAACGTATAGTAATTGTCTCTATCAAGTTCTGCTCACGTGTGCCCTGCACTTTGTCAAGCAAGTTGTTGATTGAAGTCGACACCTCCTTGTTCTTTCCTGTAGTGTTCAGTTTGTAGCCGAAGCGGGAGATGAACTGAGAAAGGTTGTTCAACTTTTCAGGATCCGGATTGTCGTGGATACGGTAGACGAATGTCTTAGGATTCTTCTGGCCACCGATATGCTCAGCCACTGTTCTGTTGGCAAGAAGCATGAACTCCTCGATTAGCTTGTTGGCATCCTTGCTCTCCTTGAAGTAGACGTCGATAGGCTTGCCAGTCTCGTCGATTTCGAATCTCACCTCAGTGCGCTCGAATGCGATGGCACCCTCCTTGAATCTCTTCTCACGAAGCTGTTTAGCCAATCTGTCGAGAGTAAGGATCTCGTCCTTCATATCGCCCTGCTTAGTCTCTATCACGCTCTGAGCATCCTCGTATGTGAAGCGACGGTCGGATTTGATGACCGTGTGTACAATCTGATAGTTTAGGACCTTAGCGTTGTCGTCCATTTCGAACATCACAGAGTAGCAAAGTTTTTCCTCGTCTGGGCGAAGAGAACATACTTTATTACACAATCTCTCCGGAAGCATCGGTATAGTACGGTCGACAAGGTAGACGCTGGTAGCACGGCTGACAGCCTCCTGCTCGATGATATCGTCAAGATGGACGTAGTGAGTAACGTCGGCAATATGGACACCGACCTCCCAGTTGCCATTATCCATCTTACGAATAGACAACGCGTCGTCGAAATCCTTGGCATCTTTAGGGTCGATAGTGAATGTTGGCACTCCTCGGCAGTCAAGACGCTTAGCGATCTCCTCTGATGTGATTTCCTCCGAGATAGTGTCAGCGAAAGCCTCCACCTCAGCTGGATAGCTGTATGGCAAACCAAACTCACAAAGGATGGCGTGCATCTCAGCGTTGTTGTCGCCAGAGCTTCCAAGCACCACAATCACCTCACCTACAGGGTTTCTGCCTTTCTCTGCCCAGTCTATAATCTTGACTATAGCTTTATCACCGTCCTTCGCACCATTTAGTTTGTCTATTGGCACGAAGATATCGTTTCCAAGAATACGGTTGTCGACAAGCAAGAAAGCGTAATTCTCCTTGACGTTTAGTTTGCCGACGAAAGTGTCGCGCTCGCGTTTCAACACCTCAATGACCTCACCTTCCTGCTCTTTACCCTGTCGGCGAGCAAATAGGCGAACCTTCACTGTGTCACCCACAGCCGCCTTGTTAAGGTTACGGTCGCCGATGAAGATTTCATCCCCACCGTCTTCAGGCACAAGGATAGCACCGCCACCACGCTTTACAGTGATAGTACCAACAAGTGAGCCCATACGCGGATTCAAACGGTATTTTCCGATAGGTCCTTCGATAAGGTATCCTGTCTCAGCAAACTCCTGAAGAACATCTATAATCTGCTGGCGAGCGCTCATGCCCTCATAGCCAAGAGTGGCAGCCACCTCTTTATAAGAGATTGGGTCGCCCTGGTATTCAGAGAAATATTTAGATATATCGTTGATTATCTCTTTCTTACGTACAGAAACGGCAGATTCACGATTTTTATCTCGGTTCTTATTATTCTTCTTCTGACGCATAGCATTTTTACCAATGCTGAATGCTTTATTTGATTTTTTTCCTTTTTTCATAAGCTATCAACTTTATTAATCTCAAAGATAAGAAATAAATCTGTAAAGAAAAACAAAACACTGATTACATTTTTATTACGCACATGATAACGGAGATCTTCTACCATGTGAACACTTTATTCACACAACAGAGATAAAGGAGACAGAGATTACACAATGCGAAACGGTGAGCATTAAATATAAAAAAGGAGCGGACAATTTGCCCGCTCCTCATATTGAGAAATATTTTACACATAACACGCACATCCGTGCGTATTTATGCGCTACAATTACTTCTTGATGATCTGACCAGAAATAACACCGTTCTCTGTGCTAGCCTTAACGATGTAAGCACCCTTAGCCAAAGAAGCAACGTTTACTGTGTTAGACTCAGATACAGCAACTAGGCTACCTGCAAGAGAGTAAACAGATACGCTCTTAACACCCTCATTTGTCACTGTGATAACATCTGAAGCTGGGTTAGGGTAGATTGAAACAGCACCCTTAGCAACTACGTTCTCAACACCTGTACCATAAGTGTAACCAACAACGATTGGGCTCTCATACTTTACAGTTGACACCTCATAAGAGAAGCTGCTGCGCTTGAAATCTCTTGGCCACTTGTTATTATCACCTGTCAAAGTAAGATCACCGAACATTGTAGAGATAACATCGTTAGGCTCAATACGGATAGTTACATAGTTGAACTCCTTAGCAACTGGAGTTGCGTCGATATCACCGTAAAGCATTGCCATCAAAGTAGGGATTGTGTCAACCAAGTCAGAACCACCCTTCTCGAAAGAAGCTGTCCACTGAGTCCACTCAGTAGCCTCTTTTACCTCGTTCTGATCACCCTTCTCAAAACGGTATGAGATTGGAAGACCCTTAAGAGCAGACTTCTCACGGTAATCAGCATATGTATTCTTACCACCTGATGCACCACCATTGTGACCAAAACGGATAGCCATAGCGATCTTCTCCTTTACAACCTCAGGATCAACTGGGATACGGATCAAAACATTAGCTGTACTTCTCTCTGTAGCAGCAGTTGTCTGCAAGTAAGGAAGGAATCCGTACTCTACATCGTAGAAATCAACAGAACCCTGCTCACCCTTGTCGCAGTACATACGGTCCAAAGTCAATTTTGCACGAGCCTTCTTGTCTAGGTCAGAGATGATCTGAGCCTGACCGTACATCTCGCTTGGAGTTGTGATTGTAGCCATTTTAAGATCCTTGATCACTCCTGCTCCATCTTTACTATCAATATATGATCTCAAGTAACCGCTTGTTGCAGTTGCGTGGATTGTACCCTCACCTGCAAGAAGAGACATCTTGTCAGCATAGAAAGGCTTTGTTCCCTCTGAATAGAACTTCAAGTTCTTGATGTATCCGATAACCTCAGCCTCGTTCTCTGGGAAGAATGAGATGAACATACCCTTTACTAGGTTACCCTTTCCAGCCTGGTAAAGACCTTCTGGCATCAACTTGTGTGAGTATACATACTTCTTTACATTTCTAATTATACCCAAACCGTGGCAAGTTGAGTCTGACAATCCTGTCTTCTCATTGTACTTGAAGAAGTCACGCATACGGCAGTCGATAGAAACGTGAGCAATTCTATACTCAGTCTGCTTAGGGTTGTTGGCGAAAACAACAACTGAATCCTCTCCGGCTGCATTCTTTGTCTCGAATGACTCTCTTGTATCACCGATTAGGTCGAAATACAAAGCCTCACGCTTAGCTGAGTTTGCTGAGTTTAGAACTGTACCTTCTGGAATGAAGTACTCAACATCCATCATCCAAGTCTCATCCAAGTTTACAGTTACAGACTCGTCGAATGCAACATAACCAGACTTGTATGGCTTCGCTGGGTTCTTGATCTTAACCATAGTCTCACCATTCTCAGCAGTTGCACCTGCAGTGATAACTACAGACTCATCCTCAGGATCTGAAGATGGGTAGAATAGTGTTGAGTCACCAACGAACTTACCGTCCTTGATGATGTAAACCTCTTTTTCTGCCTGTGCAGCACAAACTAGAGAAAGAGCTGTTGAAGCAAGTAAAAATTTCTTTATCATACTCTTACATTTAATTAATATTCCTAATAACCAAATCTCGTTACGCATATCTACTACACGAAACGATACAAAAATAGTTTTAAAAAGCGAACTTACAATCTTTTCAACATAAGAAAAATGTTAAAATTCGCTTTTTAGGCAATTATCTATGTTGTTTTATATTACACAACATGTTTTTACAGACTCCACTCGAATCCGTCTTTTGTGTCTTTTACTTTGAAGCCAAGACGAGCCAACTCATCACGGATTTTGTCGCTTGTTGCCCAATCTTTGTTTGCTTTCGACTGTTTTCTGATCTCAAGCAACAAGTCAACAGCTCCCTTGTACGCATCGTTTGCCGCTCCTGAGTTTTCCTCAACTCTCATTCCCAGCAACTCAATCAAATACAAATCGAACACCTCTTTCAACTCCTTCAAATCTGCCTCCGAGATCGTTGCCTTGCCGTCTGCCACTGTGTTGATGATACGTGTAGCGTCGTACAAATGAGAGATTACGATTGGTGTGTTCAAATCGTCGAGCATTGCCTCCTCACAAAGCTGACGGTAATTCTTCATCTCCATCGATGTCTCCTTAGACGGTGTTAGCTTCTGCAAACGTGCATAGCTCTCACACAATCTTGCGAATCCTTTCTCTGCCGCGATCAACGCCTCGTTGCTAAAGTCGACAGTGCTGCGGTAGTGTGCCTGCAGGATGAAGAAACGGATTGTCATCGGTGCGTAAGCCTGTGTAAGAAGTTTGTGGCTTCCTGTGAAGAACTCATCCAATGTGATGAAGTTTCCAAGAGACTTGCCCATCTTCTGTCCGTTGATGGTGATCATATTATTATGCATCCAGTAGTGAACTGTCTCCTTGCCAAGAGCGGCTGTGCTCTGCGCGATCTCACACTCATGGTGTGGGAAGATCAAGTCCATACCACCTCCATGGATATCAAACTCCTCGCCTAGATACTTTGTACCCATTGCCGAGCACTCCATGTGCCAACCTGGGAAACCGTCGCTCCATGGTGACGGCCAACGCATAATGTGTTCTGGCTGAGCCTTCTTCCACAATGCGAAGTCAAGAGCGCAGTGTTTTTCGCTCTGACCGTCAAGATCACGTGTAGTCTCAAGCAAATCCTCGATATTTCTACCAGACAGCTTGCCATAGCGGTGATCTTTATTGTATTTCTTCACATCAAAATAGATAGAGCCTTCGCTTTCGTATGCGTAACCAGCATCAAGAATCTTCTTCACGAAGTCGATCTGCTCAATGATGTGTCCAGACGCATGAGGCTCGATGCTTGGTGGCAAAACGCCAAGCTGCTCCATTGCCGAGTGGTAGCGGTTGAGATAATACTGCACAACCTCCATTGGTTCCTTCTGCTCAAGACGAGCTTTCTTAGCAATTTTATCCTCACCCTCATCAGCATCGTGCTCCAAGTGGCCCACGTCTGTGATATTGCGGACGTAGCGCACCTTGTAGCCAAGATGAGTCAGGAATCTGTAAAGTATATCAAATGTGATTGCAGGACGAGCATGACCAAGATGGCCGTCGCCATAAACTGTTGGTCCGCATACGTACATTCCTACATGAGGCTCGTGTAAAGGCTTAAACAACTGCTTTGTACGAGTCAGAGTGTTATATATTAATAATTTATGTTCCATCTTGTTATTATAGTGAAATAGGCACTTCTCTCTTGATACTCATATCCAACGAGATCAAAGTTTCAGTCGACATAACGCCTTTGATACTCTGGATTTTTCCGTTAAGAAGATCCATCAAATCTTCATTATCTCTTGCATAAAGTTTAACCATCATTGTGTATGGTCCTGTTGTAAAGTGGCACTCTACAACCTCAGGGATTTTTTCCAATTCAGGCACAACTGTAGCATACATAGAACCCTTTTCAAGCTTGATACCGATGTACGTACAAGTCTGGTAACCCAAAGTCTTAGGATTAACATGATAACCCGAACCTACAATAACTCCAGTATCAATAAGGCGCTGCACACGCTGGTGAATTGCGGCTCTCGACACCTCACAATCCTCAGCGATATCCTTGAACGGGATTCTGGCATTCTTAGTAATAATATTAAGAATCTGCCTATCTAAGTCGTCGATTTTTTCCATTATTCAACTTTATCTTTTTCTGTTTTAACAAATTTAGGTCAAAATTAGGCTTTTTCTTTCACTTTTTCACAAAAACGGCGTCTTTTTTCACAAAAAGACAAAAAAAAGCGTTGTCCTTGCGAACAACGCCTTTATTTTATCTGAGAGATAAATTATTCAGCAACAACGTTGAATTTAATCTCAGCAGCAACCTCCTTGTGAAGACGAGCAACAGCAACGTACTCACCAAGAGCCTTAACAGACTCCTTAAGAGAGATAATCTTTCTTTCAACATTGAATCCAGCCTTCTCAAGAGCCTCTGCGATCTGAATGTTAGTTACAGAACCGTAGATAGCGCCAGACTCCTTGTTAGCCTTAGTTGCGATTGTAAGTGAAACACCGTTCAACTTAGCAGCCAACTCCTCAGCATCAGCCTTGATCTTAGCAAGCTTGTGTGCTCTCTGCTTCAAGTTCTCAGCCAATACCTTCTTTGCAGAAGGAGTAGCAACGATAGCCATTCCCTGAGGAATAAGGTAGTTAAGACCGTATCCGTTCTTTACCTTTACAACGTCATCCTTGTAACCAAGATTTGCGACGTCCTGTAGCAATATAATTTCCATTGTTATTCCTCCTGTTTATTACTTCAACAAATCTGTTACGTATGGTAGCAATGCAAGGTGACGAGCACGCTTAACAGCCTGAGCAACCTTACGCTGGAACTTCAAAGATGTACCAGTTAGACGGCGAGGCAAAATCTTACCCTGCTCGTTAAGGAACTTCTTCAAAAATTCAGGATCCTTGTAGTCGATATACTTGATACCGTTCTTCTTGAAACGGCAGTACTTCTTTCTCTTAACGTCTACTGTAGGAGGCGTCAAATATCTAATTTCTGATGCGTTCTGTGCCATAATCTTAGTTCTCCTTTTTACCGTTCTTTCTCTTTGCAGCGTACTCTACTGCATACTTGTCCAACTTAGTAGTCAAGAAACGTAGTACCTTCTCGTCACGACGGAACTGAAGCTCCAATTTCTCTACCATTGTAGGCTCTGCCTCAAACTCGAACAAGCAGTAAAAGCCTGAGCTCTTCTTGTCGATTGAATAAGCAAGCTTACGCATTCCCCAAAGCTCCTCATTAACGATCTTTGAACCTTCGTTAACAAGAATGCTCTTGAATTTTCCTGCCGTTTCCTTCATCTGTTCGTCAGACAAAACGGGAGTTAAGATGAAAACGACCTCGTAATGATTCAACATAACTTGTTTATTAAAATTAATTTTACTTTAAAAGTGGTGCAAAAGTAGTCATTTTTTTTCTTCCAAACAAGAGTTTGTCGTTTTTTGAAGAAAATGTTGATAAATAAAGGCTCCTTTTCGGCCTTTCGACTGGTTTTATCTCTTTTTTCAATGATCCAAAACCATCATTTAGACCTGAGCAACGTGAAATGTCCTGTATAGACTCTGTCTATTGACATGATGTCTACCACATACCAGTAATCATCAGTCGGCAGTTTCCTTCCATAACGGTCTGATCCGTTCCACTCGTTCTCATATCCGTCTTCCTTGTACAACTCTCTTCCATACCTGTCGTAAATGCTCACAACAGCATCTGGGTAAAGCTCTATATTGTTGATCACCCATGTGTCATTGACTCCATCACCATTAGGTGTGATAAACACAGTAGGCTCAATATCTGGCATGATTGGCACAAATGTCATCTCCACTATACTGTCGCACCCCGTCGACGCTTGCAGTGTGTCAGTATAGACGCCTCTCTTGCTTATCGTCTCTCCTCCAAATTCCACCGTCTCTCCCAGCGGCACTTTCTCGATGATTGACACTTTGTTTTTAGGAAGGACCTCTACCACTGTCGGCTTTGTCTTATATATCAATCCGTCTTTCTTGATTTTCAACGAGTATTCTCCCTGCTTATATGAGTTCATTTTCGGAATGACGGGATTTCTTTCCGAAGAATGGAACCCGTTAGGCCCTGTCCACATATACCCTTCCACTCCTGTTGTAGGCTCATCTCCAATTCCCAACGTGACTGAATCACCCTGGCAAACAGGCCCATCATTAGTCGCATAAGTAGGAAGTCCTGGCACTGTCACTATGTTAACATTGTATGCTTTATTGCATTGTCCTATCTTTTCGTAAACAGTATGGGTGCCTGCTTGCTTTAGTTCGGTGCCTTTAAACATCACGACATCACCCTCTACCATACGGATGGTTGTGTCTACAGGAGTGTTTGTAATCACCTTCACTGTTGTCGATATCTCATCCGACACCAAACCGTCGTGAGTAGTGACCGTCACATAATACGTTCCTGCATGTTTGTTTCTAACGTTTGTTATGATTGGGGCATTATCATTGGAAGTAAACTCATTCGGTCCACGCCATTTGCAAGTGGAGTACTTTGGGGCATTGTTGACAAACAGCTTGATGGTGTCGTCCTCACATACCGGACCGTTATTGCTGGCGTCTACAACCACACTACAATCAGTTGTGGCCGAACCATGCACTTTTGTAAAATTCACGTTCCCCGACATTCCGGAGAAATTAGTGACAAGCAGCAAATACCACTCGCCTCTCTTGGCGTTGCTTATCACACAAGGTTCTGACGCGCTTGTAGAAAAACTGCAGTCAACCATATATCCGATTGGAAATGCGTCATAGTTTCCGAAGAAGCACTCAAAATCTGTATCCACCTGTGATCGGTGCGTCAGTTCACCTTTGCACTCCGACACTTTCTCTTGCGCTAGAATCTTTTCGTATGAATCGGCACCGGGAACCGGTGCGAAATCTCTTTCACATTGCTCTAGCTTTTCCGTAAGACATGTATTGGCTGTGTTCGGCACAACACAGTTCTCGAAATACAATGAAGAGTGGCTGCAAATGCCTTCCAGCATCTCTTGTTTGGTTTCGCCATAGAACGGTCCCCAACAAGCATAGTCGATATCATTACCTCCTGAATGGGCGATCGACAACAATAATGTACCGGGATCCTCTATTTTAATGGCATACCAGGCAGGTGACGGTGTTTCATCAAGACACCCTATGCCATGTGTATATCCTTTACCTGTTCGTTTATTTGGACGAAGGGGAAAATACTCAACCTCCTTTTTTGATGTTCCGGCAGGATATACGATACCCAAACCATTATCCCCGGCGCAAGCAGTGACAACATCTGTAAAATGTTCAAACGGGCACTCCCCAAAAGAAGATATTGAACAAAAAAGCAAGACAAACAAAAAGTACTTCTTCAATATCATAAATCAAAATCTAGTGTTTGTAATTATTGTGTTTGTATGTCGCAAAATTACACAATTCAGACGAATTGAAATCAAAAACGTTGTTTTTTTGTTTTATAAATTTATAAACAATAGGGTGTGCCACTTTCCATGACACACCCTATCTGTATTCTTTGGGAGATAAATACCGCTATAAATCTTCCTTATTTCTTCTTGCTTTTTTTAGAATCATTCTTTGGCACAGACATACGGTCTACAAAAGATGCTTTGTAAAGAGCAGGGTCTTTAATGATAGCCACAGCCTTCTTCACAATATCACTCTGGGCATTCATGATTTCATAATACTTGGCATGTCCCCAAAGGTCGCTTGCGATCAAAGCCTTCATGTTGATTTTCATATGCTGACGCGAACGGTTGATCTGCTCTTCATTTCGCTCAATTTTAGCTTCATCTGCCTGAGCCAACAGCTCATCCATCATCTCGTCGGTCACAACGAAAGTTTTGTTGAACTCATCAAACGAACCATCTTGCTCATAGTCGTATTTTCCGTTTAGTTTCTCACGGTTACGCTCCACATATTTCAAACAATACTTGTTGAGGACGCCCTTTCCCACCACCTTTCTATAGTAGGCTGTATTGTAAGAAGTGTCCAGCGGCACAAACACGTCTGGCATGATACCACCACCTCCATAGATTGTACGCTCTTTATAAAGTGTGGTGTATTTCAAAGAATCCGGGAACGAAATGCTGTCTTCATGCATGTACTCTCCACGAGCGAATCTCTCGCTCAAATCCTTTGCATAGTCTTTTGTTCCGTTCTTCTCGTATGGTTTCTGCACGCATCTGCCAGCAGGAGTATAGTATTTGGCGATTGTAAGACGCATCTCACTTCCATCTGCAAACTTGAATGGTTTCTGCACCAAGCCTTTACCGAAAGTACGGCGGCCAACTATGACAGCTCTGTCTAGATCCTGCAACGCTCCAGCTGTGATCTCGGACGCAGACGCTGAATTCTCGTCAACCAAAACCACAAGTCTGTTCTTATGCTCATTCAACGTTGTGACGTTCTCACGGAACTGACCAGCTTTTCTTTTGGATGGCTCCATCATAGCACCGTCTCCGTCAAAATATCTGTCGGACGAGCGATACTCCTGTCTTGGCTGATGTGTACCTTCTGTGTAAACCACCATTGAGTTCTCCGGCACAAACATCGACACCAGCTCTTTGGCAGTGTTAAGGAAACCTCCACCGTTACCCTGAAGGTCGATGATCAAATATTTCATTCCCTGTTTTGTCAACATGTTGAATGCATCCACATACTCATCCATAGTGGTGCGGGCATAACGGTTGATCTTGATGTATCCCACCTCGTTGTCGATCATGTACGAAGCGTCTACACTATACAAAGGAATTTTATCTCTTGTTATTGTAAACTGCAAAGGAGCCTTTTCACCAGATCGCACCACAGTGATATTGACATCCGTACCTCTTGGGCCACGCACTCTTTTCTGGATCTCCATCGTGCTCATCTTGACGATGTTCTCGCCATCAACGGTAACGATCTTGTCGCCAGCCATGATGCCCACTTTCTCCGCGGGAGCTCCACTGATTGTCTGCATCACAACCATAGTGTCCTCCAGCATCTGGAATGTGACTCCGATTCCGTCAAAGTCGCCACGCAATCCTTCATTGGCTTTTTCGACCTCTTCTTTTGGTATATATGAAGAGTGAGGGTCAAGCGACTGCAGCATCGCGGCTATGGCCTCATCAGCAAACTCTTTCTGGTTGACAGTGTCAACATAATTATTGATCACATAATGAGACGCCCAAAGTATTTTCTGAAGGTCCGGAGATAATCCTGACTGCTGCGCGTTTGCAAAAAACATCGACATAATCGACATCAATACTGCAACATATACTCTTTTATTTCTTTTCATCAGCTATTTTTATCAAATCCGATGCGAAAATACATATAATTTTATGCTTTAGCGCACTTACCACATCAATTATTTTCCACCATTTAAGAAAAATTAGGAAAGAAAAAAGGCCCCATCCAATGGACGGAGCCTTATGTTTCTAGCGTAAAGTTATTACTTTGCAGCCTCAGCAGCAGCAGCCTCAACAGCAGCAACAGCGTTAGCAACTGTATCACCAGCAGCCTTAGCAGAATCGATAACAGCCTCAGCAGCAGCAGCTACAGCAGCAGCAGCAGAATCAGCCTTAGCGATTGAATCAGCGATTGCAGCTGAATCAGCAGCAGCAGCCTCACAAGCAGCCTTATCGCACTTAGAACCACAGCAAGATGCTAGACATAGTGCAGCACCAGCAACAAAGAATAGAACAACTTTTTTCATTTCTCTTGTATATAATATGAATTAAACAAATTTTCCGTTTCGTTTTTTCCGAGTGCAAAATTACATATATTTTTTATAACATATACCAAAAACATACTTTTTTTGCATTTTTTGTGATATGTTTTTTACATAATGAAAGCAATGAAATAATTACATTGACAAATTGCCATCAGGATTCCAATTTGACATCTAAAAAAAGACGCGATTTCTCGCGTCTCAAATATTCTGCATTCAGAATTTCTAATTTAGCATTTATATATTATGCCTCTTCGTCCTCGTTGTCTGTGAAGATTCCTTCCTGATCACAATATCCGTACTCACACTCAAGAACTGCCGCAATACGATCCTCGTCAAATCTCTTTGCCAACTTCTCTCCTGCTTTCTTGTCCTTCTCTACCTGATCCAAGACATACTGTAGGATCTCATCCTCATCAATATCCACCTCGTCGCTTGAGTTCTCATCTAGGAATCCCTGCTCATCGTAGTACTGCCATAGGTGATCAAGAATATACTCTACTTCTTCTGCAGTTGTGTCTGCATAATCCTCATCCAAATTTTCAAGGATAAACTGAACTTCTTCGTCTTCTCCTTCTAGATTAAAATCGTTCTGTGCCATAACTTTATATTTTTGTTTTCGTTATCGTTTATGTATTGGGCAGCCACAAGGGATTGCCACTACGCTCGTTTTAAAATAAATATTTTATTCGATGTTTTTTCATCGTTAACCGTGATCTCTATATTCAGGCCATTCTTTTCTGCGAACTCCTTCATCTCATCCGCATCAAAGAAGTCGATGTCTCGAGCCACTTTATTGAAATTGATAACAGCCGACGTCGAAAACCACTCCGTCAGTTTTGTCAGTCGGTGCGCCTTCAACTCACTCTTGTCGGCATCCCTCACAATGATTTTGCCTCCTTCCTTCAGTTTTGCCAAGCATTTGCCGAGCACCTTTGATCTGTCTTCCGCACTCATATAATGAAGCACGTCGTTGATAATGAAGACGTCGCTCTCCTCAAAATCACTGCTTATGATATCACCTAACTTATATGTATGGTTGGGAGCAACCGCAAAACAGTGCTGAGCCAGTTTTATCTTATCCTCGTCGTAGTCGTAAGAAAAGAACTGCGCATCCTTCATCATGTGGCTCAACATGAACGACAGATATCCGTATCCACATCCTAAATCCGACACCACCGCGTTCTTAGGAATCTGCTCCCAGTACTTCTTATAATTATTCTCAAGTCGCACCTTGACTTTGGTGTAGTATTCAAGCACAGGTCCTTTCAGAATATAGTTTTGCTCCAACAGATGTCGGAAATACGGATTCTTTGGAGAGTCGATCTCTTCACACAATATAGCATACTCTCTCTTAACATACTCCTCATACATGACAGCGTCTTCCTTGAACAGTCTCTTTGCTCTATCGGACGTTGCACACGCATGTCTTTCGCATATTTTCATTGCCATATTTGTTCGGCCGACGTAAAGGATATCGCCTTTTCTGATTCCATAATGATGTCCGGCAAACACAATCGGCAGAATGTCAATACCAAGCTCACTTGCCAAATAAAAGGCTCCCGGATGAAATTTGGCTATCTTGCCGTCTACACTTCTCTCTCCCTCTGGAAATACGCAAATACTGTAACCTTCGTCTACCAATCCTTTCAACTTCGGCAGATAACTTTCAATCGCGTCGTCGCTACAGAAGAATCCTGACAAATGGAGAAGAACTCCATAAACCGGGGAATTCCAGTTGGATGACTTTGCCATAATCACCACTTTCGGTGTAAGGGCCATCACACGAACAATATCCAACACCGACTGATGGTTGGCGATTATCATTGCCGGCTTTGAAAAATCCTCATGTGAATTATAGGCATCTTTTCTGGTCAGACGCGGAGTGGCCACCCACAACAGCCATCTGCAGAAGTAGCAGATCATGTAATGAAGCAGATTGTATCTCCATATCCTCTTTAATGGCAAACAGAAAGAGAGCATCGCCACTAATGACAAAACAATTCCAGCAAGACCAAAACTTCCAATCAGGAACACCGTCCACAAGAAGCTGTTGATTGTGCCAGGAGGCAACCCCATCTTTGTTCGGTTTGTGACAAGCAACCGGAATATCAGCGGCTGCACCACGTATGCAATCAACACCGTGGCGAACATTCCTATCAACGACGCATACGCCACCGACAGCAACGACGGATGCTCGGCAAACACCAGCACTCCCATTCCAAGTATCGAGACAAGCGAAGAGAAGAAGATTGCCGTCTTGTGCGACACCAACGTCTGTCGGCCTGTGCTGTAGCCATCTACCAGTCCATCAGTGATGAAAATACTGAAATCGTCGCCGATACCGAATATGAAGGTTGAGATGATGACGCTTACAATGTTGAACTGCAAGCCAACAAGATGCATCACACCAAGGATTATCAGCCACGCCAACGCCATCGGCATGAAACTCAAAAGGGCGATCTCTAGGCGGCCGTAGTTTAGCAGCAGGCCTAGGAACACGATCAACGATGAGACTCCAAGCACAAAATTGAAATCGTCCTGTACGCTTCGCATATAGCCTTGCACAAAATGCGGTTTGTCGAGTATCACCACATTCTTGTTGTCGACAAACGAATCATACACTTTCTGCTTTGCGTCTGCCTTCATCACAGCATTGGAAATCGCCATCTTTATGCCGTCCTCCGAACAGAACCAGCTATCCAAATGCTGGCTCAAAGGCGACTGCGGAACTTTCTCAAAAGCGGAAATGACACTGTCGGCCTTGTATTCAGAATCAATTATTTTAAAGAAAGGTCCGAAAGCAGACGGTTCAAACCCATATTTAACCGCTGATTTCGACAACATTTGCTTCACAGATCTCTTTCTTTCCTCAGTCCAGAAAGAGTTCCACTTCCCTATTCTTTCCTGCTGTTCGTTGCCAGACACCAACAGTTTGTCAAGATGTGAATGGCGGACAATATCTCCAGACGCAAGCAAGGAATCGAGAGTACGGTTCATCTTGTGATAAGAAGACAACGCGTCTTCATCGGTTGTTCCTGTCGACACAAAATAGATTGACACTTCTCCTTCATCACAAGTGGATTTCTGCAAACGTTTTTCGACATCTATAGCACCGTCTGGATAATAGCAGAGATGATTCATGTCGGCATCAAACTCGACATCACTGTAATGATAAAGGCCGTAGCCAGAGAGCAACAGTATCACCACAACCAAGAACGACACATTCTCCAACTTATAGGCATTGATCGCCTCTATCCACTGCAACAGTCTGCGCTTCTCTCCCGTCTCTCCATAACTCATTATATGAGGCAGATAGACAAGACAGAACACCGTGGCTCCAATGATCATGGCAGACGCCAAATATCCGAAGTCTACCAGCAATGAGGAAGATGTGAATGTAAGGCTGAAGAAAGCTCCGATTGTCGTGAGGCTTCCTACAGTAAGAGGGGACGACAGCTCCTTAATCAGCTGCTCGGCATCCTTGCAATGCTCCTTATGAGTCACCACATGTATGGCATAACTCATCACCACTCCAAGAATAGCGCTTCCCGCGCCCATCGCGATAAGGGAAATGGATGATTTGACAACCGACATGGCCGCCAACGCAAACAAGAATCCGAACGTGCTTGGCAACAAAATGAAAAAAACACTCTTTCTGTCGCGGAAGGAGAAGAATATGATTGTGCAGATCGCCAATATGCCGACAATAAGAGTCAGACGCATATCTTTTTGTATGCAACGCGAATTGTAGACGCCCATCACGGGGCCGCCAAAACAATCGATTTTTGCCTCGCTATGTTTAGACACGACACTTTCCAACACTTCCGTAAGCCGTTGGGAGGCATTCACGTCTCCGGCAGGAAAAGTAGGAGAAACTGTGATTATCGCAGTGGAATCGGAGGCAAGGTAGAGGCCTCCATTTATTACAGAATAGTTGGCCGAGACCTGTGTACTGGCAAGACTTTTCACAGCCGGAGCTGCAAGGCCAAACGGATCTCTATAGATATAGTCTGCGGCAAAGTTTCCCCACAACGAATGTAAAGACTCAAAGTTTGCTGCCATCTTCTTATCAATGGCGTCCGCAGAAAAAATAGAATCGAATGTAGAGTAGACGGTATCTGATATAAACAACGGCAGGTTGCCATATATTATGTCGGGTGTCGACTGAGCGGCTTCGGCATCAACAGTAAAGCTGACACTTTTCGCAAGATCAGGGACAAGAGCCTCTTCAAGTTCCTTTTCCAACAACAACGCGCAATCATGCACCGTCTCCAAATCCTTGTTTTCGGAACTCACCATCACAACAACCTTGTCCTTCACCTTGAGTTTCTCAAACACAAGTTTCTGAACATCGTTATTGCCATTGCTTGGCAGAATCTTCATGATATCCTGTTCCAGCTGAAGACGGGAAGCGGCGAATCCAAAGACGGCAACCAACACAACAAGCGACATCCACAGGAGTGAACGTCGTTGATTAAAAAAGTAATATATCGATAAAAAAATCTTATCCACTACATTTATAAGCTAAGAGCTAAAGCAGACCATTGTGAGCCACAAGGCCCAAACCGTCATTTTTAACTTTTAACTTTTTGTTTTTAACTTTCATTCCATTAAGTCATCTTCCATATCGTCGTCGTATTCATATTCGTCATCTGCGACTTCAATGTCGACGATAGGAGCCTGACGCTTGAACGCCTCGTTGAGGGAAATGATTGTTTCGGTGCTGGAGATACCCTTGATAGCCTGCAGTTTCTCGTGGATCAAACGCAAGAAATCACGGTTGCTCTTTGCGTAGATTTTGATAAACATTGCATACTCGCCTGTAGTGTAATGGCACTCCACGACGTCAGGGATCTTATACAATTCGTCAACCACTTCCTGAAAATCATTCGCGTCACGCAAGAAGATTCCCATATAGGCACATGTGTTATAGCCTATTTTTAAAGGGTCGAGCACAAACTCCGATCCTTTGATCACACCTATTTTTTGCAATTTTTGGATACGTTGGTGAATTGCGGCACCAGAGACGTTACACTCTCTTGCGACCTCCAAGAACGGCATTCGCGCGTTATCTGAAATCAATTTCAGAATCTTTACGTCTAATTTGTCAAGTTTTGGTCCCATTTCAGTCAATTTAGTGATTAATGTGTTTTTTAATAAACTCACCAGCTTTTGCCAAAGCATCCACTTTACCCACATCAATCATCTGTAGATCAGCAGACTCATAAAGTTGTATATCATGAGACGTTGCCATGTCAAGATAAAAATCGATGATGGAGAATTTGTCGGGATAACCAGACATCTCTCTCAAAAGCGATGGTGTGATAATATGTATACCTGCGAACGCCAACTGATTGTTCGGTTCACCAAACACCGTAGCGTCGCCTTTCGTTTCGTCAGTCTTAAGATTCTTCCACGCGCGCAGTCTGCCATCTTCCGATGATACCAACTGTCGCGATGAGTCACGATGAGAACATAGCAATGTGGCATCTGCCTTGCTTGCCAAATGAGCGTCATACAACATTCTGATATCCGCGTCGGAGAAGATGTCCACGTTATGCACTATAATTGGTTCTTCCCCTTCAAACAATGCAGAAGCACGTTTCAATCCGCCACCAGTGTCGAGAAGAAAATCTCTTTCATCCGACACTTTTATCTTAACGCCAAAATCATTCGCTTGCAGATAATCGATAATCTGCTCACCAAAATGATGGACATTAACCACAAACTCAGTCACACCGAAACGTTTCAAGTTTTCGATGCAGTGGAAAAGCAACGGTTTGCCGTCAAGCTCAACCAAAGCCTTTGGACAATTATCTGTCAGAGGACGAAGACGCGTGCCGAGACCGGCAGCGAAAATCATTGCTCTCATTTGCCACTATTTTTTAGAAGACTTTACGTTAGTTAGAATAGCATTGTATGCCTTTCTGTCGCGAAGGATACCAACAGCTGTCTTTGTCTCCTTACAATACTTCAGACTCTCCTCTGCCGCTCCCTTCTGATAATAGTAGCGTTGAGCCAAGTCAGTAGAAATCAGCTGTATGATCTCCGACTTATTCTTGTCGAGCTCCTCATCCTGGCATCTGAACAAAGCCATCTGCAATGCATCGTACTGTGGTTTTGCAGCCTCATACGTGCTGTCTTTTTTAGCTCGCTCCACAAGCGCGTCAAACAATTTCTCCTTCTCTGTCTTGTAGCTGAAGTCTTTCTTCACCACAAAATCCTTGAAATCCTGCCAATCAGTGAATACGAAATCAGCCACAGCAGGAATTGTAGGATGCGAATCCGCCCACTTTGTGCAATAATCAAAGATTATATTCTTTGAATAAAGATGGTAGACAATAGGAGCTGGCACACTGTCGCCTGAATACACAGTGTCTGGCATCACACCGCAACCGTCTTTCACTATTCTTCCGTTCTTTGTTGTGAACTCATGAGTCAAGCTATCTGGAATGACGAATTTCTTGCCATTCTCACGAGTGCGGGCATAGTCGATAGCCTGTATGCAACGTCCAGACGGTATATGATATTTGGAGATAGTCAGTTTCAAGCTGCCACCAAACGGCAGGTTTCTGCTTGTCTGCACAAGTCCCTTACCAAACGTACGCTCTCCCATGATCACAGCTCTGTCCAAGTCCTGCAATGCGCCAGACACAATCTCAGCGGCAGAAGCGCTCTCACTGTTGACCATCACCACAATCGGAATATCCAAGTCGACAGGATCCTTTGTTGTGGAGAATGTCTCATCCCACTCCTTCACCTTGCTCTTTGTGTAAACCACCTTAGTGCCCTTCTCAACAAAGCATCCCACAATATCAACAGCCTCCGACAAGATACCTCCTGGATTGGAACGAAGATCGATAATCAGGCTGTTGATTCCAGACTGTTTAAGCTTCTTCAACTCTGTCTTGAACAAATCAGCTGTACCGGTTGTGAATCCTGTTAGAAGTATGTATCCGACATTATTGCCGATATTCTTTGCAATTGGAAGAGACGAGACGGTGATATTGTCACGCACTATATTCAGTGTGATCTCTCTCTGTGCCTCACCACGTTTAACGACCACCTTGACTGGAGTGCCAGCCACACCACGCAACTTCTTGCTGACATCTGATGTTGTGCTGCCCACAACGTTTTCTCCGTCGACACTGACAAGGATGTCTCCGGCTTTCAATCCATACTTATGTGATGGAGAATCCTCGTAAACCTCTTGTATGATGACCAAGCTGTCTCGCTGTGAAATGACAGAACCGACACCGGCATACACACCTGTTGTCATGAACTTAAGATCTTCCATCTCGCGTTCTGGGATGTACATTGTGTACGGGTCAATCTTGTTGAGCATGGCATCAATTCCCGTCTCCACCGTCTTCTCTACAGAGAACGAATCAACATAGAACATGTCAAGTTCGCGCAACAATGTGGAGTAGATTTCCAAGCTACGAGAAACCTCGGCATTTTTATTGGCCCAGGCTGATGTCGGAGCCACTGCAGCCAACAGACCTATCATGGCTGCGTATATTTTGTTTCTTTTAATTCCCATATTACGAATTCAAAGTTAAAGATGCAACAAATATATTAAAAAGCACTCAATCCCCCAATTAGAATAGGTTTAATTTTCCATCTGGCAACAAGATTTCCCAACTGCCATTTTTATTTCCGCCCTCATGTCCAGCCTAGCTAATCGACCGCCACGTTCTCAGAAATACAGTTTGGAACTGCTATATCATAGTTTTCAAAAACTCATTGAATCCGTCAATCCAGTTCTCGCTGTCTTCAACGAAATATGTCTTCATCCCTACTTTGTCCGCTCCGACAAGATTCTGGCGACGGTCGTCCACGAAGACAGTTTCCGCAGGATTCATGCCACCGTCATCCAAAACATATTGATAGATAGCAGGATCCGGTTTAGCCAAACCAATGTCGCAGCTCACATACAGATGATCGAAATAGCTGTAGAAAGGTTTTCCTTCAGGAGCGAATTCCTCACCACGAATATAGCTCATCATGAATGGATTATTGTTTGTCAGCATGTAGACGCGATAGCCCTCTTTCTTCCAAGCCTCCAACTGCGCCAGCATCCCCTTTGGCAAATGGGAATAGAAGCCCCACCATGCGTACGCGATCTGCTCAAAAGTGACTTGTTTGCCGCACAAACTGGATACTTTTGTCAGAAAATCGTCGATGCTGATACCTCCGTCTTCCACCAATCCAAAGATTCCTTTCCAATTTTTTCCTTCTTCAAAATAGTTGTCTGCATCGGGAACGCCTAATGCCGCAAAACGTTTTACAGCCTCATCGTGCTGGCTTACACTCAACACTCCGCCCCAATCGAATATCAAATTCTTAATCATTTGCAAATAAAAATATTACGATCTTAGTTCCAATATTATCTCAAAATCCTTCACCGACAAATCATCATCGATGCCTCCGATACGGAAGCCATCAGAAGTTGTCTCGCAAAAGATGTATTTTCTGCCGGCTATTTCCACGTATATATCCTTCATTTTTTCCCTGTTCTGTAAAAGTCCACGCCACTTTTCGTCATACTCCACGCATATCGCGGCATGACGTTGCTTATAAGACAGCATGAAAAGCACATTGTAGCCCATCAGATGGAATAGAGACGCAGCCAAAAATGACTTGCAATCACAATCTCCGCGTCTATCATATAGCGTCTCATCAGGAAACCTGACATACTCCGGTATGTTATTGATCTCCTCACAAGCATCGTCATAAGCATAATCAATATTTGGTTCCTGCACAAAATCCAGCACAAACTGCAGCTTATCCAACTCTCTTACTCCAAAACGGCTGCATTCCCTATTGATATAATGAACAATCTGTATCAGATTATGAATGGTGCGGGGATGGTTGAGCATATAGAAGTACATCTTCTTAAGGTTCGCCACATTGTCTCGTTCCACGCCAGGCGTTGAATAAGGATTGGCAAGACGCAGCTGCTTGATATACTCCGGATCAATTCTAAGCATCAAATGTCCTTTAAGCTTAGTCTTTTGAGAAGAGTCGAGTGTCCAGCTGAACGTTCTCAATTCTCCCTCTTTGTCATTCGGACGCTCATATTTTTCAGGCAAAAAGACGTTTTTTTTAGCCCTCACCGTAAGCAATTTATAAAGAAGGATAACGATAATAAGAAATTCAGCTATAGCAAAAATACCCATGTTTGTAATCTAATTTGTTTTGCCGGCAAATATATAAAAAATCATTGAAGGAGAAAGTGTGCCCCACACATCTTGTGACTTTAGTTGTCCGACGATAAGACTTTCCAATAGCCGTTTTTATTAGCTCCCACATGCCTGACAACACCCTCGTCGACCAACTTTTTGATATGCCACTCGACCGTTTTGCTCGACTTTCCTATAATCTTAGCGACAGCCTCCTTCGACAACGACGGATTATCCATCAACACTGATATGATGTTGTCTCGCGTCTTATTACCTAACCTCACTTCTTTATTACCTAACCTCACTTCTTTATTGCCTGACTCATACCTAAAACGAGACTGACGCAACACTATATCCCCATATTCTTCATTGACTACATGACTGTCGTTGACATCATACTCAAACGGTATTGACACTCTGATGAAAAAATCCAAAAACTCAAAAACCGATTTTCCATACAATCGCGTCACCAACGGGATTCCATGACCAGTCTGCTCCACCATATTCAAACGAATTAAGATTTTAGCCAACTCATCATTCACCGGCTTCGACACTCCGGCAAAGAAATCCTCTCGGCTCAAGTTGCTTGGCAAACCACCAGTGGAGACAACCTCTATTCTATTGCTAAACACGTAAATAGCAGGAGGAGTGCCGTCTACCCAATTATTATGCAAGCAGGCATTGAACCACACCTCTCGAAAGGCTTCCTTGTCGAACAAATGGATATCCTTCCTTAATCCACGATTGAATTCCGTCCTCGTCTCATTCAAAACCTCCGCACAATAATCAAACGCATGTTGCATTGCCACAGCCAAACATTTCTCCCCATACTCATTGCGCAATATGATCTTCGACGATTTGTCAGTGCCAGCAAAACGCACCACCTTTATGGAGATGTCGTTCTTGTCGCACAACAAATCGCTCATCTTGTTCCATTCGCCAAACTCGTTCTTCAAATGAAAATTCTGGGCAAACGTCTGCTCGTTGACACTCAATCCACTCTCCGAACATAATAATTTCAAAAATTTGAATGTAGGATCTTGTATCTCTCCACGAACAGATGTGATCTTCGCTTTCGCATTCAACACCATAGAATGTGTCTTCTCTATCTCATTCTCACTCATAGCGCGACATGTTGTGCCTATTCTGCGGTAGCATCCTTGTGAACTTCTGCCAAAACGTTTGATGTAAAACAAACCTTCGCCTTTATCTACCTGAATCTCAATCACGATTTTACCGTCCAAGTATTTCGAACCCAATTGCACATATTCCTTCGCACTCGGCAATATCGAATCAGTAATGACGTCGGAAATCTTCTTGAATGTCTCGTCTATTTTTTCCACACCGACAACTGTACCGTCATCCTCCACTCCCACATACAAAGTGCCGCCTTCCGTGTTCAAGAAAGCCACAATCTCTTTTTCGATTGCATCGGTGTATTTTCTTTTCAATTCTACTTTTTCTGTCTCTACAAATTCCATTTCCCTAACGTTTTTTAATTATACCACAAAATTATACATTTTTCCCTCTTTTTCAATATTTATCCCCTAATTTTTGCACTTTATTACCTAATTAACGTTATTTATCCCCTAATTTATAAATTTTGTCACCCAACAAATTAATTTATCACCTAATTTAACACCTAATAAAATCTATCAAAAGCCTATTCTAGCAACGGCAATATCCTTGACACCACATCATATTGGATGATGAAGATGATTCCTATCTCTTCCCAAAACAAAATCGAATTACTGTCGGGAAAATCCAATCGTTTCCCTTTAATCAACAACCCCAAAACGAGTCCTACCCCTAAAATCGACCAAACAAAATCCTGTTCCAACGCAATTATATAAAATAGGCAGACACAAGCGCTACCAATGAACGACCCCGTCTTATGAATCGCAAGCTCCAATTTTGTCTCGTCGCCAGGATGATAGGAATAATATCCGGCAAGAGCAAGCCCAAGCACTCCTACCGATGGCATTATTGGCCAGAAAGAATACTCAGCAAACGAATAAGTAGTAGGAAACCAATAAGATAGCCAACCCATGACGGTACAGATCGTGATTTTCCACCATGTATACCTTCCTGAGTATTCAGCCGTGATGCTCAGACTCTGCGGGATTAATCTAAACTTCCATAGAAAGCAGACAATGTACACTGACATTGCCAAAAATCCTATCGCACTTATTATATTTAAAACTTCCATAAAATTATCTTGCGAGTGCAAAGATAGCAAAAAAGTCACGGTTTACAAATCATGCCATGGTTGGCACAATGCTGTAGGTATGTGGCTACCGTGGGCGTTGAATGATGCCAAGACCCAACACACAAAAAGGCGACCGAAGCCGCCTTTTAATTATGCATTTTGAATTATGAATTGTTTTAGTACCACTCGATTTCGCAAGTTGATGGGAAAGCATATTCACCGAGCGTACAACCCTTTGGCACACGTGCTTTCTTTAGGGCTTCGCAACTAGCAAATGCATGCTGTCCAATTTCAGTTACCGAGTTAGGAATTTCTATACTTGTTAGGCTTTTACAACTATAGAATGTATTGTATTCGATTTCAGTTATCGAATTAGGAATTTCGACGCTTGCTAGGCTCGTGCAATCACCGAAGCAAACTCCCATTTTAGTTACCGAGCTAGGGATTACAATACTTGTTAGGCTTTCACAATACGTGAATGCTTCATCTTCAATTTCAGTTACAGAGTTAGGGATATTTATGCTTGTGAGACTTTCACAAAACATGAATGCGCTCTTTCCGATTTTAGTCACATCATAAGTTTTGCCATCATACAATACCTGTAAAGGTATTGTGATTTCAGCTGATTCATAATTTCCTTTTTTAAAGTTTAGATTTTCATGATATGTCACAGTAGCTGTCATAGTAACATCGTCATACACAAAACGCAACCCTGTTTCTTCGACAGGTACAGCTGAAATCTCTTCACCATCTTCTATTCTAATACTATCAACGTCTGCTACCTGGTATTTCACCTCTGTGCCATCCTTCAGCACCACTACCATTTTATATTGTGCAAAGGCAATGCACGAAACCATAGCCACACACAAAACAAGTAATTTTTTTCTCATGTTTTCTTTTCTTTATTTATTATTCCTTTATAAACGCTCGTATAAAATATACTTGTGCAAAGTTAATAAAAATTAACGATACAATGTTACATAAATAAAATAATGGAAGATTCTCATGGAGGTATCAAATAAAAAACGTGTTTCAATCAATTCAGCATGAGCGAATTTATCTGTGTTATCCGTGTTATCTGTGTTCGTTAATTTTACGAATCATTTTCGGAAAATTTACGTCCAATCAATCTATATTAGAAACAAAAAATCCCGACTCTTTCGAATCGGGATTTTTGTTATGGCTTTTATATAGGTGTTGTCCAAACACGCTTATTTATTAGACGCTCGCCCTTACGGGCTCGCGTTGGAGGTAGGGTTAGGGCGTTCCGCCCTTAACAATCCTCATTTTGGACAACTACTATATAATTACCTTTATTATTCGCGGGCAGGTTTGAAACCTGCCCCTACGTAGGCCAATATTATAATGCAGAAATGCCAAATCATTATAATTCAGCATTCCGCATTTCTAATTTAGCATTATTAATACTCCTGCCAAGTCTTGATCTTGATATCCTCAATACTCTTGTTGACCAATGCACGGATGTATGCGCTTGCAAGTCGTGCGTTTGTCATCAACGGAATATTGTGGTCGATAGCCGAACGACGGATTCTGTATCCGTTTGTCAACTCACGCTTTGTCTGATCCTTTGGCACGTTGATTACCAAGTCGATCTGGTGGTCTGCCATTAGTTTGGCGATGTCTGCCTTACCACAGCACTGCTCGTCTGGCCAGCAAACAGCAGCAGCCTCAACTCCGTGCTCGCCCAAGAACTTCTGTGTGCCCTCTGTAGCGTAGATCTTGTAACCCTTGCCTGCCAACATCTTGCACGCATCAAGCAAATCGACCTTGCCACGGATGTCTCCCGACGACACCAAGATTCCCTTTGTAGGGATTGGATAACCAACTGAGATCATTGATGTCAACAATGCCTCCTCGAAGTCGGCACCGATACATCCAACCTCTCCTGTTGACGACATATCTACACCAAGCACTGGATCTGCCTTGTGAAGACGTGCGAAAGAGAACTGTGATGCCTTTACTCCTACATAGTCGATATCGAATGTAGAAGAGTCTGGAGTCTCCACAGGAACGTCAAGCATAATCTTTGTTGCCGTCTCGATGAAGTTTCTCTTCAATACCTTTGATACGAATGGGAAACTACGTGAAGCACGCAAGTTACACTCGATTACCTTAACCTCATTATTCTTAGCCAAGAACTGGATATTGAATGGTCCGCTGATGTTCAACTCTTCAGCAATCTTCTTACTGATCTTCTTTATTCTACGTGCCGTCTCCAAATAGATATTTTGTGCAGGGAATACGATTGTTGCGTCACCCGAGTGAACACCTGCGTACTCAACGTGCTCCGAGATAGCGTATTCAATAATCTGACCGTTCTTTGCAACCGCATCGAACTCGATCTCCTTTGTCTCCTGCATGAACGACGATACGACTACAGGATACTCCTTAGAAACCTGTGCGGCTGCCTTCAAGAAGGTATGCATCTGCTCCTTGTTGTAGCAAACGTTCATCGCAGCTCCTGAAAGCACGTATGAAGGACGGATCAAAACTGGGAATCCAACCTCGTCGATGAAGGCGTCAATCTCGTCGAAGCTTGTAAGTTCCTTCCATCTTGGCTGGTCGATGCCAAGTTGGTCAAGCATAGCAGAGAACTTATGACGGTTCTCAGCACGGTCGATTGAGACTGGCGATGTACCAAGGATAGGCACATTCTGACGGTGCAACTTCATAGCCAAGTTGTTTGGAATCTGTCCACCTACAGATACGATAACACCCCTCGGAGTCTCCAAATCCAACACATCCAATACACGCTCGAAACTCAACTCGTCAAAGTAAAGTCTGTCGCACATATCGTAGTCAGTAGAAACTGTCTCTGGGTTGTAGTTGATCATGATAGACTTGTAGCCCAACTTTCTTGCAGTCTGCACTGCGTTGACTGAACACCAGTCGAACTCAACTGATGAACCGATACGGTAAGCTCCCGAACCAAGCACAACGATTGACTTCTCGTTCTTGTAATCGTAGTTGATTGAGTGCTCTGTCGCACCGTAAGTCATATATAGATAGTTAGTCAACTCCGGATGCTCTGAAGCGACAGTGTTGATTCTTCTAACTGCAGGAAGAATATTGTTCTTCTTACGAGAAGCACGTACACGTAGGATCTCCTTCTCCAAGTTGCCAGATGGATTCTCACAGTAGCGAGCGATCTGGAAGTCGGAGAATCCAAGACGTTTAGCCTCACGCATCACGTCGGCAGGGATATCCTCGATTGTCTTATATTTAGCGATTACCTTAGTGTAATCAACGATGTTCTTCAACTTGTTCAAGAACCAGATGTCGATCTTAGTCAACTCCTCGATTCTCTCTACAGTGTAGCCCTTCTCCAAAGCGGCTGCGATAGCGAAGATACGCAAGTCGGTAGGATGAGAAAGTTCCTTGTCTAGATCGTCAAACTCAAGATCTTTATTGCCAACGAATCCGTGCATACCCTGTCCGATCATACGTAGACCCTTCTGGATAATCTCCTCGAAAGACTTACCGATAGACATGATCTCACCGACTGACTTCATTGAAGTGCCGATCTCACGGTCGACGCCGGCGAACTTAGTCAAATCCCAACGTGGTATCTTAACGATCATATAGTCGACGGAAGGAGCGACGTAAGCCGAGTTAGGAGTACCCATCTCACCAATCTGGTCGAGAGAGTAACCCAAAGCCAACTTAGCAGCTACGAATGCCAATGGATAACCAGAAGCCTTAGAAGCCAAAGCAGACGAACGGCTCAAACGAGCGTTGATCTCGATGATACGATAATCGTTTGTCTGGGCGTTGAAAGCGTACTGGATATTACACTCACCAACGATACCGATATGGCGGACAACCTTCTTTGCAATCTCCTGAAGGAAAGTGATCTGCTCCTGAGTCAAAGAGATGATTGGAGCGACGACGATAGACTCACCTGTGTGGATACCAAGTGGATCGAAGTTTTCCATAGGCACTACAGTGAAGCAGTGGTCGTTCTTATCACGGATAACCTCAAACTCGATCTCCTTCCAACCCTTCAACGACTCCTCTACAAGAATCTGCTTTGAGTGAGCCAACGCACTTTCACAAAGTTCACGGAACTCCTTCTCATTCTGGCAGACACCCGAACCAAGACCACCAAGAGCGTAAGCCGAGCGAACCATGATAGGGAAACCGATCTCGTTTGCGACGCGAAGAGCATCCTCCATCGACTCAACAGCCTCCGACTTAGGAGTAAGAGCCTTGATCTCATCAAGTTTCTTGACGAACAAGTCACGGTCCTCAGTGATCATGATAGCATCCACAGATGTACCAAGCACCTTGACCCCATACTTCTCGAAAATACCCTTAGTGTAAAGTTCAGTACCGCAGTTAAGCGCAGTCTGACCACCAAAAGCAAGCAAAATACCGTCTGGTTTCTCCTTCTTGATTACCTCCTCCACGAAATATGGAGTGATTGGTAGGAAATAAACCTTATCAGCAACACCAGCGGAAGTCTGGATAGTTGCGATGTTTGGATTGATCAGCACTGTGCTGATACCCTCCTCGCGCATAGCCTTAAGAGCCTGCGAGCCAGAGTAGTCGAACTCACCCGCCTGGCCGATTTTAAGTGCACCGGATCCAAGTAGGATGACCTTTTTGATTCCTTCAATCATAACGTATAATAATTTGTTTCTCTTTCTAAAATGCAAAAAAAATGCGTCGGGAATCAAAACCAACGCATTTAAAAAGAAAAAGTAAGGCGACGTGCGGATAATTTGTCCGCAACAGCAAATAGCTTATGTCCGTAGTCCATCGTCATACCACTTTCTATTTATATAACGCAAATATAGATAAAATTCCGTCTACTTTCAAAATTTTGACAGAAAGAAATGGAAAAGGATTTTCAACAAAAAAATGTGGCTCTTATATATATGAGGATTGTTAAGGGTGGAACGTCTTAACCCTACCCTCCAACGCGTAAAAAAAAGAAGACGAGAATAATCCCGTCTTCAGTCAACATCAACGTTAGCGTCAACGTCAATAATTATGCTTAGCGATAATCACACTCCAATAATGGCCATAAGTGGAATTGGCATCATACGCATAACCTATGCCGATATCTATACAAGAACTGTTCCAGTCGGAGATTCCAAGCAATGACGAACGGTGTCCAGCCGACGAATTATCCTTTCCTCCGTCGTAAACCAACTGCTTGACCATCGCTTCAGCAGTAGCGTTGCCAGCGGCAATATTCTCGAAGTAATTCAATTTCTTATCTTTATACCAAGCCTCAGGCATATCGTAGCCAGCCTCGTGCATAAAATAGTTCACGCCATAGCCATTCAAGTCGACGTGGCTGAAATAATTATTTTTCGCCATATCTTCTGCCTTTGCCTGAGCCACCTTTGCCAGTGCAGAATTCCAATTCAATGCCGGACGAGCTGCGACGCCGGAAAGATCAACTCCCATCTGCGACGAATAGGCAGACGGATTCTTACGTATATCATTGATCAATGAGGCCGCCTTCTTAGCCTCTGGGTTTACGGCAACATCTTTGGAATCTCCACTTGGAGAGTCATTTTCGTCGTCGCTACAAGCAGGTGTAAGACACAACAAACTTGCAGCCATCAAAATCCATTTATGCATAATCCTTTTGTTTTATAGTTAGTGGGATAAAGATAATAAATTTCTTTCTTATATACAAAATTATAAAGAAAAGACGCGATGGTCTCGCGTCTCCACTGACGGAATTTAGCTAAATTCATTCAATGCAACTGACGCAATTTAGCTAAATTCATTCAATACAACTGACGCAATTTAGCTAAATTCATTCAATGCAACTGACGCAATTTAGCTAAATTCGTTCAACACAACTGAAGATTTTTAGATTTTATGCATAATTTTCATAAATAAAGTCTAAATTTGCAGACAAATCAAATAAGGGGAAACAACATGGGAATAGCAAGAGAACTAAAAAAACAAATCTCAGATAGATTAAAGCCACAAAAGGTCATGCTTATCTATGGAGCACGACGAGTAGGAAAAACTCTCCTCCTTCGTGAAATCTATAATGAATTCGATGGAAAAAAACTTCTATTGAACGGAGAGAGTGCAGACACAGTACGTATGATTGCAGACAAATCCATAAGCAACTACAAACGACTATTTGACGGATTGGAATTGTTGGCTATTGACGAGGCTCAACACATCCCTGAAATTGGAATGAAACTTAAACTTATGGTTGATGAAATACCAGGATTGTCTATAATCGCCACTGGTTCATCTTCGTTCGATTTACAAAATCAGGCAGGAGAGCCATTAGTTGGGCGATGCACACGTTTCATGCTTACTCCATTTTCAATAAGAGAATTAAGCAAACATCAGACAACATTCGAGACTATCGCAAACATTGAGCAATATCTAGTGTATGGCAGTTACCCAGAGTTAAGCAGTATAACAACTGGATCTGAACAAGCACACTATCTCACTGAAATTGTCGATTCATATTTGCTGAGAGACATTCTTGCTGTCGACGGAATAAAGAACGCACAGAAGATGCACGACCTACTACGACTGATAGCATACCAAGTTGGCAGTGAAGTGTCAACAGAAGAATTAGGCAAACAGCTTGGGATAAGCCGTAATACGGCAGAAAGATATCTAGATTTACTGCAAAAAGTCTTTGTTCTATATAAATTGGGAGGTTATTCCAAGAACCTGCGCAAAGAAGTCACAAAATCATCCAAATGGTACTTCATCGACAACGGAATCAGGAATGCAGTACTGAATGATTTCCGTCCGTTTGCCGACAGATCGAGTGAAGAAAGAGGAGCGTTGTGGGAAAATTTCATAATCAGCGAGCGTATGAAAATAAAACACAACGAAATGAAAAATGTCAATATGTATTTCTGGCGAACATACGACCAGCAAGAGATAGACTTGATAGAAGAAGAGAACAATTCCCTATCGGCTTTTGAAATGAAAGCAGGGAAGAAGAATTCGAAAGCACCCAAAGCATTCGCCGACGCTTATCCAGACGCAATCTTCAACGTAGTGAATAAAGATAATTTCTGGGAGTTTGTGGTGTAATTTTTGTCTTGTAAAGAAGAAAAATCACAAAATTAAGTACCAATAAGGACTTAAATTGGGGGGAGAGATACAAAAAGCTCGTTTTAAAAACGGGGGAAAGATACAAAAAAATGGGGCACTCCATTATGCAAACAATATCTTGAATGCGTCTTCTACTTTTTCCGCCGTCAAAACTTGTATTTGTCGTCCGGATAAATCTATATTCTTAAACTTCGGAATCACGATTTTCTTGAATCCAAGTTTCTCGGCTTCCTGTATTCTCTGCTCTATTCTGTTGATTGGACGTATCTCCCCAGACAAACCGATCTCTCCTGCCAAACATACACTCGGATCTATCGCTATATCCATGTTCGACGAGAGAATTGCGCTAATCACCGCTAAATCCAACGCTGGATCGTTGACTTTCAATCCTCCTGCGATATTCAAGAATACGTCTTTCTGCGAGAGTTTGAATCCGACTCGTTTCTCCAACACTGCCAACAACATATTCAATCGTCGGACGTCGAATCCCGTGGCTGAACGTTGCGGCGTGCCATAGGCTGCGGTGCTCACCAATGCCTGCACCTCAATCAACAATGGTCGGATGCCCTCTATCATGGCTCCGATGGCCGTACCACTCAATCCAAGATTATTGTGGGATAAGAGCATCTCTGATGGATTGGAAACTTCTCTCAATCCGCTGTGCTGCATCTCAAAGATTCCAATCTCCGACGTGCTTCCGAATCGGTTTTTGATGGCACGTAGGATACGGTACATATAATGCTGGTCTCCCTCAAACTGAATCACTGTGTCGACGATGTGTTCCAAGATCTTCGGTCCGGCAATCGTACCGTCTTTCGTGATATGGCCAATCATCAAAACTGGAGTATTACTCTCCTTTGCATAACGCAAAATCTGTGCGGCACATTCTCTGACCTGCGACACACTTCCTGCCGCACTCTCCACCAGTTCTGTCTCTATCGTTTGAACGGAGTCGATAATCAGCAACTCAGGCTGCACATTCTTTATATGTGTGAAGATTCGTTCAAGAGAGTTATCACTGACAAAATAGCACTGTTTGTTGGCGTACGACCCAAGTCGCTCCGCACGCATTTTCAACTGGTTAAGGCTCTCCTCACCGGAAACATACAGCGTCTTCTTGCCTTCAATATTAAGCACCACCTGAAGCACCAAAGTACTTTTTCCAATACCTGGTTCACCTCCGATCAACACCATCGATCCAGGCACAAGTCCACCTCCAAGCACACGGTTGAACTCGGCACACTTGGTGTCGAAGCGAACCTCCTGCGTCACCTCGATATTATCAATCAATACAGGGCGAGTACGCTCGTCGCTAGCAGAGACAATCGAAACTCCTTTTTTTATTGCAGAAGACGCGGGGGCTTTATTCACCACCTCCTCCACAAAGGTGTTCCACTCTCCACAAGCAGGACATTTGCCAAGCCACTTGCTCGACTCATTTCCACAGTTTTGACAGAAAAAGACGCTTTTTAGCTTAACCATGGAATTTATTAATAATAGCTGTCGTAGCTATCATAACTGTCGTAGCTATCATAGCTGTCGCTCGAATCCATATAATCGTTGTAATCCTGGTACTCATCCTCCTCACGCTTTGGTTTTGGATGCAGACGGTTGTATGTCACAGGCACCGTCAAAGCCACTTTTACACGAATACCATCAAGATCCGCCGGCTTGAAAACAGGCAGGTCACTCATGATCTCAAGTGCCTCTTCATCATATTCAGCAGCCACTCCCTGCACAACCTCAGGATTGACAGCTCGGCCACATCTATCGATAGTGATGCTTACCAGCACCACGCCACGTACCAAATACGCAAGATCTCCTCCATCCGGTCCCTTGCCTGGAGCAATAGAGTCGACAACCTCAACTCCTTTCTGATGGTGACGTATATAGCGAGTGAACTCAACGTCTCCGCCTCCAGGGAAGACTGGCAAATTCAACCCCTTCACCACCTTATTGGTCTGATACACCTGAGACGGCTCATTATCCTCACATCCAGGATAAAGTCGCTCAAACACAGCATAACGATCCACCTGCTCCTCTTCCTGCTGGGCTTGAGCAAAAGCGACCGTCAAAAAAGACGCTATAAATAGCAACAATAATTTCTTCATATTCTAATCAAATAGAGTCAACTGACCATCAGTCGGCATATCCATAATCTGTTCATTATCTGTCTCTGCTGAAGATTCTTCCTCTTCCTCCTCTGGTTCTGGCTCCGGCTCTTTCGTTGGAGGAAGCTCCGTAACGTCTCCCACAACCCACGACGGATGAATTCTCTTACCTTTAGCCTTGACTCCCTTAACCGCAATAAACTCCTCGACTCCGAAATCGATCTCCATCGGAGCACGTTGAGCGTCATTGCCGCCAAAAGTCACCTGCAAATGAGGGTAGACGGTAGCTGTGATAAGAAGTATCCTGCTGCTTGGATTATCTCCAATAAACGATGTCGGCTTGGCAGTGACGTCAAACATAAATCGTTTGATGTACGCATACTTCTCATTGGCATCATACAAGCATACAGTCCAAACTTTGTCCGGATCCAATTTTTCGACAAACATCACATTCTCTGGGAAGTGTAATGTGTCCTCGAATCCAGTCATATAATATTCGCCACTCTTAGTGACAACAAGTATCTTATCTTCTGACAAGAACTCACCAAGATAATCTCCGTGGTTATCATAGTTGATACGCTGAACATCCGGATCAAACCATACGTTTCGGCCGCCCATTGTACTTGAGCCCTTGGCTTTCATCGTGATTGAGAAGATCTCGTTCTTCGTCAACATTTTACCCAACGAGGCACGTCCCTTGATTGCGATATCGGCAAAATTTCTGTCCATTGCCGCCACTTTCAAACGCAATTTTGGTTTTAGTTTGACGTGGATAACCTCAGCCTCGGCATTCTTATTTGCAGAGAAATAAAGTATCTTTGATCCAGCCTCACCTTGTGTGATGTCGTAATCTTTATCACGCGTAACTCCAGTGATAGAGAAACGCTTCATATAAGTAGGGCCAAGCTTTCCGTTTCGGTAGACGACGTTGTAGACCATACGTTTGTCGTTCTTCTTGAAGACGCTGACGTATAGGATATTCTTGCCGACATACTCCTTTGGTTTAACCTTCACGATCTTGTACTTTCCGTCCTTGAAAATGACAAGCACATCATCGATTTCAGAACAAGGGCAAACATATTCAGCCTCGCCTTTCTTCAGTCCGTAGCCGACGAATCCCTCATCACGGTTGACATACAGTTTCTCATTCGCCTCAACCACCTTAGCTGCAGCCACAGTGTCGAACACACGGATCTCCGTCTTACGAGGATGATCGGCGCCATACTTTTCCTTAAGCGTATTGAACCAGTCGATTGTGTACTCCACAAGATGCTTCAGATTATGTTCGATCTTGGCGATTTGTTCCTTTATCTCGAAGATTATCTTGTCCGCGTCTTCCGAACTGAACTTAAGGATTCTTCGCATCTTGATCTCCATCAAACGAAGGATATCCTCACGAGTGACCTCACGCACAAAATCCGCGACAAATGGTTTCAAACGCTTGTCGACGTGAGCCACAGCGGCATCCATATCCTTGGCGTTCTCAAACTCCTTATCCTTATAGATACGGTTTTCAATAAATATCTTTTCCAAAGAGCAGTAGTGTAGCTTTTCAAGCAGCTCACCCTTCTCATACTCAAGCTCTTTACGAAGCAAATCCTTTGTGTGATCCGCAGAGAATTTAAGCAGTTCAGACACATTCGTAAAGACAGGCTTGTTCTCTTTGATGACGCAGCAGTATGGAGAGATTCTCTTTTCACAGATATTCAACGCATATAGTGCATCAATCATCTTGTCCGAACTAGTCTTGTCGGAAAGATGGAGGATAATCTTAACCTCCGATGATGTCTCGTCGACAATATTCTTGATACTGATTTTTCCCTTATCGTTGGCAGCAAGGATTTTTTCCTTCAGTTCCTCCGTCTTCATTCCATAAGGAAGGTCCGTGATAACCAGTGTTTTGTTGTCGATCTTACTGATGTGGCTTCTCACACGTAGAAGTCCACCACGTTCTCCATCATTATATTTTTGGACGTCGCACATACCTCCTGTCGGGAAATCAGGATAGAGAGTGAACTCTTCCCCTTTCAGATAGGAGATTGCAGCGTCTAGTATCTCATTGAAATTGTGCGGCATGATCTCCGTCTTCATACCGACAGCAATACCCATAGCTCCATGAGCCAACAGCAAAGGGAACTTCACAGGCAGTGTGATAGGCTCGTTCTTTCTACCGTCGTATGACTTCATCCACTCTGTGATCTGCGGAGCGAACACCACATCAAGCGCGAATTTCGACAGACGGGCCTCGATATAACGGGGAGCGGCGGCAGAGTCTCCAGTCAAAATATTACCCCAGTTTCCCTGAGCATCGATAAGAAGATCTTTCTGTCCGAGCTCGACAAGTGCGCCATAAATTGACGCATCACCATGAGGATGGTACTGCATTGCCTGACCCACGATATTTGCTACCTTATTGTAGCGTCCATCATGGATAGTCTTCATTGTGTGCATGATACGTCGCTGCACAGGTTTGAAGCCATCTTCAATATATGGGATAGCACGGTCGGTGATCACATACGAGGCATAGTCCAAGAACCATTGCTGATACATGCCGCCTAGATGCAGACGAGCATCCTCGCTGTTCATATCCGTCACAACATAATTGGAGTGGCCTAGATTATCATCATTCACCGAGTCAAGATCATCTATGTTTTCGTCTTCTTTGCTCATACACTACGAATATTACATAATACGGCCCAAATATACAAAAAAATCGGGAATAAGGGAAACTGGATTTCTCATTTTGTATTTTTGATGTCACTTACATAATTTGTAATTTTACACAAATTTTATAAATATTGAAGATTGTTTGATAATTGAGATGAGGAACGAAAAACTTAAAGACTACAACAAAACAAAAATCGCTTGCTACCTTGGATTCATAACTCAAGCGATTGTAGCAAATTTCACACCTCTCCTATTCACTGCTTTTCATCGTGAATACGGAATTTCAATAGCAAGTTTGGCACTTATACCAGCCGTTTTCTACGTCGTACAGTTAATCACGGATTTTCTGTGTGCTAAATTCAAAAACATCGACTACCGCAAGAGCATCATAATTTCAGAAATAGCATCAGCGTTAGGTCTCGTCGGTTTGGCTTTTGTACCATCATTATTCAGCAATCCGATGGTGGGAATATTAATCTGCGTCTGCGTTTATGCCGTCGGAAGCGGACTGATAGAGGTCTTATGCAGTCCAATAATTGAAGCCTGTCCTTTCCCTAATAAAGAAAGCGTCATGAGTCTGCTCCACTCCTTCTATTGTTGGGGAGCGGTAGGTGTGATTTTAGGATCGACGCTGTTCTTCGCATTCTTCGGCATAGACAACTGGAGGATATTGGCAGTCATATGGGCTGTTATTCCTCTATATAACATTTTCAATTTTGCCACTTGCCCTATCGAACCGATTGTGGAGGAGTCGGATGGCATGAGCATGAGTCAGTTGCTTTGCAACCAGATGTTTTGGATATTCTTGTTTTTGATGGTTGCAGCCGGAGCTTCAGAATGCACTATGGCTCAATGGGCGTCGGCGTTTGCGGAAGCGTCGTTAGGTGTGGATAAGGCTATAGGTGATTTGGCTGGGCCATGTGGGTTTGCTTTCTGTATGGGCCTTGGTCGACTTTGGTATGCCAAGAAAGGTCAGAATCTCGACCTGACATCCTATATGACATGGGCAGGAGCCCTCTGTTTTGCCGCATACCTAACAGCATCACTATCTCCGATTCCTCTCATCAGTTTGGTTGGCTGTATGATCAACGGATTGGCCGTTGGCATCATGTGGCCCGGATCAATCAGCATAACGTCAGCACGCATACCAGGAGGTGGTACTGCAATGTTTGCCCTTCTTGCTTTAGCCGGCGACGTCGGAGGAACAGTGGGTCCGTCACTCGTAGGTATCTTTACTAAATCTAGTGAGAATATACAAAGTGGATTGCTTGCAGCGTCTGTATTTCCAGTCCTTTTAATAGTATGCCTTATTGGCATCAGAAGATATAAAAGATAAAACAAGCCAGTCGCTAAAGGCAATTATATACGAATTGTCCAACGCACGCTTTTTCTTTATACGCTCGGCCTACGGCCTCGCGTTGGGGGAGGGGCAAGGGCGTTCCGCCCTTTGCAATCCTCATTTTTGGACAACTGCTATATAATCTCCTCTCGTTTTCTCCTAATAAAAGTCGAAGACTTTCTCTTTAACTCTGAGTCTCTGTGGTTATTTAAATATGCTCGCCCTACGGGCTCGTGTTGGTGGCGTGGTCAGGACCAAAAAATCAGACATGGCCCTTAACAATCATCATTTTTGGGGAAAACTATATAGTTTCACCTAAACAAAATACTCTTGAAACTTGGAATCTGGAAACCTGAAACTTGAAACTTGAAACTTGAAATCAGAAACCTGAAACTTGAAACCTGAAACTTGAAACCTGAAACTTGGAACCTGAAACTTGAAACCTGAAACTTGAAACCTGAAACTTGAAACAAAAAAAGTGGAGAATTTTTCAACCCTCCACTTTATCTCTTTAACAAAATTTCTTACTGAATGTCATCGTCTTCCAAGAATCTCTGGTATTTAGCCTTCTTCTTTGGTATTCTGTAAGAAAGCAAAACCTCATGAGACTGCTTTGACAATTTTGAGATCTCACCCAAACCTAGGTTGAACGCATAACCTACTCTCAAACGGTTTTTCTCCATACCAAGTGTGAATGTCAAGTCGTTTGATGAGAACCACGCGCCAGAACCAATATCAGGACGATAAGTAACACCACCCCAAATCATTCTGTTGAAGAATGCCTGTACGTTAATCTCAGCACGGCTGACTTTGTTACGGTGAGCCAACACAAATGCCGGGCAGATTGTCAAGAAATCAGACGCATACAAAGAAGCTCTTGTATACAAATAGAACTGACGACCAGGCACTGATGTCGTAACATTTTCCTCGTTATTCAAAATATGCACGATAGAAGCACCGAACATCAACTTTGGCATAGCCAACTCCATACCGAAGTCCATATCAGGACGAAACTTCTTTTGAGCATCATTTGGGAATGAATTCATACCGATCTCCTCTCTGTCAATCAATCTATGATCAGAAGGATCCCAAGAATGGTATAGCACACCAAACGAAAGACCCATAGAAAGCAGCATACTCTCATTCATATTAACGTGATATGCATACGCTGGCTTAATTATCAAAGTATGGTTGGCAATACCCAAGTCATCGTAACTACAAGAGATACCCATACCTGAACGGATAGACTCTATATAGTTGCTGATGTTAAACACTCCATCCTTTGGAGAATCCTCAACATTTGACCACTGCCATCTACCGATCAGGAAGAAGTCGATATCGTCGCTGTTACCAGTAGCGGCTGGGTTGAAGTTCAATCGAGAGAAGAACTGCTGAGATAGCATCAAATCTCTTTGTGCGAAAGCCGATATTGTACTTAATACAGCAACGCAAAGTGCTAAAAATCTCGTTTTCATAATATTTTATCCTCCTCGTCTTATTCGTTCAAAATCTTAATATCAGCACGACGGTTCTGCTCATGCTCAGCCTCCGACTGTGCGTTTGGAATCACTGGATCGTGGAATCCACGTCCTACAGACACCAACTTGCTTGGATCCAATCCACGGTTGATCAACATGTTCTTGATATAGTCAGCACGTTTAGCAGACAACTTGATGTTGTACTGGTCTGATCCACGGGCATCGGTATGTCCGGATACCTCGAAGATTGCTCCAGGGAACTCCTGCATTGCGCTTACCAACTCATCCAACTGTGCCTCATACTCTGGCTTCATCTGTATCTGGTTGAAATCGAAGAACATCAACACCCAGTGGAATCCCTTTGGCTCATCAATTGTGAAGTCTGGCACAAGTTCAGGCTCACGAGTGGCAACAAACGGTGCTGGACGATAGATATCATCACTACCCTTACCTCCTGTACGATTTGACATGAACAAACAGATCTTTGGTGATCCGATCATATTATAATCGTTTGAACTTGAGTTGAATACAGAATCCAAATGAATAGGAGTGTCCCAAATCTCTTTCTCTATTTTTGTGACCTCACCAGACGCTGTATCTGTAAACTCACGTGTGATATTCTTCAAATGAGACACATATATATCCAAACCACCGTATCCGCCTCCACGGTTAGACGCAAAATATAGCAATGTGTCTTCGTAACACCAAGCATAGTCATCACGTGCATTCGAGTTCATCGGGATGATGGAATCACTCGCGTTTTCAGGCATCTTCCAACCGACTCCGTCTCCTGCCTTAGCTCTATCTATATACCAGATGTCACGACCACCAAAACTCTTTTTTGGAAAATCCGCAGAGAAATAAATTCTATTTCCTCCCTTTGCTATTGAAGGGTTGAAAAATCCCGAAATTCTATTATAACGGTAAGTCCATCCTGCAGTCACAGTCGAACTTCCCTTTATTGCCTTACGAACTTTATTCAAGCCTTCAATTTCCAACTTGACAGGCTCAGTGTAAGACCCTTCAGACCATCTTGTCTGATAAAGGTCTGAGTTTCCTACCTCATCTGTTTTCGCAAAATAAATTGTACGACGCTTCTGATCGTATGCAAACGTACCTTCTATTCCTAGATCCTGCAACTCTGGACATGGCTCAACATCTACCAACTCGTAAGTGTCGCCAATACGAGCCATATATGCACTATCACCTCTAAAGAATACTACCTTACCATCTTTATATAATGACATCGGACGCTCCTGCAATTTTGAACTTGCCTGTGATGACGAGAACTCATATCCTTCAGTGAATTCCTCATGCACTGCAAAAGACGGAAGCACATACGCCACCGCCACAATCAGAGCCAAAACTATTTTCTTACTATTCGCAAACATAGACATAAATAAGTCTCTACTTTAATATTTATCCTTTCATAAATGGCATGTGCCACTTAAACAATTTGCAAAGTAAGTTATAATTTTTAAAAATTTACAATATTTCGATAGCATTTATTAACAATTATAAAAAAATGTGCTAACAAACATTAATCACAATAGGCAAAAAGCACATAAAACAATCTTTTTTCGGTAAAAATGCAATCTAATGTTCAAATATCGGTTTCATATAGGAAAGGTTTGGCGAAACAAATCAATACTCACCAAAAAAAAGAGATATTTGATTTAACTCAAATATCTCTATTCTCACTACACATTTAATGTAGCACAAAAGGATTTAATATTAGGACTAAACTACAAAATGAACACGTCATCACGACGTTCACTATTTATACAACAAAAACCGTGCCAACTTTGATTTTTTGCGTGCCAATTTTCAATAAAATTTCAATAAAAGTTTATATTTAACTATAAATCAGCAATATAAATTTTTCAAATTATTTTCAGACCATTTTTGGTTTCTTTCCTGATTTTACTCGGATTTTCATTTTTCATAATGAATTTTGAGATTTGAAAACAAATTTTGGCACGGAATTTGGTTGGCATGGATCCTGAAACATGAAACTTGAAACCAAAAATTTCTTAACTTTGCACTAACAAAATCTTATAGAATATGACTATAGAAGACGCTCGTATTTACTGTTTAAGCAAGCCTCATGCCACAGAAGACATGCCTTTTGGCGACGATTATGTGACTTTCAGAGTCGGAGGAAAGATTTTTGCCGGTCTACCATTGACTGTGCCTAATCTTCTTGTATTGAAATGCGACGCGGATCTATTCGATGAGATGGTGGCGGAGTACTCTGCTATTGAGCAGGCTTGGCACTGGCATAAACGTTTGTGGATGCAGATTCATCTCGACGACGCAGAAATGACATCGGAATTGGTTAAATCTCTTGCGGATAAGGCTTACGAGTTAGTCTATAATAAATTGACTAAGAAGGAAAAGGCGGCGTTGGA
>JAKSKU010000020.1 GCA_024401565.1 Paludibacteraceae bacterium
CTTTAACGTTTTTGTTCCTTTTTTATTGTATGACACAGTTTATTTTACAGTCTCCACAGACCATTTTACACTATCTTAAATGATGATTGCTAAAGGCGGATGACCTTTTGCGATCCTCTTGATTGACGAACAATATTAGTCGTTACTCTGTTACTGGGCGAATAGAACATCCAATATTACCATAGGAATATGATGTTTCTTTATAATCGGAATAGATTTTCAGATTATACCCTCCAATAAAACTATTTACGTCATTAATATATACGTTTGAACTCCAATAATAACCAGATAATCCGTTGTGATTGAGAGAAGTCCCTTCTCTCTTTCCTGCGGCAGGAAGGAATATCCAATTGTTATTATTCATGCTTTCAATCTTATATCCAGATTTGCCATTAATGGTTGTCCATGTCCATATACATTCTTTGTATAGTTCGGCAAAGTCTTCTTTTGTTGGCATTCTCCATTCTTCTCCCCATAGCTTAGATGCGGCATCATAACTTGAACTTAGAATATCCCCCGTTAGTGCTGTTTTATATTTGTATACAGACCCGTTAACCCATGAATTTAAGCTATAATTGTCTATCGAGTAGTCATATTTGTGTGTTGAAGATTCTCCCCACATGTAAAAATCACCATCCTCTTCAATACAAATTGCACCTAAATTGCAAGTCGCCCATTTTAAACCACTAGATAACCCTAGATCAACATAGTCATGATTATTCACTTTGCCGCTTGTTGGCACACTATAACTTTGTGCTGGTGCTACAACTGGACGTACACATCTTCCTGCATATCTGTTCCCACTTACTAATTCCATTTTGTCTGTATAAACCATCATCATTGCAGTGAGGTAATCGTCAGTATTAAGAGAGGATGACCAATAATACAAGTTACTATTAATAGATAATTCCTCGGTTGTTCCTGTTATTGGGAAGAATATTGTATTTCCATTTTGATTGGATTTGCCGATGTATCCTTTTGCTCCGCTTTCATTATAATTGCTGGTGTATGTCCACGTACAGTTTTCTATTAGTTCTTTCCATTGTGATTCTGTTGGAATACACCAAGACACTCCCCATTCTACGGAGGCAACATCATTTGCTGGATCCAATGTCTTTTTATCATCAAGTACACCACCTTTGGAACTAGTAACATATTTAGTGTATAATGCTATACCTACACTATTCTTTTTCCCGTAGAATTTATAATTGGTTATTGTATATACATCTTTTTCTATTGTTTCTCCCCAAGAATAGAAGTTCCCTTTCTTTTTCAAAGAATCCGATCCTACATTGCATGTGGCCCACATTGTACCACTGGCTAACCCAAGATCCACAAAAGCTTTGTCGTTGATAAATCCCGAGATATTAGATCCTTCTAATACAGAATCCGTATCTTCAAAAAAAGTGACTTCCGAAACTTCCGCAACGTCATAAGTAACGGTGTTTCCTTTTACTAGACCAACTTGCATAAATGTTTTAGCATACGCAAAAACGCAAATGATTAAAGATAACGAAATGAATAAAGTTTTTCTCATATTATTTACGTATTTTTATCCTTTTATGATTGTCCTTATATTTCGAATTAAAGTGTAGGTGTAATATAGTGCAACACCATTATTTTTTAGATATTTCCCTAAATTTATATTCCATATCGCAATATAGAGTCCCGTTGTTTATTCCTAAAATATCGAGTTGATTCAATATTTTCTCTTTGTCTCCTTTATGAATATGGATTTCCTTGCTTAATTCAGTGATGTTGTGTTTGATAACACGTTTTGTTATAATTTCCGTATTGTTAGAAACTCCCCCAACGATTATAAAAGCTCCGGATTGAGCCTTTATCCTCTCATTGTTTCTTTTGGGATTTACAAAAAAGTAGCAATTCCAATGCTCTTCTTTGATTCTGCTTTCTTCAAAATTACGTTCTTGTTTTATTTGATGTACTAATTCCCATCGAGAAGTTGATTCTTCACATTTAGCCAAATTTGAAAGCATTGTGACGCAATCACTATCATAATTTTTTATATCATGAGATTTTGTCTTAAAGCATAATACACTTGCATCTTTATCCTTGCTGTTGTCATCGCAACATGCAAAAAAAAGAGCCACTAATGGATTATATGTAACATCAAGAAGTCTTGTTGGTAATCTGTAATGTTGCATCTTTACCAATTTGTCGAAAGTCGTCATATCAGATGAGAATTCTTCTGATAATAGACTTGATGATTGATAGAACAAGTTTTCTTCGTCGCTAAGATTACCATCTCTAAAAACGGACGGTAATAAATCCCATTCTTCATCCGCATGCCCACGAAAAAAATGAGTGATGCCCTTTTCTTCTTTTTCACCAATATATAGATATAAATCCTTTAGAAATTCATCTACTGATTTTACATATGTTTTATCGTTACACGGCATACATTAATATATTTTATTGTTCATGTCATCGCAAAGTAAAACATTTATATGTAATTGTTTGTTAACATTCCGTCGCCTAACTCCCTACATATAGTCATTTACACTACACTTCTTTCATCTTCTCACTTAAGTCGGCAAAAAAGTCGTGGCCTAAAACTTCACTGATGCGTTGGATTTGTTGTGAATGCAGACTTGCACTCCCTAAGATTTCATAAACATGTGTTCGGCAACAGGGGATTCTTCTTCCTAATTCAGATTTAGATATACCGTTACTTTTCATAAATGAGGCTATCATGTTTCCTATATGTATTTGTTCTCCTTTCATATTCTGGCGTTTTATGAAAAGAAGCGTGGGACATCATTGGTATTCCCAGGTATCGCCAAACACCCATACAACTACAATGACACCCACGCATAACACGCAGGCGTCCACTTGATAGTTGTATTACAAAAATTGGCGATTTCGGGAATACACTAAAGCGAACGCTTCTAATTATTATTTATGTATATTAATCTATCTTTCTGGTTTTTAATCTAATGTTTTTACAAATTCATCAATACCCATTACTTCCACTTTGGGGAATTCTATGGTTTTCAAAATATCAAAGTGCCTATCTTCTGACACGATACATTTTGCGTTTGATACAATAGCACAATCAACAAATTTGTTGTCATCTTCATCTTGCTGGATTAGACGGAAACGGAAATGAGGGTCAAGCTTCTCAACATTATTGCGTGTTAAAATGGTGTATATCACCATTCCTGCAACTTTTGAATTGATGTTTCTCGCAATCACTTCTTCGTACTCTTCCAAAATGTCGTTACTTACGCAAAGCACAAAGTTGCCAGAGATGAAAGATTTCCACACTTTATGGTAATGTGTTTTTGCGGAAATTGCCATGATTAGGCAATTTGTATCTAATACGATTTTGTCCATTACTTATTTGTATGGAGTCCTTTCGTGTAGGTTTCTGAAACTTTCTACTTTTTCTTCTGTCATTTCTCCTGATTCCCACAATTGATTCATTTCTTTCTCTAATTCAGAAGCAAAAAAATTGGAGATCACTTGTTTCAAATCGGCAAGTGCTTCTTGTGACTTGACAAATGACATCATGTCAAGTATCTCTATTTGGGCGTTATTTAATGTTGTTGATTGCATAGCTATAGTATTTTGGGCAAAATTACAATTTGAAAACGGAAATCGCAAATTATTATTATTTCTCCCTTTACGTAGTTTGACTTCCTGACTAATGTAGTTCTGTTGTTGTATTGAGATAACGCTGAAAGTATGTAAATCTAAAAGTAAAATTTAGATTTACATACTTTGATTGATGCTTTTGATCAGGTCGGGGATACTTACTACTTGGATGTTCTCGTTTATTGAATATGAAGAATCAACGGGTGCTACTACATAAACTTTATTGGGGTTTATGTCTTCTATCGCGTTGTATGTGCCTCTTTGTAAAGAAGGTGCTGTAGAAGTCTTACACTCTATCGCATATACGTTGCCTCTTAATGTAACAACAAAATCCATTTCTATTCCATTTGACGTACGATAGTAGCAAATGTCAGCCTGTGGAAAATTTCCCTTTAAGTTTGATAATACCATCTGCTCCCAAATGGCACCAAAAACAGAATTCCCCAATAGTTGGTTGCTTGTTGAAATTCCGAGTAGAGCTGTAGTCATACCAGAATCTGCCACATACACTTTAGGGGATTTTGTCATTCTCTTCCCCATATTAGAGAAATATGGTCGAACGACATAAACCATATATGTGCTTTCCAACAAGTCTATATAATTAGAAATGCTTACATTGCTTAAATCCAACGAGTTCCCAAGTGCAGTGTAGTTGACTGTCTGTCCATTGTTTCCTGCTAACATCATCCACAATCTTCTCATCATAGCAGGTGTGAAGTTTCTCCACTGCAAAAGATCGCGCTCCAGAAAAGTGGTGATGAAATTTTCTCTCCACTCCATTGAATATTCGTCCTCGATAAGTATACTTCTAGGAAATGTCCCCTTCAAACAACAGTCTAAAAGTGATACTCTGTCTTCTATCTCGTTGATCAAGAAGGGGGTTAAGTGCTTATATACAATTCTGCCAGCCAAGGATTCTGAACTTTGCCTAAGTAAATCTCTTGAAGCTGAACCTAACAAAAGGAATACTCCGTTTCTTTCTGCCTTGTCAACCCAATACCTAATTATTTTAAACAGGTCTGGTTTGCGTTGTACCTCATCTATGCATATAAGTTTATCTGAATTATTAGAAAAAAACATCTCTGGATCAGACAATTTTCTAAGGTCGGCATCACGTTCAATGTCCAACATTACTACATCGTCTCTCCCCTGTAAAAGATGCTTTACGAGGGTTGACTTTCCACACTGACGAGGCCCCGTAATAGCCACAACTGGGAATTTTTTTAATGCAGATTCAACTTCTGTTTCTATTTTTCTATGGATGTATTCTGTCATAATTGCTATTAAAAGTATGCAAATTTAAAAGTAAAATTTAGATTTGCATACTTTGGTTGGGAATTTATTCGCCCAACTCTACAAATTTATTAAATTTTATACGTCTAAAGACCGATAAAAATCAAGATTTCCCCAATTTTATACGTCCATAGACCGATAAAATTTAAAATAATTTAATTTTATACGTCTATAGACCGATAAAATTGTAAAAATCCCCGATATTCCGCCAGGAATATCGGGGATTTTATAATTAAGCATTCAGCATTTCTAATTTAGCATTTACTTCGCTATCTCTACCTTTGCTTTTCCTCCCTTGATCTTCGCTCCATCAAGTTTTTTGATTGCTGCGAATGCTTTGTCGGATTTGATGGTGACGTGGGAATAATGGTCGTATAGCAGGATCATTCCGACGTCTTCTTTTGCCAACTCGGCTGTCTTGATGACGAATCCTGCGACGTCGCCACGGCTGATCTTCTCTTTCTTTCCACGGCTGATATAGATCGGCGTGAATTCGGATTTCAACACGTTGTTTGTCGGCTCGAATTTGTATTCTTCGATTTTCTTTGGCAAGAACTCTGGCAAACTAAACTCTCTATAGATCATCACGTAAGCTGTACCAGACGCTGCTTGACGCGCTGTTCGTCCGTTACGGTGTGTGAAGGTCTCGAGTGTGTTTGGCATCTCGAAATGGACGACGTGTTTCACCTGTGAGATATCCAATCCACGTGCAGCCAAATCGGTTGTGACGAGGATTGCCGAACAGCCTGACGCAAACATGAATAGTGCTCGCTCACGGTCTTTCTGCTCTAGTTTGCCGTGGTATACCACGACGTCGTGTCCGTCTTTCTCCAATGCTGTTGCCACGCGTTCCACTGTGTCGCGGAAGTTGCAGAAGACGATTGTGCTCTCGTTGTTGAATGTAGTGACAAGTCCCTGAAGCGTAGGGAGTTTGTCTTTCTCTGGCGACGTTACTCGCATCAGTTTCAAGTTGTCGTTTGGAGTCTCAGTTGTGAAATCCAACGTCTCGATTGCTTTGTCTCCTGTCCAAGGTGTGATGTCGACGCTGCTTGTGGCTGATACGAAGATTCGTTTGTCGACGGATGTCAGACTGTCGTTGATGCTCTGCATCTCGGCTGAGAATCCCATCTCAAGAGCCTTGTCAAACTCATCCACTACCCATGTGTTGATTGTCGACGCTGCAAATGTCTGTCGACGGATGTGGTCGAGCACACGACCTGGTGTGCCAATCACAATGGATGGCTTCTCACGCAATCGTTTCTCTTCCTCAGCAGTGGAGTGTCCACCACATAGTAGCGTCGCCTTAATGCCTGATTTCAAACTGCGTAACACTTCAAATATCTGTTGCGACAGTTCACGTGACGGAGACAGAATCAATGCCGTCGAACCGTTTTTCACCACGTCGGCACAAAGCGGAAGAAGGAAAGCGAGTGTCTTTCCCGAACCGGTAGGCGAGAGTAGCAGGATAGCGTCCTTCTTAGGATAGACCTCCTGCATCTTCACCTGCATTTCGTTTAGCTGGGCAATGCCAGCATTCTTTATATATTCGTTGATCATTTTTGTCTTAATTTTAGTTTGATAATAGGGTTAATTATTCGGACAAAATGTGCAAAAAAGAGTGTTGATTTTTACCTTTGTCGTTTGATGATGCAAAGATATTAATAATAAGCAACTTACAAGAGATATTTACATTTTTCTTGGGGAACAAACGCCCAAAATCAACACTTTTCTTGGGGAACAAACGCCCTTAAACTACATTTTTCTTGGGAAACGATATTGTCAAAAGACGCACGACCGTGCGTCTCTACGAATTATGAATTATGCATTATAAATTATGCATTAAGATATATTTCCCCAAACATTCAGCTCTCTTGCCAGGTGTGCGAGCTGGTTCACGTAGATCTGATTCTCCGGTGACTTCAAATCGGGATCGTTTGCGATGATATTGATCGATGCGTCACGCGCACGCATTAGGATCACTCCGTCGGTGGCGATGTTGGCGATACGCATCTTCATCGGTGTTCCACTCTGTTGTGTGCCTTCTATGTCTCCTTCTCCACGCAGACGAAGGTCGGCTTCGGCGATCTCGAATCCGTCGTTGGTGCGTGTCATGATCTCCATTCTGCGCATAGTCTCCTTTGCCAACTTGACGTCTGTCACCAAGATGCAGTAGCTCTGGTCCGCTCCACGTCCTACTCGGCCTCTCAACTGGTGGAGCTGGCTGAGTCCGAATCGCTCTGCACTCTCTATCACCATCACGCTGGCGTTTGGCACGTTCACTCCAACTTCAATCACCGTCGTCGCAACCATAATATTTGCCTGGCCCGACGCGAATCTCTGCATGTTCTCGTCTTTCTCCTCCGGTGTCATCTTGCCGTGAACCATACATATATTATATTGAGGCTGAGGAAAAACAGCACAAAGTCGCTCGTAACCTGCGGTAAGATTCTCGAAATCAAGTTTTTCACTCTCTTTAATCAACGGGAACACCACGTACACCTGTCGTCCTTTGGCAATCTCCATACGCATGAAATGGTATAGTTTTTCCCTGTTGGTATCATACTGATGGTATGTCTGGATTGGCTTTCTGCCTGGAGGCAACTCGTCAATCACGGAGACGGAAAGGTCGCCATACAGCGTCATAGCCAAGGTGCGAGGAATCGGTGTCGCCGTCATCACAAGAATATGAGGCGGAATCGTGTTCTTATGCCAAAGCTTTGAGCGTTGAGCCACTCCGAAACGGTGTTGCTCGTCGATGATTGCCATGCCGAGGTTGTTAAACACCACGGTATCTTCAAGAATCGCATGTGTGCCGATCAGGATTTGTGTCTCACCGGATTTTAGCGACGGAAGGAGTTTCTTACGAACGGGTGCTTTAGTGCTACCTGTCAGTAGGGCGACGTTGATGCCTATTGGAGTCAACTGCTTAAAGATAGTCTCAAAATGCTGATTAGCAAGAATCTCCGTCGGAGCAAGCAGACAAGCCTGATAACCATTGTCGAGAGCCATGAGCATTGTCATCGTGGCGACGAGGGTTTTTCCGCTTCCCACGTCTCCCTGAAGCAGACGGTTCATCTGTTTGCCGGTGCGCACATCCTCACGAATCTCCTTGATCACTCGTTTCTGAGCACCAGTGAGCGGGAATGGCAACTGTTGGTTATAGAAATTGTTGAAATAGTCGGCGATGCGAGGAAACACCAGTCCATGCTCATTGATCTGACGTTTGTAGGCACGCTGCATCTTGAGCTGGATATAGAAGAGTTCCTCGAATTTCAATCTGTACTGAGCCTCAGCCAACGCTTGAGAATTTTCTGGATTGTGGATATTCCAGATCGCGCGGTTGAGCTCCATTAGATTTTCTCGCTCACGGATGTCGGCTGGCAGAGTCTCGTCGAGTGGGGATGTCTTGAGATTCTGAAGCTCATCCATAATAATCTGTCGCAAACCTGATGAATCAAGGTAGTTGCGCTTCATCTTGTCGGACGTATTATACATGCTCATCAGACCATTGGTGAGATGTTTTTTTGTTGCCGACTCTATAGTGTCCATCTCAGGATGGGCAATCTGACATCTTCCTCCAAACACAGTCGGTTTGCCGAAGATGATATACTCTTTGTCTTTTTGAATTTTGTCCAAGAAATATTGGACGCCCTGGAACCAGACCAGAGAAATCGAGTCTCTTCCGTCGGAAAATTCTGCGGTAAGACGTTGCTGTCTGCCCACTCCGACAGTTTTCATCGAGACCACCTTGCCCCTAATCTGGACGTAGGTGTTGGCTCCTGATATTTCACGGATGGAGTAGAATTTGCTTCTGTCGATATATCTGTAGGGAAAATAATACAACAAGTCTTCTGGGCGAAACACCTCTATTTCTCCCTTCAACACATCTGCCTTCTTTGGCGTAATGCCACGGCAGTTGGTCAATTCCCTTGTTCTGTAAAATGAAGTCGACAAAATTTAATGCTAAATGTTAGATACTTAATATTTTTCTTGATTTATGGAATGCTCTTGATTTTCGTATTTCTTTGCACATCTTTCTAGCGGTTTTGAAATCGCTTTTATCTCCGCATAAGAACAATACAAAATTTTTATAAGCATCTGAATCTTCCTTGATATCTTTACTTGCGAATTCTGTCATATATATACTACGAATGATGATTATATACGAATTGTACAAACTTTCTTGTTTGTTATACGCTCGTCCTACGGACTCGCGTTGGTGGTGGGGTTAGGGCGTTCCGCCCTTAACAATCCTCTTTTTAGACAACTAGTATATAATCTCCAAAATAAAAGTGCTATTGTATTCGTCTTCGTCAACGATTCAACATATACTCCGCGATAGCCAAATCCATTGGCGTCGTAATCTTGATATTCTCACGACAACCTTCAACCAATGAGATTTTGTGTCCGCTATATTCCACCACGCTTGCATCGTCGGTGAAAGTTTCGATGAAGCCAACACCGTAGGCTTTCTTCAACAGTTGTAAATCAAACACTTGTGGAGTCTGGACAAGTTTCACCATTCTACGGTCGATTTGTGAGTTTTCTCCGTTCTCCGACAAAATACGTACGGAGTCAACCGAATCCACAACTGGCACAACGGCTTTGTCTTTAGCCGCAGCGTCATACAGACGGTTGATCATCTCTGCTGTTGCGAATGGACGAACTCCGTCGTGGACTCCGACGAGAGCATCACCGTCTTCCTGGATAGTGTTTAATCCATTAAGCACGGAATGGAAACGCGTCTTTCCACCTTCAACGATAGTGATGTCGTCAGTGTTGAAACCGTACTCGTTGCAGCATTTATGCCAGTAGTCGAAATGTGTGGCTGGCAAGCAAACGATGATTTTAATCCCGTCGACAGCATTTCTGAAAGCATCGATAGTGCGCAAAAGAATTGGTTTGCCTGATATCGGCAGAAACTGTTTTGGAATTTCCGTACCCATTCTTAATCCTGAGCCTCCGGCCACTATTATCACAAATCTATTCATACTCCACCTAAATTTGCTCAAAAGTATTAAAAAATGCTTACCTTTGCAAAGAATTTTCGAATAGAACTAATTAAGGAGGTAATATGCCATTAAATATACCGAAGGATTTGCCGGCTGTTGATGAGTTGAAGAAGGAAAATATATTCGTCAAAGACTCGATCGAGGCAGCCAACCAGGATATTCGTCCATTGAAGATTGTGATTCTTAATCTTATGCCGATTAAGATTACGACGGAGACTGACTTGATCCGTCTGTTGTCTAACTCACCTTTGCAGATAGAGATTGAGTTTATGCAGATTTCAAGCCACACATCCAAGCATACTCCTATCGAGCACATGATGGCCTTCTATAAGAGTTTTGAAGTATTACGAAAAAATAAGTACGACGGAATGATCATCACAGGAGCACCTCTTGAGTTTATGGACTATGAGGAGGTGACATACTGGAATGAGTTGACTGAGATTTTCGATTGGGCTCGCACCCACGTCACATCTACACTTTACGTTTGCTGGGGTGCGTTTGCCGCGTTGTATCATTTCTATGGTATCAACAAAGTGATGACGGATTCCAAGATCTTCGGAGTGTTTGAGCATAAGATACTAGAACCGTTGAATCCTATTTTCCGTGGTTTCGACGATACATTCTATGTGCCACACAGCCGTCACTGTACATTGGATAGAAAAGATGTTGAGGCTGTACCTGATTTGAAGATTCTTGCTGAGGGAGACGACGAAAATGGTGGTCCTGGTCCATACATGATGATGGCAAACAATGGTAAGGAGTTTTTCTTGACTGGTCATCCAGAGTATGAGCCATACACTCTTGACGCTGAGTACCGACGTGACTTGGCGAAGGAGTTGCCAATAGAGATGCCTGTCAACTACTATAAGGATAATGATCCAGACAAGGGACCTCAAGTAAGGTGGAGAAGTTATGCCAACTTGTTCTATTCCAACTGGTTGAATTATTTCGTTTATCAAATTACACCATACGACATTAATTTGGTGAAGTAGAGACGTGGTGTACCGCGTCTCTTTGCTGAAGACGTGACATTGAAATATAGGAAGACGCGAGGAATCGCGTCTTTTTTTATACATTGTGCTGAGGATTTAGCAATATTTTCACTTGTTGACTATGCTAAATCTTTGGTAATTTGATGGATTTAGCAAACTTTGGTGTATGAGAATTGTCTAAATCTATGCGAAAACATGATATTTGGCAACGGATATTGATTTATAATCTGCCAAATCTTGGTTGAAAGACATAGATTTGGCAAAATATGTGGCGTGGATTATATCGACAATTATGAATTGTGAATTATGAATTAAGAATTATAATTTGTAATTTTGCACTCCGAAAAACGAAATGAAGATGTTAGATATAGTGTCAATACGCAAGGATTTTCCGATTCTGGGACAAGAAATCTACGGAAAACCATTGATATATTTCGATAATGCGGCCACAACACAGAAGCCGCAGGTGGTGCTTGACACTATTGTCGGCAACTATTCCACACAAAATGCCAATATCCATCGTGGTGTCCACTTCTTGAGCCAGGCTGCTACTGTCGCTCATGAGGAGGCTCGTGCGACGGTGCAGAAATTCATCGGTGCTGAGAAATCATGTGAGATTGTCTTCACTCGTGGCACAACTGAGGCTATCAACCTTGTGGCTGACTCTTTCGTGAGAAGCCAGTGCGTCGATGGTGATGAGATTATTGTGTCGGAGATGGAACACCACTCTAACATCGTGCCTTGGCAGCTTCAGCAGCAGAGAAAGGATATTAAGATTAAGGTGATTCCGTTTGATGAACGTGGACATCTTCAGATTGAGAAACTTGAGGAGTTGATCACATCACGTACAAAACTTATCTCTGTGGCTCACGTATCCAATACTCTTGGTACTGTCAACCCAGTGGAGGAGATTGTGAAGATTGCGCACTCTCATAATGTGCCTGTCCTTGTCGACGGTGCTCAGTCTACTCCGCATATCAAGGTGGATGTCAAGAAGATGGATGTGGATTTTTTCGTGTTTTCTGGTCATAAGGTTTACGGTCCGACAGGTATCGGCGTCCTTTACGGCAAAGAGGCATGGCTTGATAAACTGCCTCCTTATCAGGGTGGTGGTGAGATGATCAAGAATGTCCATTTCTCTGGCACAACATTCAATGAGTTGCCATTCAAGTTTGAGGCAGGAACGCCGGATTATATCGGTTCGACTGCTTTGGCTGCGGCGCTCAACTATGTCTCTGCAATCGGTATGGATGAGATCCACGCTTACGAAGAGTCGTTGCGTATCTATGCGGAAGAGAAGATGAAGGAGATCGACGGAATGAGATTCATCGGTGAGAATGACCAGAAGAGCGGATTGGTATCGTTCTTGATTGGAAACATTCATCCGTACGACGTCGGAACACTTTTGGATAAGTTGGGAATCGCTGTCCGCACAGGTCATCACTGCGCTGAACCGGTGATGCAACATTTTGGAATTGAAGGAACGGTGCGTGCATCGTTTGCTCTATACAACACAAAGGAAGAGATTGATTCATTCGTAGCCGGATTGGTGAGAGTGGCGTCAATGTTTAATAGAAAGAAGAAATGAGTTTGATAGACGAAAGAGAAGAGGAGATCATTGAGGAATTCTCATTCTCAGATGATTGGTTGGATATTTACCAGTTGATTATAGATAAAGGTAACGAGGGTGCTGGCATCGACGCACGTTATAAGGACGACGCTCACTTGATAGAAGGCTGCCAGAGTAAAGTGTGGGTGAATGCGGAGATGAAAGACGGAAAGGTGTATTATCAGGGAGAGAGCAATACTGAAATAGTCAATGGTATCGTCTCTATTCTTGTGTATATTTTGTCGGGCAACGAACCACAGGATATCGTTGACGCTAAATTGTCATTCATCGACAAAATCGGTCTGCAGGAACATCTTACTCCGACTCGTTCCAATGGTATGTTGGCGATGATCAAGCAGATGAGATTGTACGCAATGGTATTTGCTACACAGCAAAAATAATCCGTACAGACGCGATATAGCCACGTCTCAAAACGATTTGCCACGTCTTGACAAAATATAAATAATGTTTGAAATAATCAAAAACGGATTTTGCCCATTGTTCCTGATCCATGCAGCGATGTTGCTGGTGTTGGGAATAAAGGCAGCATTCATAACTCACGGATTTCATCGTGTTGATCTGCTAGTCTATCTAATCTGTGTCTCGCTGGCCGGAGCTTATTTTTCTTCTGGTCTAGATACAGTGTCGCTTGCAATCAATTCGGGTTTCAACTTTGTTCTTTCCGCTGCTATCCTCTATTATTTGGGTGCGGATATTAAATGGACATTCATATTGAGCGTGCCGTTCGGTCTGCTGACGGTAGGTTTGGCTTATGTGTTGTGATAAATAATCATTTGAGAGATTATTATACCTATTGTTTTTCGGAAATATGCAATATTTTGTGGATGAATAGCAAACTGTGCATCCTGATTTAAACACTATTTCTTTAAGTGATAATAAAATAAGATATGAGAAATAAATTTATGAGTTTTATAGTAGACGTCGCTTTGACGTTTGCTGTTTTTATGTTTGCGTCATGTTCCTTTGACAATAAACCTGAAGAAGAGGTTAACACTGCCGAATATTTTTGGTATAAAGTTTCATTTGATCCAGATGGTACGGGAGACAAAGTGATTGTTTTTGATGCTCACGTCTATAATGAAGAAGGAGAGGTGATACTAGAAGAGCCGGATTCGACGAAATCCGCAGAAGAGATGTTGAATTTCCTAAAGCAACATAAATTGCCCAATCGATTAGATTTGGCATGGTATTCGTATCTTGAAGATAAAGTGTATAAAGTAAATGCGGAACTCCCTTATGAGTCTTTGTTAAACACAGCAAGGTATATCACAGATCCTAAAATGTTGCAGCTTAATTTGTCTGTAAGACTGATGCCTAACGGTAAAATCAATATAGAATCACATAATTTTAGCAGTTGTATACGAGATGAATGGAATGTGATTGGTGTTGAAACGAGTGAATATGATGATCGTTTGCCTAAGGATAAGGAACCTGTGTTTGAAGGATACTCTGCTGATATGGAGCGAGACAACTATAATCTGGTTCGCGATTCAATGAAAAAGGATAACTCATTCCTTGTAGACGTAAGTAATTTCAGACAGATGCGTTATGATTATGATATTGAATTCGATATAAAAGATTATAATTTTGAGAATATAACCTTGTGGTTTCAGAATGGAGAATCTGTTATGGTAAGCTCGAGTAGCGTCTTTAATACATTGATTAAGAATCCGTCTGTTCCGTATGGAGGCAATCTAGTAGTATCGGATAGAAAAGAGCAGTATTGCTACAATATTAAATTCGACAATGAGGAATGCTGGAGGGTATTAGAGTATGCGAAAATGGAAAATGTCGGAGGAAAAGGAGTTATGACTATAGCATTTGAAAACGACAAAGTGAATGTCGTTGTGAGATATGGATCAAAAGAATATCCTATTCGAAATGTGTTGTCTTATGGTTTCTCCATGTCGGAGTTAAGGTCTGGCTTGCAAAATATGATTGAATAAAGCAATGTGGAGACGTGGCGTGTCGAGTCTCTTCTTATTTTAAACACGATAGAGGTATGGTAAAGTTAATATTAAGGATAAATGTGGTTATAATGCTTCTTTGGGGATGTGTCTCTCAAATTTTTGCATCGGTAAAGCCACAAGGAGATGGTTCGAAAGATTGTCCGTTTAGAATCACAAAGCCTGCGGAACTGCAATATTTTGCGGCGGTAGTAAATGGCTCGGATGATAATATTCCACAGAATAGGGACGCGTGCGCTGTTTTGATGAACGATATTGATCTTTCTGCTGTGTGCGGCAAGACTCTGGGTTCTTGGATTCCGATCGGATATACAGAAGAGACAAGCTTTCATGGTGTGTTTGACGGTAGAAACCATCGTATTGACAATATATATATCAATAAAGCGAGCCAGATGGGGCAAGGCCTTTTTGGAATCGTCAGAAAAGGAGAGATTAAAAATCTTATTATGGGCTGTGGCCTTGTTCATAATATCGGGGATTGCGCTGGTAGTATCGTGGGTATTGGCAGCGCTATTATTACAGATTGTAGCAGTTATACAACGGTGAAAGGGAATTGGAAGTTCTATGGAGGAATTATTGGCTATGCAAGTACAGGAGCTTACATTAAAAGATGTGTTTTTTATGGAGATGTGAATGCACCCAATGCCAGCCATTATGGAATGGGAGGTATCGTGGGCACCACCTCTAATGATGCAATCGTGGAGGATTGTTGTAATTATGGAAAAGTTGTCGGCTCAACCCGTGTGGGAGGAATAGCAGGAGGACTTTTAGGCAGTACTATAAAAAACTGCTGCTCTTTTGGAGAGGTGAGAAGTATAGAGAATAGATTGTATGGTGGAATCTATGGTCATATTGAGCCTTTAGGAGGTTGGACAACTCGAGAGTGTGAGGTGAATAATTGTTATTACTATAATCCAGAAGAGAAAGGGGATGAGATGAACGTTGGAATGAGTTGTCCGAAGTCTGATTTCGTTAATGGAAAAGTCTGTAAGTTATTACAAAAAGGATCAAGGAATGTTTGGCATCAGGGACCGTCGTTCCCGCTTTTGAATCTTGCAAAAATTGAAGAGCTTGGCAAATGTGGGGGAAAAACAATAGAAAAGGATCCCAAGGTGTTTCGTTTGTATTTTGAATTGGCGAGCACAAAACTTCACCAGAGTGGTGATGAATTTGATGATATCCTAAATGAGATAAAAGCCAACCCTACAAAGAAATACCAAATTGTTGGCCATGCTGATGAGCGAGGTTCTAATACATACAATTACGCTCTCTCTGAGGGTAGAGCTAAAGTAATTTATGATTTGCTTGTGAGTAATGGAGTTGATAAGTCTCAGTTGGAAATCATGGGTGTCGGTTCGCATAATCCGTTGATTAAAGATGCTCATAATGAATACGAGCATAGTATGAATCGATATGTTGAGATAAAGAGGCTTGGTAAATAAGCTTTGAGATATTGTCGCTACAAAAGCGAGATGTGAATAATCATCTTCTTGAACAATTATCTTTTTGACGGTGCGTATCCGAAATATTCCTTGTATTTTCTGCTGAAGTAGAACTGGTCGCTGAAGCCTGTCATATAGGCCACCTCTTTGATCGGCAGATCCTGATTGCGCAACAGCGAGTCAGCCTTCTTCACACGATATTCGTTCAGCAGCTCTATAGGAGTCTGGTCTGTGATAGATTTGATTCTGCGCTGTAACGTCGACTTGCTGGTTGATAAGAGTTTGGCAAGATCCTCGATTGTGAATTCTGAGTTCTGATAGTTTTCCTCTATGGCATCCAACACACTTTTCAAGAAAGGATTGATCTCTGTAGATACGGGCTCTTCCGTATAGTTCTCCATTAGAATCTGTTGCTGCTGAGTGCGTCTCAACTTCAGAATGTTGATCACTTTTGTCGACAGCTCCTCATCCTTGAATGGTTTGGTCATATAGTCGATGGCTCCTTGAGTAAGACCCTCCATACGTATGTTCTCGTCGCTCAATGCAGATAAGAACAATAAAGGAATATGAGCTGTGGATTTTTGTTCCTTCAGATTCTGATACATCTCAAACCCGTTCATTTGTGGCATCTCCACGTCGGCCACTATAAAGTCTGGTATCTCTTTAGTCGCTATATCAAATCCGTCTTTTCCATTTCCTGCTTCCAGAACGTTCATGTATGGTTCCAACGCGTTGCGTATGGCAAGACGTATCATTGGCTCATCATCAACTATCAAGACGGTGTTGCCCTCCATCAAACTTCTTTCTGTGCTGGTTGTGGCACTGTTTGAGTATTCCGTCTTTGCTTGCTCCTTCTCCGCAATCTTGTCAGACATCGGCAGGCAGATGGTTATGCTTGTGCCCTTGTCTTTCTCGCTGTCTATATGGATAGTGCCGTTATTCTTTGCGACAAACTCGCTGCACATGCGGAATCCCAGACCTGTGCCGATCTCGTTGTCTGTGCCTCGTGTAGACGTTGCTGCCCCGCTTCGGAGTTTGTCCAGCGTCTCCTTGTCCATTCCCACACCGGAATCTTGCACGGTGAATATAGCCTGGTTGTTGTCCTCATATAGCGACAGCTTGATAAATCCTCGTTTTGGTGTGAACTTGATGGCATTGTCGATAAGATTACGCATGACAGTTGCGATCAATCTTTCGTCGACATTGGCGCATTTGTTCATCTCATCGTTGATCTGGATAGAGATGAGTTTGTCTTCAATCGGTCCTTTCAACAGTGCGATGACATCGTCCAGTAATAAACGTAGGTTTACATCCTTCGGTGAGTATTGCACTGTCGACTGGTGAGACGCTGACCACTCTAACAGCTGAAGCAGCTCCTTTTGCAAGTTGGTCGCGGAACTCTGAATTGTATTCAGCATCATATGCTCCTTCTCTGGAATCTTTCCCTCTGTTTTGTCGGAAAGTATTTCCAATCCACGTACGATGGAGAACATCGGATTCTTCAGATCGTGGGCGATGATGGACACAAGACGGTCTTTCTCTTTCATCGTGTTCATAAGATCCGACGTACGGTTGTCTACAAGTCGTTCCAACTCTTCTTCGCGTTGTTTCATTGATCTCATTCTTGCGTAGATGAGCATGGCGATGGCGGAACTTATTAGACACGATATAATTATTTTAAACCATGTTGTCTGCCACCAAGGAGGCAACACATGTAGTTTTATAGAGATTGTGGATGCTTTGTCAGCAGAGTTGTTGCGGTATGCTTCCACTTCAAGTATGTAGTCTCCTGCAGGGATATAGTTCAACTTTATCTCACGTGATGAGCCAAGCGGCTGCCAACCGTTTCCCAAGCTGTTTATACGATAGTGGCATTGAATGTCGTTGATTCCCGACAGATTGAGCAGATCAAACGTTATGCTTACTTGGTTTGTGCCTTGGTCGATGGTGATGTCCTCTCCGTTAATACGTTGCGTATGATTGTCGGTGTGGAGGTCGCCCCATGCCAGATAGTCTATGTTGGAGATTTGGTTGATGCTGTCAGGGTTGAAATACAAGAAACCGTCGGAGCATCCCCAATATATGTTGCCGTCTTTGCCTATATATACTGCGCGTTGAGAGAAATATGTGGCGTTGTGGTTCAATGAGTTGAATGGGAGAGTGTGGTATGTCTCCTGTATGGGATCCACCTGGATGATGCCTGGGGATCCAGCGCACCAGATGGTGTTGTTTTTGTCGATGCAGATGGAGACGTAGTTGCCTTTTGGCAGGTATTCCAATAGCTTGTATTCTTTGCCGTCGGCGCTGAAACGTACGATTCCATGGTTTGATGTTGCATAGAAGTTACCGTCTTTATCGCATGTCCCATGATAGAATGTGAAATAGTCTATGCTGTTTTTCTTAAGCGGATAGCTGACGGTGTCTTTTGCGTCACAACGCCAAATTCCAAATGATGTGATCAGCCATTTCACGTCGCCATCTTCCACAAAGTAGTCAGTCCAGTTGTCTTCTCCTCGATCACATTTGAAGACAAGTTTTTTCCATTTGTCGGGTGCTGTCTCCACGTATACGCCATCGCCTTGAGTCAATACCCATGTCTCACCGTTCTTTGTCTTTTTCACATGCTTTGTGCTTGTGATTGGATTGTTGATTCCGTTAAAAAACACCGATGAAAAGGCGTTTTTTTGCAACGACGATACTCCGCCAGACCATGTGGCGATGAGCATTCCCCGGTCTGCTGTCTCCTCGAAGGCAAGCACATTGTTGCATTTCAGGCCGTTGCCTACTTCCCAGTGTCGCCATGTGTTGTTGCCACTATTGCGCTGATACATTCCGTAACCGTCCGAACCTACATAGAAAGAACCATCTGAAGCTTCATAAAAACATGATACGATTGCGTTTGGAAAACCGAATTTTGAGGAGTGCAGAGCTCTGTTGGCAAAATTCTTGCGGCAGCACCATAATCCGTTTTCTTGGGATCCGATCCAAATATTGCCGTCTCTATCTTCGTATAACGACTGGACTTTATGGAAGGCGTTTTTATCTTCTTGATTTATAATTTCTTCCAAACGGAAATGCTTGTCCATGCACCATAGCCCATGTCCCCAAGTGCCGATCCATATCATGCCGTCTTTATCTTTGATCATTGACGATATGTTTCTGAAATCCGTTTTGATGATCTTGGTTTCGACGATTTTGTTGTTCTTATCTAGGGTGAAGAACCATAGATTGCCGATATTCGAACCCACTAGTATATGGGATTTGTCGACTTCTATAATAGACGATGCTACGTCTTTCCCGTCTAACGCGTATGTTTCTAATATTTTACCACCTGACGAATAGATTTTGATTCCGTCAAACGATCCCAGCCAATATCTGCTTGCTTTATCGATATATGCGGAGAGAATCATGCGGTCGACGGTATAGTTTGTCAAAGAGAATCCAGATGCCGATAGCTCGTTTTCATCAAATCTGTATAATCCATTGGAAGTCAACGCATAATCCCTGCCGTCAGATAGCCTTTCCAAATTGATTATGGTTTTGCTGTCGGGATGTTGCAGCTCGTCGAATTGAATCTGTCTGAATGTATCTGCTTTTGCGTCATAAGATAAAGCCAATCCTGGAGTTCCGCCCATGATCATGGTTCCGTCGGAAAGCACATTCAGGCATCTTATGTCGTTTCTATAGATAGACGGGTGGCTATCGTTGGTGTAGACTTTTATTTGAGTACCGTCCAAACGGTTAAGACCATACTCTGTAGCTGCCCATATAAATCCGTTTGCATCCTGAGTAATAGCATACACAAGGTCACAACTCAACCCGTCTTTTGTTGAGTAGTGGTCGAAATAAAACTGTTTTTGTGCGGCCAAAATACTGGTGGCCAAGCAAAAAACAATGATTGAAAATAGTTTTTTGAGAGTCATCTCTTGAAATTTCTGTGTACAAAGATACAAATAAATTATTGATTATCAATAACTGTATCGCAAGTGATGTAAATTTACATATTTTTGATTTATTTTCAAATCCTTGTTGGTGCCAGACATTCTACTTTTGTACCAGACAAACATGGTAGTAAGTTTAGTAAAGTTATTTGGTCTAAATTAATGAAGTCAAGTACAAGTAAATGAAAAAGTTTTATTTGTTTATTATGTTTTTTTTTGTTGCGTTGGTTTTTGCCAACGCAACTGACCAAAACTTTTACATTTACCTATGTTTCGGTCAGTCGAACATGGAGGTTGATTTTCCTGATCACGGACGCGTTAAAGGACAGTGGTATACAGCCACGCCGCCTTTATGCAGAAACTGGACCCGTATTGGTCCGGCGGATTATTTCGGGCGAAGAATGGTGAAGGAGTTGCCAGACAGCATTCGAGTCGGAGTTATTGTGGTCGCAATAGGAGGGTGCGACATAGCGTTGTTTGAAAAGGACAATTACGAAAGATATACAGCCACTGCTGATGATTGGATGAAGTCAGTAATCGAAGAGTATGGCGGCAATCCATATCGCAGGTTGGTTGAAGCAGCAACATTAGCACAAAAGGAAGGTGTCATCAGAGGAGTTTTGCTTCATCAGGGAGAGACAAATACAGGTCAAGAAAATTGGCCTGATAGAGTTAAGAGAGTGTATGAAAATTTATTGTATGATTTGAGCCTGAAGGCAGAGGACACACCTCTTTTAGTTGGTGAGGTAATGTCCACCTCTGATGCTTGTTGTGCTGCTCATAATGCTGTCATATCAGAAGTACCGTCTGTCATACCTAATTCATACGTCATATCCTCTGAAGGATTGCCGAGTCAGGATGAGGCTCATTTCAGCACTGCAGGTTATCGTGAGTTGGGAGAACGTTATGCAGAACAAATGTTGAAAATTTTGAAAACTAGTAAGTGATTTTTTTATTATATAAGTGTTTGTTGATCTTTAAACTCAATCTAGGTATACTCAATCGCACATAAACGCATTTAAACTTGTGTTCAACAGCCCACGTCGATCATCGTGGGCTTTTTTATTTTGGAATGTTTTTAAAATTCTCATAATATTTGCATCAAAAAGTTTTGTCGCTTTTATCAAATTGCTTATTTTTGCAGCCGAATCGATTGTTAGTCAAAAAATATTCGAAGAAATGGATGAATGTTTCTACAGGATTCCCTTCGATTTCGCTTCTGTATTGGATGAATCCCGTGGATATGCGAACATGTGCACGGAGCTGGATTCAATAGATCAGCATATTGAGATGCTGATTGGAACGTATCCGGGGGAACATTGTTTTGACGGAGAGTACGGTACGAGAATTTGGGAAATGGATTTCGAACGAATAGTATCTCTTGATACTTGGAAAACGCGTTTCACTGAATGTTTGTCTCAGTCAATCTCAAAGTATGAAAAACGAATAAGTGATTGTGAATATCGTGTGGAAGTGGGCGATGTTCTCAAGGAGAGTGTTTTGTCTCGCAACGTCAGCGTGAGGAAAAAGGTGGAAATCTATATTGACGCTACTGTTAATTCCTCAGGTGAACGGTGTCGGCTTTACTATACGTTGTTTTTAGGTCCTTTGTCGAAGGATTAGTTTTTTGAGATTATTTATTTTAGCATTTAAATTATGGGTTATAACAGTGAAAGCAAAGAGGAGATCAAAGACCGTATGATTCGTACGGCATTGGATTATTGGAATATCAAGAAGGTTGAGAATCTGGATCCGCTTATAAGGCTTTTGATAGAGGCGTTAGCGATGCAGCTTCATAATATATCCGATGAAATCGCGGATATTGAGGGTCGTGTAATGCGACGGTTGAGTGAAGTGTTGCTTCCTGATGCGGTGACGGTAGTGCGTCCTGCTCACGCTGTTGTTCATGCCAGTCCGCAGCTTCCGGAGCTGATGACCAATATGTTTGACGGGTTCTCTACGGCGTCTCCTTTTATAGGCAGACGTGATGGCAGAAACTTTTCTTTCTATCCGGTGTGCGAGACTAAGCTGAGACGTGGGGCTGTACGCATGATCGTGTCAGAAAACAATGTGTATGAAGTGCTTCCTGATCAAAACAAGAGGCTTCTGCTTAAAAGTCAGACAATTCCAGAAAATGCCAACAGAATATTTGTCGGCCTTGAGTTTGATGAAAAAAGTATTGATTTGAGTCATCTTTCATTCTTTTTTGATTTCCCCAATATAGACAGACGGCATGATTACCTTCACTATCTTTCGTCTGCTGTATGGCGATGGCAGGGCAAACAGTTGGACACAAGTCGTGGCCTGCATATTGAGGATGAGAGGCAGAAGATGAATCTGCAACGTTTTTTTGATGGAATGAATAGCGACCAAAGCGTCAACGCAAGCATCGTCGACCAATATAAAATGAGTTATGTCACGATAGAGAGTCAGCTGAAGGTGACAATGCAGGATTATACGGTGTGTCCTCACGGTTTTGTGATGCCCGACGCTGATGGTCATAGCAGTGTCTTTTGCACTCCTCTGATCTGGTTGGAGATCGATATGCCGCCACAGTTTGCGACATCGGTTCTTGCTGATATACAGATCTCTATCAACACGTTTCCTGTAGCAAACAAAGAGATGCGGAGGGTGAATAGACTGGTGAAAAAAGATTTTGGCGTCATACCTTTGACTACCGACGATGGAGAGTCTTTCTTTGATATGATAGAGGTGACTGATGAGAACGGTACCGTCTACAATCGTGCGAACGGATATAAAGAGCGGAATGGTATGAGCTATACAATGTGGCAAGGCGGAAGTGAGACATTCGACAGGAGACGTACGGACAAGGATTTGCCTTACTATCTTTATGTGGAGCCGCATCAATCATCCTATTTCTATATGCGTTACTGGACCTCTTTCGGACCTCTTGCCAATGGCATGAGAATCGGGCAGACTTTGAATCCGCTGGGTAGCGCATATGGTGAATATGGCAGGGCTCTTTTTCTTACGACAAGTGATGGGGGAAAGGCGTCGCTTTCAGATCGTGAGAGGATTGCAAAACTTAAATATATTCTTGGTTGCCGAAATAGGGTAGTGACGAATAACGATATTAGAAATTTTTGTTTTTCAGAATGTTGTGATGATATTTCGGATGTTATTATCAAGAAAGGTATTTGCTCAAGTACTGAATCCGGACGCGGTTTGCTGCGAACGATAGATGTTCATCTGGTTTTGAAAAGTGATGGTATGAGTGAGGAACAAAAGCGTAAACTGTCGAATGATATGTTAGGGAAACTTATCGGACAATCTCCGATGACATTTAATTATCGAGTATTTGTGGATTAAGATGAGTACAGAAATTGGAAATTTTGTTGTCAGTTATATGCTGTTTCCTATAATCGTTCTGATTATGGGAATGGTGTCTGTTGTTATTGCTAAAAAGAATAAACTATTGTCAGACAAAAAGGCTGTTGTTTTTGTTTTGCTGTCAAGTTTGTTTTATTCTTTGTTTGGATTGTGCGGATTTTGGGGCGTGTCATTTATGCCGTATGTTTTTGTTATTCTTCAATTTTTGTTTTTGCTGATAGGTTATGTCAATAAAACATTGCTGTTGCGGTTTATTCCGCAGTTGAAAACGAAGAAACAAAGTTTTATAATATTGACGATTGTGTTGCAATACATTTTGGCGTGGGCAGTGTTCTCTATTATATTCAATGTCGTCAGCGAATTGCAGTACGGATTTTGGGCAGGCACATGTTTGTTGCCACTGTTGTTTTATCCGTTTTTTGAGTCGGCGTATCAGTCATACCTTGCTATACCTGCTGAAATATACAAAATTAGAGTCTATAAGGCAGATGACGTGTATGAACCTCCATGTTCGGAGTTGGATGTGAGTCAGGTGATGGTGTTTGTTATAAACGTGCCGAGATACGTTGGTGATGACTATGGAGTGAATATCAACAGCAAGGCAGTCCGAACGTTTGTGTTGGGCGACTGGTTTGGCATGATAATTGTCGACAATAACAAGCTGCACATTAATAATCAGGTGGAATTGTTTGATCAGGATGGGTCCTATGGATGGATTTTTTATACGGAAAAGTCATTTTTGAAATCAAGACGGTATTTGGATCCGGAATTGACATTCGAAGCTAATGGGTTGATAAGTAACGGTATGGTAGTTGCGAGAAGAGTAAGGAATGTAGAATTGTAGAGACGGGGCACCGTCTATTGAATAGAAAATTTATGGATATTGTTTTTAAGTCGGTCAATTGGATGCAAGGAATGAGTGTTTCGTCCTCTCATTTTATTGCAACCGAGAATTTTTTTATGGAGCGTCTGATGAAAAACACAGAGACACTCCAGAATAAGTTTGCATACGGGTTGCTTCCTGCGCAAGGAGAAGAAACGTATATGCGGCTATGTTTAGAAGGAAAGGGAGACGGTACACGTTTAGTCTTGAATTCGTATCACGGAATAACCAAAGGAGGTTGTTTGGTGGATATAGATCAATCGCAAACGGTTGAGTGTGAGTGCAGCCCTGCGATTGATATTGCTGAATATGGATGGGACGTTGTGCTGACGGTGTCACCGTTTGAAAGACGTCCGTGTGGAGAACCCAACATGCAGGAGGAGCCACCCCGTTATCCCTTTGTTGATCCAGTATATAAATTGTCGATTATAGAGAGGGATAGCAAGAATGTGAATGAGTATGGCCCCTTTGATGTGGTTGTTGGTTTGTTGAGAAAGAAAGACGGTGTTTTCCGATTAGACGACAGCTATATTCCACCGTCGTTGTCAATGACTGCCGATCGCAATCTGGTCAGATATATGGATTTGTTTACGCAGTCAGTTTCTGTAATGAGGAGTGCTTTGGGCATCATTATGGAGAAGGCATACTCTTCAAATGCGGGCAAAACGGATGTCTTGGACAACACATTGGTGATATGCAGGGAACTCCAACGTTCGATGGCGGACATGTACTACAAATGGCAGAGTTATGGAGTGATGCTGTCGCCGTACCAAGTGGCGGAGATATTCGGCGGAATAGCCAATTCCGTATTGCTTGGATTTTCATTTATGTCGAAAGGTGGTAAGGATGCGGTGCTCAAATATTTCTATGAATGGAATGGAGTGTCTCCGTCAGCATTTGAAAAAGTGTTGGACGAGGTCGCTTCCAAAGAGTACCGTCAGAATAGGATAGACGCGTCGATGAATTCAATCTATAATATGTTGAAGACGTTGGAAGAGTTGTTGGTTGGGTTGAGCAAACTTGACTATGTAGGCCAGCATAAAGAGAGTATGGTAATTTCTGTGTCGTCGGCTGAAGAGAATGTTGAAAACAACAAGTCGAGTTGGTTGCTGTAGGTCATGGATTCATTGGATAAAGTAACGGATATAAATTCCCTACACACTGATTTTCAAGCGGAATTTGTGGCCGCATGTCTTATCGAAAGCGGGCTTGGCCCAGATGAGGTCAGAATCATTCGTGAGGGCTTATCAAAAGGAGGAAAGAATATCAGTAGGATAGTTTGGGAGGAATCGTATGATAAATTTTCCAAGTATCTGACCATATATTCAAGAAAGAGGGATTTGTATGAGTCTTTGCCAGAGGGGCTTTTCCACAGACGAATGGATATCGACGACAAAAAGGATAAACAGGCGGTAATCGACTATTTCAGGCATGAGAGACAGGTTGCGTTGAGCGCGTCATACTTTTTCAAACCGTTTGAGATTTCTATAGACAGACTCCTTGTTGACGCCAGACTGTATGAGGTGAGATTAGAGAGAAGGGAAAAATACGATGATTTCATTCGTTTGTTTAGTTCGGTATGCCCGTTGTTGCGCGGACTGCCTTTGGATAAATCTCTTTTTGTCGTCTCCATCTTTTCTCAAGTCTATCGTCTGACAACGGCGGAAGATATAGCGGAAATACTTGCTGTCTTATTTGAATGTGAGGTGGATATCGATTTGAAATATAGACGGATGTCGTTAAGCTCGGAGCAATGCGGCTGGCGATTGGGAGTGAATCGGTTGAGTGTGTCGACGGTGCTGGGAAATGTTGTGTCGGACTATTTTCCAGTGATGGATGTCCGGGTGGCTTCGTTGCCTTCACATTATAAGGAATTGCTGTTTGAGAATAGTATGGCATACAGGAAACTAATGGAGATCATGGATATGTTTGTGCCTGCCGATACGGAGATCCACATTAATATTAACATGGCTAAGGAAGGAGTGAGGTTCTTGTTGGCTGACGACGGGAATGCTCCGATACTTGGTTATTCAACAGTGTTGTCATGAAAGCATTAAATGAGAAAGAGATTTTACAGGCATATATGAAATTTGCTGTAAACATGCTGGTCCTTATTGCATTGTCGTTGTTTTTCTTTTTTTCTTTTTATAAAACTTCTGATGCTGAGATCTGTGAGATAAAGCAAAAATCGGGAGATAGTGAGAAGATATTCAGAATACAGATGGAGTTGAGTGATGATATCGACGAGTTCTTTTCAAGGTATAGGGCTTTTGATGTTAAGGAAGACGTTAATGCGGAGTTGCTTATGAGTTCTGTTGTTGACAAAAAGATGGAAATCTTAAAAAAGATAGAGTCGCTTCCGTCCGAAGATGTGAGGATACACATGTTTGTGATGTCGAAAATGGATGAATTGCTGCGAGTCAGAGATTCCATTTCTTCCATTAAGAAAGAGGAAAACATAGTGAAGGAAGACTTGTTTATGTGCAACAAGGATTATAAGAAATTGAATAAGCAGAGGAGAAACAGTCAATTTTTTAAATAGAGTGAGTTATGGGAAGAAGCAAAACGGTATTGACATCCAAGGAAAAAGAGATAGGGATGATGTATGTTGTGTTGCTGTATGTGCTCACAACGTCTGCATGCGCATATATTCTTTTTTTCTATAATGCGGATAATCAGTTTGCAAACGGGAAAAAGGAGGCGTTGGCCCAGATGGAGAGAGTATGTCAGTTTCAGGCAGCGCAATCGTCTCATTTCGATAAAATTACAGCGATAGACAACAGTGTCAACAAAATCAATCCGGAAGTCAACGCGTCGTATGAGAAAAGAGAAATTAACTATACGATTGGCGAGCTTAAGAAAATTTATAGTGACAACAAGTATGATGCCCGCTATAGAATATTTGAGCAGGCAGCGTCTTTCTATGAACTGAAATTGTTTGACAGAGAGAGATTGACAGCATCTCAGAAAAACATAGAAAAGTTTAGGCGGGAGTTGGACAATTGCCGTGGTGGTGTAGAGACTTTAAAGAACAACTGATGATGAATAGATTCTTTACGAAAGGTTCGCTTGTTGTGTTGGGATCATTGTTGATGATGATTGTTTGTTCGCTGATTCTCAGGATTATTTGTTTTGACATAAAAGTGCGGGCTGCTGTGTATCCGTATGATGTGGAAATAGGCAAGCCCATATATTTTTCTGACAGCACATTGAGAGCGTCTGATGTGTTATGGGAGTTTGGCAATGGAGATGTATCGCACGACAGATGTGGTTCGTACGTCTTTAGAGAAACTGGCAATTATCAAGTCAGGCTGACGGTTGACGGAAAGAACAGCTATTTCATGATTAATGTCAGGGATAGCAGGTCTGATAAGGCAAAACGTATGGTGAAAATAATAGCACCGTCATCAGTAGTTCAGAACGAACGTGTAGTATTTATGGCAGACGGGGATTCCGATCATTGGAGATGGGAGTTTGGAGAGAGTGGGCAAGTAGATTCACAGGAGCGGAATCCAATCTATGTTTATTCGAAGGTTGGGGTATATGATGTGAAACTGACAGCTGCCAACATGATGTATCCTATTGTCCATACGATTGAGGTGATGCCAGAATTTGCGATTGATGAGAGCACTGATCCGGATGCACAGGCGACAGATGAATTCAAAGAACGTCTGCAGCAAATCATTGATGGAAAAAATGTGTTCAACGCTAATTACAACTATCTGTTGAAGCATTATTTAAGCGGCAATTCAAATGTGATTGTGCTGATCAACGGCACAAATGAAAATGATTTTTATTCGTATTGCAATGGCTTGAAAATCATGGGTAAACAGCAGTCGGTTGTCATCATGGATGTCAATGTGGAGAGAGATAATACGGGAAAGATAAAGAGGTTGCTTGTGAATCAAGTGTCAAGCAATTGATGATGGTAGACGGTACCGTCTATTATAAAACTGAGTAAGGAATGAGAAGAAATAGTGTTATTGCAATAATGATGTGCGGTGCTTTTGTTTTGCTTACCGCATGCAATACGGTCAGTTCACTGACGAGAATCAAGGCTACTCCGGATGAATATTCGAGAAATTATTGTTGTGGAGAGGTGGCGGTGCCAAAGTCGGTGGAAAAGGGGAGTCCGTGGATTGTCTATTCTGACAGAGATTTGAATCATACCTATTATAATCCAGGAGGAAAAGTGATTCTTAAGGAAGTGGCGTTCATGGATCCTATGGCGGTGATAAAAGAAAAAGGAGATTATGTAGAGGTTGTCAGATATGAAGAGGGCGTTTTTGAAGGCAGAAAAGTGAAGGCTCCCCAAAAAGCAGAATATTTGGGTTGGATGCCCAAATCAAACTTAGTGCTTTCTTCTAAAGCGATGACGGATGTGGCTACTGGACATGTAATGAAGATGATCACTATGTTTAATGATACATTTCCGTTGACGCATACAGAGAGATTCTTTACGGATGGAGCAGTGACGCTGTATAGTGAGCCAGAGTTGCTTAACCCTATTGGGTCGATTCCGTTTCAAAAACCAGTGTTTCTGGCCAAACGAAGTGCGGATAAAGACAAATGTCTGGTGATAGGAAGAGAGGATATCACACCTGCTACAGCTCCCAACATCACGTCCGGATGGATATCGTCGTCTATGTTGTTGCCTTTGGGAGAGATGCTGTATGCTGACTTTTCGGAGATGCCAATCAACAGTTTCACTTTCTTAAACCCACATACAGGGACTACGTCGTCTGTGGCCAAATCATTGATGCCTCGTTGTCTGGCACCATATAAACTGCCTGATTTCGTGGGCGTTAACCCAATATATAGAATGGAAGAGTTTTCTGATAATACCATTTCGATAAAGACAACATCTCCTGTCGCTATAGTTAATGATGAGAACAATATGGTATATAGTCTTGCAGGATCACCGATATCAAAACGGTTCTATGATAGTCTGTTGGATAACCTGAAGAATATCAATATTATGGTTGTTTTTTCTGGGCAGAAAGAAGTAGATGTGAAATTTAATCAGTACGTTAATTATCTTCAGCAGTTAGACGGTATTGTAAAAAGATATAGTGGTGATTTCCATTTCCGTCTTGGATATTTTGTCGGTTTCGATGCGGAAAACAGTAAACTTTCAAGGTCTAAGCCGAAGGAGAGCATAAGTCTGGTGCTGTCTAACTTGGAAAAGTATGCGGATAATCGCAATCGTAAGGTGAAGTATTCCTATGACGCTTGGTCTGCATTAAGAAATGCGGTCAGCATGTTGTCGGCTCATAGCGATGAGCAGAATATAGTGATTGTGATTGGTGAGAATGGGAATCAGAAGGAGCAGGTAGACGATGCGTTGATCAACAGCCTGGTGAAGACTAACTGCAGAATCATCGGTTGCCAACTTTTCTCCAACAGCGGTAATTCGTTCAACAATTTTGTGCTGCAGGTGGAGGATATGATAACTCGTTCCGCCGAGAAACTGTCAAAAGAAAAAAAGAAGTATCTGGTGCATTCCGAACAGTTGTGCCCAAGCAATAAGTACAGGGAGTTTTCTGATAATGTCTACGGACTAGACTATCCCCAAAACAGTATGCAACAGGGTTGGATGATTTTCCCTAAGAAGAAAGAAAACCTGTCGCCAGACTTGTTGCTTTCCGTGACGGATTCTACTATCAAGATGATCGAACATGAGACAAGAAGTGTGCTTGATCATATCAGAGAGTCCTTCAAACTGACGGGCGTCGGACGAACGTCTATTAATCCGGTATGGTTGAGCTTGAACGGTTATCCTGACTCTTATCAAGTGCCGTCAAATCTTTTCCAACCTCTCTCCTCTATGAATCCCGTCTGCAATTATCCGACTGTTTTGAAGTTGGAATCCATAGAGTTAAGGAAAGGAAAGTACATGCTTTTTGTTACTGAGTCTGAATTGAACAGGATACGCCGGTTTTTAAACGAATTATTGGCTGTAAGAGTTGACTATAAACTTGCTGCGTCGTCTTCACAAAAAAGAGAAAAAAAGCGATCTTGCCCTGACTTGTTGGACAAACGACGTGTTGAGGAAAAAACAAAGGATCATCAGTATTTAAACACATCAAAGGCAAGAAAATCAATGTATAAGGCATATATACGTTGGGCTAAAGACGAAAAAGTTTATCCAGAAAAGAAGGGGAAACTTAAGGAATCGTCGCTTTCTAAAAACCAACAGGAGGTCTTTTCTATGTTTTCGTTTGAACCATTGCTCTATTCCACAAAACTCTCTGCATTGAAAAGAAAAAAGTCTTTTTCCGATACTCAGCTGGATAAACTGCAGGATTATCTGCTGATGAAACAAAGAGCGTTGGAAAACGCAATAACCAATGATAATAAGTATGAGTTTAATGGACAGGTTTATTATGCCGTCGATTCTTCTGTTTTACCTTGATATATAGAATGTTATGGAATTTTTAAATTTGAATTGCGAAATGCAGACTGCTATACGGATAGCGAAGTCTTTGGCTCGTGAATATGGTAATGCATCGTATGCTCCGGCCCATTTGTTGAAAGCGATGCTTCATAGGGAGGTTGGGCTGTCGTCGTTTGTTTTGGCGATTGGAAAGGATGAGGCTTATATTGAGGAGTGGGCTGAAATCCATATGGAGGAGAGTGAAAAATATTCTGGTGTGACAGAGATCGGACCGGATTCCAAGGTGACGAAAGTGCTGGAGGAGGCTGACAATGTGCGTTTGAAGCTTGGTCTGTTGGAAATCACCCCGATCTGTGTGTTGTGCGCAATATCCCGTCCTGAAACTGGTTTTTCGGCCGACCAGTTGAAGTCTTTTCCGATAAGGGAAAAAGATGTGCTGGAGTGTTTTCTTGGTGAAAATGGGAATAAAAAAGACGGTGCTGACTTGATGAAAATCCCGTTGGACGTCGCTCATGCAACTCCATCTAAAACCAATCTGCAGAAATATTGCGTCTGCAAAACGGATGAGGCTAAAAACGGAACCCTCCATGCCATCGTGTGTCGCGAGAGTGAGGTCGGCCAGATGATGGAGATCCTTGGCAGGCATAGCAAACCCAATGTGATGGTGGTTGGCGATTCTGGAGTAGGCAAGACGGCGTTGGTGGACGGACTGGCATTTAATATAGTGAATGGAAAAGTACCGTCGTTCTTGGAAAACACTGAGATCTGGGAATTGGATTGCGGAGCTTTGATTGCAGGTGCCACGTATAAAGGCGAGATTGAGGATCGACTGAAAAACTTGATCAATGAGCTCCGTATGTTGGAGAAAGTGATACTTTTCATCGATGAAATCCACGTGTTGCTTGATGCCAAACAGGGAAATAGCGGTGCCGCCAATATTCTTAAACCTGAACTCTCAAAGGGAGATCTGACTGTTGTGGGTGCGACCACTGTGGATGAATACAGAAAAGTGATTGAGCCAGACCACGCTTTCAGCCGCCGTTTTGAGACACTTAGACTTTCGGAGCCGACAATGGAAGATGCTGTGACTATCATAGGTTTTGTTAAAGAACGCTTTGAGTCTTTCCATAATCTTAAAGTGGCTGATGATGCCATTGCCGACTGCGTCCGTATGGCAAAACGTTATGTTAAAGATCGACGTCTGCCAGATTCCGCAATCGATTTGCTAGACCGTACAATGGCGTCGGTGAAGATGAGAAACGAAACGTCGGCAGAGCAAACATCTACCGTCACATCAGAACATATCGCAACCATCATCGCCAATAAGACAGGAATCCCAATTGGCAAAATTCAGACAGGAGAAAAAGAACGTCTGCTCAATATGGAAACGATTTTACATCAACGAGTGGTGGGACAGGACAAAGCCTTGAAGGCATTGACTGATGCAATATTAGAGTCGCGAAGCGGAATGAATAAACTTGGTCAGCCGATAGGATCGTTTTTCTTCCTCGGCCCTACGGGTACTGGAAAAACTGAGTTGACAAAAGCCTTGGCTGAGGCGTTGTTCAACGATGAAAAGGCAATGATTCGTTTTGATATGTCGGAGTTTAAGGAAGAGCATTCAGCCGCATTGCTTTATGGAGCTCCTCCGGGATACGTAGGCTATGAAGAGGGCGGATTGCTGGTCAATAAAATTCGTCAGCAGCCGTACGCTGTTGTTCTGTTTGATGAAATAGAAAAAGCTCATCCGTCTGTTTTTGATATATTTCTGCAGATATTGGATGAAGGAAAATTGCACGACAGATTGGGAAAGGAGGGCGATTTCTCGAATGCCATCATAATATTCACGTCGAATGTAGGAAGTGAATGGATTTCGAAAGAGTTGGCGGAAGGACGAGTGCCGACGACGTTGCAGATGATGGAGGTTATGGGCAAATATTTCCGTCCGGAGTTTCTCGCCCGTCTGTCGGAGATAGTGCCGTTTTCTCCAATCGGAGAGGATATATTGATGCAGATCTTCGATATTCAGTTTCAGGGATTCCGCAAATTGCTGACGGTGCAGGATATGGATATCGAGTTGACTGAATCAGCAAAAAAAGAGCTGGCCTTCCGTGGATTCACACCTAAATATGGTGCGCGTCAGGTGGCTGGCACAATTAGAAACTATTTGCGTCGTCCTGTATCCCGTATGATTTTGTCGGGAGAGATCAAGAGTGGGGATACGCTGTATGGTGATCTTGATGAGATGAAAAATATAAAGTGGAGTGTGGTTAGCAAAGAGTGATGGATTATGTTTGGATATAAGTCAGTGTTGAAACTGAAGACGAAGGATGTAGTGACGTCTGAGATAGAATTGGCAGATTTTTGTTATGAATCTTCGCAGGTGGTGGATGGAAAAGGCAAGCCGCAAGGAAGAGTGCGGATGGGGATGATGAGGTTTAGATTCGCTAATATCCCCACTACGGAATTGTTCGACTGGATGATCAATACAAGAAGGTTTAAAGACGGTAGCGTGACAGTGTATGATGCTGAAGGGATTGTTATACAGCGTCTTGACTTTTCGTCTGCAGCATGTGTTGATATGAGTTTTTCATATGCGGATTCCGGGGAAAAGTATGCCGACACGACATTTAGTATTGTCGCAAAAAAGATGACGGTAGACGATTTCGGGTTAGAAAACGAATGGAAGAATGTTTAAATTTAGGATGTATGGATATTGGATCAATATTAAATCATACGGATGGCAATCTGACAATAGAGATGAATCTGCTTGGCAAAACGTATCAAATAAGTTCGTTCTCTACATCATTCACCCAGCCGACAGACGAAAAATTAGAGCCGCAGAGTGAAGTGTCGGGCGGTGTGCTCTCTATCACAATGACGCAGACTCCGGACAAAGCCTTACTGCAATGGGCAAGCAGTCCGTATGTGCGAAGGAGCGGCGAGATAGTGTTTAGGAATGAGACGGGAACACCACCGTTGTGCATCACCTTTTCGGAAGCCATCTGTCTCACTTTTTCTCAACGCACGAATGAGGAGCGAGGCACAGTGCTGTCGCTGTCTATTTCTTCCCAGACGGTATCGTTCAATCATGTGGTGTTGGAGAAAGCGTGATTTTTTTGCTATCTTTGATGCCGTCTAACTGAATTCGTAAAACAATGAAAAAGATAGCTCTAGTGATAGGTGCCACTGGTGCCACAGGTAAGGACATCGTCTCTCAACTCTTGGATGACGCGGATTTTGAGACAGTCCATGTCTTTGCCAGACGTGATTTGTCTGTCCGCCATGACAAACTGCAGGTCCATGTCGTTGATTTCGACAAGATTGACGAGTGGAAGGACGCTCTGCGTGGCGACGTGCTGTTCTCTGCACTCGGCACCACTCTTAAACAGGCTGGCAGCCAAGATGCCCAGTGGAAGATCGACTACACCTACCAGTATGAGGTGGCTAGGGCTGCTCATGAAAACGGAGTGCCGACGATGTCTCTTGTCTCGTCTGCATGGGCTACTGCCGATTCTAAACTGTTCTATACCAGAATGAAAGGCCAGCTGGAGAAGGATGTCAAGAAACTTGGGTTCAAGAGTGTGACTATCATGCGACCACCGTCTTTAATAAGAAAAGACACCGACAGATTTGGAGAAAGAGTCAGCGTCAAACTGCTTCAGGGTCTTAACAAAATCGGTATCTTGAGATCTATCAGACCAATGCCGACATCCCAAGTGGCTCACGCAATGATCTCTTTGGCTAAAGATGCAAAAGAGGGCATCGCAACGTTGGAACCAAAAGATATTTGGATGATTTGATGGCTTTGCTATTTCCCATTCCTTTTAGTTCACTGTTTTTGTGATATTTGGACGAAAAAGAAAGCCGAGGGATATACTTTTCTTAAAAAAACTTAAAATATGCGTAAACAATTGTTCTTATGTAAGTTTTAGGGTTGGTAGACATTAATGAATTGTCTATTTTTGAAAAGGTTTAATATCATGGGCAGAAGACATTTTATTATTATAACATCCATATTGACGGTTCTCTTGTATATGTTCATCACGAACGGTTGCACGGGAAAGACACAAGGATCACAGTTATCCTGTGAAGAAAGAGCTTTAGATTATTGGGTAAAAGGAATCACTGCTCCAAAAGAATCAATCAAAGAAGTAATAAGAGTGTCTGATTCCACATACGCATGTTTGGCGGAGGTGGATAACGAAGGTCCATGTTTCTATGTATATTCTACCCTTGTGGACAACAAATACTGCAAAGGTTTTGGCGTGTTTTTTCCAACATCTGGAGCTATAGGGGATTGTATGGAGATAAAGGATGACAATGGAGAACCTCTCGATAAGCACAAGAACCTAGATCTTTGGAATAAAAAGATGGATGAAACCATCATTAGTATTTTAAGGACAATGAAGGATGAGGATTGGGCTTATATATCTAAAGAATGATAAAATAATATGAATTAAATAATTATTATGAGCGGTGGTCACAGAGTTGTGATTTCCGCTCTTTCTATATTTAAATAGAGGAAAATCTAGTATCTTTGAGTAGAATTTAGAAAAGTGAAATTATGAGCTATACATACGAATACCCACGACCAGCGGTCACAGCCGATTGTGTCGTCATCACCAGAGAGGAATATCCAAAGGTTTTGCTGATTCAGCGTGGCCATGATCCGTACAAGGGATATTGGGCCTTTCCTGGCGGGTTTATGGATATGGATGAGACGGTGGAGGCGTGTGCCATCAGAGAGTTGGAAGAGGAGACAGGCACGAAATTGAGTGATATACATCAGATAGGATGCTATTCAAAGGTTGACCGTGATCCACGTGGCCGAACAGTCACGGTGGCGTTTCTTGCTTTAGTCGACAAACCACTTGATGTCAAGGGCCTTGATGATGCCGCAAAAGCAGAGTGGATAAAACTGTCGGAGTTGCCACGGCTGGCCTTCGATCACGATGAGATCATTAAAGATGCCATAGCGTTAGCAAACCGGCTAATTGGTTGAAAAACAAAAAAATGGAATGAAGAAATTCATTCCATTTTTTTATTGTCGGAGAAACCTGTTTAGAAGACGTTTCTGTTCCAAATCTGTTCTTTATATTTTTCTTCGTCGAATGCGTAGAGTGTGCCAGGGCGGCCAACACTGCGTACTCGTTCTTTCGTAGGCACAACATAACCAAGAGTCAGCATCTTTTTATGGAAATTGCGTCGATCTAACTCATGTCCTAGCACAACTTCATATATTGTAAGCAGTTGTGTCATTGTGAACGACTTGTTTAGAAGATGGAATACAAGCGGCTCATACATTATTTTCCAACGAAGTTTATCCAACGCCATTCTTATAATCTCCTGATGGTCGAACGCAAGTTCTGGCAGATCTTTCACTGGGAACCATTTGGCCTGCACTGCATCGTCTCCAGCAATGACCGAATATTTCTCCTGACGCACAAACGCCAAGAAGGCGATTGTCATCACTCGTTCACGTGGGTCTCGGTCGACAGCTGTGAATGTGTGGAACTGCTCTACATATATGTCCTCCACACCTGTTTCCTCCTGAAGTTCACGCAAAGCACCTTCCTCGGCAGTCTCATTCATTCTTACGAAACCACCGGGTAGAGCCCATGTTCCTTTATATGGCTCAATACCTCTTTCGATTAACAAAAGGTTGAGCGATTCACCGTCGAATCCAAAAACGACACAGTCTGTTGTGACCGACGGATGGGGATGTTCATATGTATACATAGTCGTAGTGAATACTTTTGGTTTTCACCGCAAATTTAAACATATTTTCCAAAAAAAGATACAAATTATGTCACTTCTACACAAAATTAATGCGTCTGCATATAAAATATTCTATTTTTTGTGATGGTTTGAGGCAAATTCATAAATTTGCCGAATAAAAAAGAGATTAAGTTATGACGTTACTTGAAGCAATAGAGGCGCGTCATTCGGTCAGAAAATACAAGGATATACCTCTGCCTGAAGATGTGATTGCCGTAATTAAACAAAAAATAGATCAGGTCAATTCAGAAGGGAATCTGCATATCCAGCTCATCACTAACGAGCCAAAAGGATTCAAGAGTATTCTGAACTATGGCTTGTTTGGAGGCATTTCAAACTATTTCGTAGTGGCAGGCAAGATAGCTGATGATTTAGACGAGAGGGCCGGCTACTATGGCGAACAACTTGTTCTTTTAGCCCAACAGCTTGGCCTAAACACTTGTTGGGCTGGATTGACGTATAAAAAAGTGGAGGGCACTTATACCCTGGGCGACGGAGAGAAAATCGTCTGCTATATTGCTCTTGGTTATGGTGAGACGCAAGGGACTGAGCGTAAGCATCGTTCTATATCAGAAATAAGCAACGTCAGTGATGACACTCCGGATTGGTTTCGCAAGGGTGTGGAGGCCGCGCGTTTGGCCCCAACTGCCGTCAACCAGCAGAAATTCTTTTTGGAGTATGTTGGGGAGCAAAATGGCAAACCTCTTGTAAAGGCGAAAAAGAAGTTTTCATTGGCTGGCTATACCTCGTTGGATCTAGGTATTGTAAAACTGCATTTTGAAATTGGTGCAGGCAAAGATAAATTTGAATGGTGCTGATAATCAATTGCTAAAGTATGCCGATAGAACTCCTTCCGTCGATAATGTTTGCTATTTTTGCGGTCGGCTATACTCCAGGTCCGGCCAATCTGTATGCGTTGGCCTGTGTGTTGAAATATGGGCGAAAACGGGCGTTAAGGATGTGGCAGGGAGAACTTGTTGGCTTTTGGATTGCCGTGAGTGTGTTGGCATTGCTGACTCATTTTCTAGGGGACGTGTTGGGAGAATACGTCAGGTGGCTCAAGTATTTGGGTAGTGTGTATATGTTATGGCTTGCGTGGAAAATGTATCATCGTGCCGACGTTGGGGAAGGAGACGCCAAGGAGTGCTCGTTTGCGTCGGGAATGGTTGTGCAGCTTACTAATGCCAAGATGATGCTGTTTGACCTGACAGCATTTTCAGTGTATGTGTTGCCATATTCCAACCGTCTTTCAGATCTTTTTGTCGTTGCCGCATTGCTTACGATAGCGGGTCCAGGAGGCAATCTGGTTTGGTTGCTTGCCGGTTCTTTTCTACGGAAATTTTTTGTCGAGTATATGAAGCAGATAAATATTGTAATGTCTCTTCTTTTGGCATTATGTGCTGTCTATATAATTATATAAATAATTGAAAATAAGTCTTTGGGATTGTCTGTGGTAAATGACGGCACGTTTTCTCTTTCTTATTAACAGGACGACACGACGTAAGAACCATAACAAATAAAAACGCGTGGACTGCTTCAAATTTGTGTTTTATATAAGTTGTTGAATTTTATATTATTGTGCTTTATTTCTTTTTTAGGGCTAATTTTATGGCGGTTTTATTTGGAGAAAGTATGAATAGATATTAATTTTGCACGCGAAAAATTACGGTAACAGCAAAAAAACATTCTATTTAAGTAGGATTAGTTTTTTACGAAGGTGAACGTATGTTTAGTTATTAATTAATGTATTTATTTTAAAGTTATGGCGTTTAGATCCACTTTAAATTTAGGCGAAAAAGAGTACGATGTGCTCGAGTGCAGTTATTCACTTAAGCGTGATGTTGATTCAAAAGGTCGTCCATCCTCAAACATTTACGGCGGTCGCATCTCTGTCAGAGTAGAGTCAACAGAAGACACAACAATCTTGGAGACTATGGTCAACCAGTTCAAACCCTTCAATGGAAGCATTGTGTTCAAAAAGGGAGACGAAGAGGGAAAGATGAAAGAGCTTTCTTTTGAGAATGCTTACATCATCGAGTATGCCGAAGGTATTGATATCATCGGTAGCGCTCCTATGTCAATCAATGTTACAATTTCTGCTCAAATCATAAAGATTGGTGGTGCAGAATATGAGGAAAATTGGCCAAAGGCTTAAATGCGTTTTTAGGGAGAAGGGCATGACGTTGCCTTTCTTCCTTTCTTTTTTGAATGTTTTGAATTTTATTAAACGCAAGATGGGAATTCTAAATTATGGAATCGGAGGCAACGAACGTCCTGTTGAGGCTTCGGAAGCAATAGGGAATATACCGCAGAACCGCACTTTGTTTGTCGGTAAGTTGACGTCTGAGGATCCGATAAATCCGGAAACAGTGGAGGGATTAAAGACCATTGAAGACGTGTATGCCAAGTATCAGCCTAATGTAGATGTTGAGTTTGAGACCATGGATGGAGAATCTGTCAGAGAAAACTTCAGATTTTCAAATACTGCTGATTTTCAAGTAAAACAGATGACGGAACATAGCAGTTTCTTGAAAGGATTGTCTATAGAACAGGATTTTTATGAGAAATTGATAAAGCAGCTTCGTACCAACAAAGTGCTTCAGAAGGCGTTGGAAAACGAAGAGTCGCGTCAAGGAATGATAGATGCTCTTACCAAGTTGAGAGAGGAACTAAAAGAATCTGGGATCTAAAATTTAACGTCTATGGCTGATATTCAAGCTCAACGTATTCAGACTGCAGCGTCTGAATTAAATGAAAACAGGGGTTCTGGTAAATCGTTGGAGGCGTCATTGGGGATGTTGGCTCGATATGGAGGCTTTTCATTTCTGGAGAATGCAATCGATGGGCTGCAAAACATGAATCCGGAGCGTAAGGCTCGCAAAAAAATGTTCCTTGTTGAGGAGCAAAAGAAGAAGGAAAGAGAAACACTAGCTAATAAAATAGATCTTTGGATAGAGATGCTTGCCAACAGCAAGAATGTTCCGGAGATGGTAGAACAATGCGAAACAAAGGCTTTGTCGGTAAGTAAACTATTGGCTAAGAATCAGTTGGTGGCTGTGGAGACGGTAAAAGATTTGGAGCAGTCGTATCGAGCTATCCAACTGTTTTATAAGAATACAGAGGAGAGCAAACTGAACAATGTCACTGTCATGAATGCTACAATGGAGCAACTGACAGATCTTGACAACAGTCGGTTTATCGACCATGTGGAGGAGGAACTCAAGCAGAACTATGATCGTCTGGATTTGCGCAACAATTATGGCTTACTTGTTGTGCCTGGCTATCTTGGCTCCAACATGGTGCTCGACAAATGGTCAAAAATTGCCAATGCAAACAAAGTGATGTTGTTCACCGACTTTGCCGACTTGGATCAACCGGACGATGTGGTGGACATGTTCACTTCTGCCGATCATGCCGGAGGAGACACCTATAAGAGCAATACCGTCATGTGCTGCAATTGGTTGGTGGGGCGCAACGCCTACAAGGAATTGGGAGAGGACGAGGATTTGCATGTGTCACCAGCAGCCGCGCTTGCAGGAAAAGTCTACACCACATTGATGTCTCAGGTTACTGCAGGTAAGAAATATGGTGGTTTGAATGAGGTGGAATCGGTTGTGTTTCCGCTTCGTAAGAGTGAGATTTCATTGCTTGAGTCGATAGGGTTGGTGCCGATGGTCAATGAGTATGGCAAGGTGATGGCGTTCTCCGCAAAGACACTGTTTAATGGCGACAACTTGGGTCTGCAGACGTATTCAGTGGTGAGAGTGTTCGATTATGTGACAAAGGTGTTGTTCGACTTCTTGAACCGTCGTTCGTTTGAAAATTGGAGCGGTAAAACGGAAAGAGACCTTCGAAGCCAGATTGTTAAGTTTTTGGATAGTATTCAGGGTCCAGACAAGTTGATCGAACGATCAAAAGTTCTTCGTTTGGAGCAAGATCCGAATCAGAAAGACAGAATATATCTAGATATACATATCACACCATACTTTCCTGCTAAAAGTTTTGTGATTAAACTAGACGGAACGAAGGGCGATGATGAGGCCAACTGGAATAGTGAATACTCTCAGGGGTAGTATTTTTGTTTAGTTGGACAACGCGTCTATAAATGCCTTATATTCAGCGATATTTGCGACAAATTTTGGCTAGACTGCATAGACGAACTGAGACCCTTTTTAGTTCTGGGTTATTTCATTTTGTTTGGATCTCATTTGTTTGTTTGGTCTCCAATTATTCGGTGTTTTCCACAAAGGAAGATGCCGATAGTCGCAATTCAATAATGGATGGTAACGCGTCTATAAACGCATTATTGTTTGTCAAATTTTTTGAAGTCATATACGAAAATCATTACAGATGCGAAAAAACTCTGTCGATACAATGTTTTAACAATGAAGAAATTAACTACAATAGTCTTATTGGTATGTGCGTTGGGGTGTCATGCTTTTGAAAACAAGTTTTTGGAAGGTGTCTCCATAGAGAAATCATCCGTTAGCACAACACAGAAGGAGAGTGGATTGTCGGCGGTCAGAGACAGATTGTTCTTTGTCAGGGATAAGGATGTTCATTCGACAACATTCATTGCCAACAATGATATCTCAGCCAATGAAGTGCGAAACGATTTGAAAAATCTGAGAATAGAAGGCCAGTTTTCGGAGTACAAAGATGTTTTATATTTCTCGTCAAAAGGGGTCCTATACAGTTGTGAACTGAAAAACGGATTATGGTCAAATCCCCAAGAACTGAATATTGACGGTTATGATACAGACAGGGAGATTGGGTGTGGTTCAACATTGTTTTATGGTAAATGGTGTTTTCGAAAGAATCCAAAGCAAAAAGAACCCATGTTCAACCCGTGTGTTGCCAACAAAGGAAGCCGTATTTATTTCTCTTCCAATAGGGAAGGAGGAAAAGGAGGCTTGGATATCTGGTATATAGAGCGAAAAGGAGATGGACAGTCGTGGTCGGCACCGATCAATCTAGAGAGTGTGAACAGTGAGAGAGATGATGATTATCCGTTTGTTGATTCTGACAATGTGCTCTATTTTTCGTCTGATAGGGAAGCCGCATACAAAGGGCTCAATATTTATATAAAGACGTTGGCCGATTCTTCTCCTGTAAGTATTATGGAATCTGTGTTCAATAGTGACGCCAACGACTACAATTTTGTGGTTGTCGGGGGAGTCCCGTTCTATATTTCGGATAAGGGAGGCGACGCGGATATATATTTCGCAAAGCAGAAACAGGAGGAAGAATAAAATAGGTATTCGTATTATGGCTTGTAATATAAAATAAAATGAAATATTTGTTTAGAGTCCTTTGTTCCGTTTGGTTAGGAACAATTTTTATGACGGTTAATGCCCAACAGGACGTCTTGTTGTCTCAAGAGTATTTTTCAAGAGTGAATAAGAATCCAGCGGCGACAGGAAATACCAATGATTTGGATATATTCCTGTATGGAAGATTGCAGTGGGTGGGTATTGAGAATGCTCCGAAAACTAGCGTATTGAATGTTACCAATTATATAGAAAAAATCCAATCAGGGTTTGGATTATCCGCGTGGATAGATGCAATGGGCGTAGGTAGATACACGTCTAACGCAAAACTTATCTACAACTATCAGTTCAATCTCAATGCCACAAATATTTTGTCGTTGGGGTTGGGTGCTGGAATGAATATGGTCAGTCTTGATCCTTCTGTACATTCAATGGATGACGAAACAGATGACTCATATTTAGTGGGGAAAGAGACGAAGATTTCGCCAGACTTTAATGTCGGAATGGAGTGGAACAATCCGCATTTCTCGTGTGGGTTGTCTACGGCTCATGTTACATACAGAACGCAGACTACATTCATGCCAGGAAGACATCTCTATGTGTATGTCTCTGTACCATGCCAGTTTAGCGATAAGTTGGATATGATACCAACGTTTTCTTTTATGCGTCAGAATGGCAACAACGTGATGGATGTAGCGGCATTGTTTTTCTTAAAACGCTCATATTGGGCTGGTGTGTCGTGGCGTCCGGACTTGCATGATGAGATTTATCAGTCGATGGTTTCATTTTCGATAGGATTTGAGGTGAAAAAGTTTCGTTTGGGATACTCCTTTGATTTAGGATTGGGTACGGAAAACCTGTTGCCATCCAACACACATGAGGTGATGCTCTCTTATGGCATCGAAAAAAAGAGAAAAAAATAGTGCAGTAAAAATAAGAAGATGGGAAAAAGAGTATTTCTTCAGGCATTATTCTTGTGCCTTTGTTTGTGCGCGAATGCGATCGACTATACAAGAGATGATTATTATGTGAGGCAATATGGCTCTGGATCGGGAGACGGTTCATCTTGGGATGATGCGATGAACTGCGAGTCTTTTGCGACAGCTTTGGGAATGGTAAAAGACGGAGCCACATTCCATATAGCGTCTGGTGTGTATATCCCAACTTGTGATAAGAATTATAACAAGTCTGCTGAATCGCAGAATAAGGTCTTTCATACAAAAAAGGCAGTCAATCTGATTGGCGGTTATTCGTGGAATCCACAGAACGGCGAGACTCCAGATCCACAGAACAACAAGACTGTATTCAGTGGAGATATCAAAGGAAACGATTATTCCTCTAAAGCAGACAACTCGTACAATGTGATCTCGTACGAATTGTCCAGACCGTCAAAGATCCTGATATCGGGAATTGAGATGAAGGCTACACAAACTGCCAAAGATAAGAATGATGGTATGTTGTCGGTGACGTCAGACATCAATCAGAATGGAATAAAAATAGACGTGTCTGTAGACAAATGTGTTTTTCATGACGGCTCGTCAGCGTTCTCTTTCTTGGGCGGCGACATGGATGTGCTAGTGTCGCAATGTGAAATCTACAATAATGCGAACGCATGGACAAATTTTTATGGAAACATTAGGCTGGAGTCGTGTGCTATCTACAACAATAGCATAGTAAAAGTCGATCCGTATCTGTATGAAAGAGAGATTGTGTCTAAATATTCCTTCGTCAACTGTTCTTTCCATAAGAATAAAACAATTAGTGTTGAGACGTATATCGCTTCCGTGGATCTGTACAACAATACGATAGTTGGGGACGATATCTCTCTTCTTGTCAGAAAGGCAGACTTGAATTGTGTCGGAAATATAATAAAAGCCTCTGCAATCAATATAGACAATCTTTCGAATGTGGCTCACAACCTGTTCAGCAATGCAGTCGATAAGCAAGTGATGGCTACGTTGTCTGAAAAGAGCAACGTCTTTCTGGAAAAAGCGTTCTCTTTGTTGAGCGACACTTTGGCTTATAATGGAGGTTTTACAAAATCGTTTATGTTGTCGGGGTATTCTGTCGGAAGTGAATATTTAAAATTCCCTTTGTCGAAGACGGTGGTTTCAAAGGATCAGTGTGGTGTGGATAGATGTGATATCACATGTATGGGATCATTCGAATATAAAAAGAAGCTTGTTGGTATGAATTACGAAATCAGTGTCGGTGAACAGCTTGACGGACAAACTTATGACAAGGCTGGACTTTATAAGGTTATTTTGAACGAAATGTCTGGTTCTGAATGTCGCGAAAAAATAGGGAAGCTACTAGTCAAACCAGATGTGAGTGTCAAGAAATACTATGTTAAGGTCAATGGATCTGGTTCTGGAGATGGATCTTCTTGGGAAAACGCATTGTCAGGAAAGGCGTTTATCGATTACTACCAATATGCGGATACGGAAGTCACATTTTATATTGCGGAAGGCATTTATCTCCCGTTTAGTGATAAATTCACATTGGTTTCGGGTATATCGTATGATCGTTATGTCCCAGAGAGAAAAAAGCATGTTCATATAGTGGGAGGTTTCCGAAAGAACATAACAGATGAAAAAGAGGCTCCTGATCCAACAAAGTATCATACTGTTTTTCATTCAGATATTAATGATGATGATAATGTGATTTCCGAAGATGAAAGTTTGGAGTTCTCTAATAGAGGAGATAATGTGTCGTCTTACTTTAATATTTTTTTCCAGGAAGAAGGAATGTCGTCATTTGATGGAATCCATTTCGTTGGTAATGTAAACGCATGTTTGGGCTTTAAATGTCCCAAGAAAGTTGAAAATGTCAGTGTCTCTATTTCTAATTGCTCATTCACTAATTGTGATAAATTGATAAATCTTACGGGAAATGTGAAACTGGATTTTTCAAATTGTAGATTCTCATATGTCAAAGATTTCCCTTCTTGTATGAATCTGACGGTTAATAATTGTAGCTTTACTCATATTGTCAATGGATTCACTTTGACGGACGGAGAGCTGAAAATGACGAATTCGACGTTTGTGGATATAAAGAAAACGTTGCTTGATTGTGCCGATTCTGCATCTGCAGTCTTGTACAATAATACAATCATTGTACCTAACAAAGAGTGTGTGATGGATTTGCCAAAGAAAACGTCGCTTGAAGGTAATCTGCTGTCTTTTGCAAAGATTGGATTTAGTGATGGATCGTATATAACGTCTGATCATAATATCTATAGCGTGTCAAACGAATATATGGGAAAGAAAGATATCGTAATCCCGGCAATCTCTTTCTCTGAGTTTTTGTCTGGAGATGTGTCAGACGGTACTTTTATACCATCTGTGGAGCATTATAATTCTTTAGTTGATGTGGTGCCTCTTACGAAACATGTGTTGGCGAATGGTTATAGTTTACGTTTCCATCGTATCTTTTTTATAGACACAGACCAAAGAGGGGTGGAACGAATCGATTCAACGTGTATAGGAGCCTATGAATTCCATTGCACAGACACTGTCAAAGTGGTGAAAGTTGATACTTCTTATTTAGGAAAGTATTATTACGGACAGCAGTTGTTGAAACTAGGTATGAATTCAGTAGAATATGATAGTGTAAATGCATTAGGCTGCAAACGCACCGTCTTCCATAAAGTGTATGTGTTGCCATGTGATGATAGCCTGTATGTGGACGGTGTAGACACAACCTACTTGGGCAAAATCTACTATGGCCAGGAAATGCAGCGTCTTGGCATGAACACAGTGGAGATAGACACCGTCAATGAAAGAGAATGCAAACGCACCGTTTTCCATAAAGTGTATGTGTTGCCATGCGATGATAGCCTGTATGTGGACGGTGTAGACACAACCTACTTGGGCAAATTCTACTACGGCCAGGAAATGCAGCGTCTTGGCATGAACACAGTGGAGATAGAGGCGGTCAATGAAAGAGAATGCAAACGCACCGTCTTCCATAAAGTGTATGTGTTGCCATGCGATGATAGCCTGTATGT
>JAKSKU010000021.1 GCA_024401565.1 Paludibacteraceae bacterium
AACAGCAAAAAATTGAGTTGAATTTAATACTTGACACAGTTCATTTTACACTACCAAACGAACTGATCTTCAGCCACAATACCTTTATAGATCTCTTCTTCATCATAAATCAGATGAATGTCTAATGCATCTTCCAACTTTGAAATCATCTCTAAAGACAAGTTCTCTTTTCCTTTGAGAATTTTTGAAACATATTGTTGGGTACAATTAATCTTTTCTGCAAGTGCTTTTTGTGTCATTCCATTTCGCTTCATTTGAAGAAGTACTTTCACCGCTATTCGTTGAGAATGACGTAACCATGACCAATTGTCACGTCTCCACTCTGCTTCAGTACGCCATGAAGAGGCAGTTGAACTCTTATGATTCTCTAAAAACTCAATTGTTTTCGAATTGTTTTCCATAATCAAACAGCATTAACCAATCTCAGACAAGTAATCAAGAAAACCATCAGAATCTATCACATTAGATTCTATCAAATATTGACGAACCTTTTCAATCTTGTGTAATTCAGACAGTGTATGTTCACGTTCCTGCATTGTTCTTGTTAGTTTTATTGCACCTCCAGTTATAATATAGCACCCTGGTTCTAACTTGATGGCATATATCCTCAACCAAGATGCATGCCCCTTCCTATCTTTAACTTTTGCCTTCTCCTTACTTAACAGAATCTCACTTGTTCTTGAATTCTCTAACGGACGAAATAATTTATCCAGATCTGCATCAGGAGATATATCAAGAATCAAACATTGCAACCTATAATTATCATCAATTGTATCATAAATTGCTTGGTTGATATCTGTAATCTTAAAATAAGACGTCAAATCAGAAATATTCTGTAAAAAGAATTCAACCAACCATTCTGGGGCACTCCATTGTTCGAATAAACGTTGAAGTGCATTATCTTCTTCTCCGTCATAGCGAACCGCCCAAAGAGTACTGTTATCAAGGATTTTATCAAAAGTCATTTTGCCGTTACTTTAATTAAGCGCAAAAATAATAAAAAAACACAACAATACAACCATCAGTTGTAAAAAAACATAAAAAAAAGGAGAGTCAAACGACTCTCCTTCTATTTAAAAATGTCTAATTCTAACATCCTAATATTCAATACTTCCTTACTTCAACTTTGCTAGAGCCTGATCTAGAGTCAAACCTGCGTAATCCTGAGCAGAGATGATTCTACCTGACTTCTTGTCGTCAGCGAAAACTCCTAGAACAACTCCTGGCAATGCACTCTCTGGAGCGTTAGGAGCGTTAGGGCCACCCAAGTCTGTACGGCACCAACCTGGATCAGTTAAGCTGATCACGACATCAGTACCGTCGATCTTAGAAGCCAAATCCTTAGTGATCTTATCAAGACCAGCCTTACTTGCTGAGTAAGCAGCCTGTTCTGGCTCAAGATTGATACCACTTGTAGTGTTGACGATTCTACCGAAACCAGCCTCGATCATGCGTGGCAAGTAGTGGTAGCATATAATCATTGGAGCAATTGTGTTAACCTTCAAGCTCTCAACGAAATCCTCTGCTGGTGTGTTATAATAATCTGGGAAAGGACGATATGTAACCTGGATACCTGCATTGTTAAGAACGATCTCAATCTTTGTACCCTTGTCATCGATCTCCTTTAGCATACGTTTTACGTCTTTGTCATCCTCAAGCTGGCACTCTACCGAGTAAGCCTCAACTCCCATTGCCTTAACCTCTGCCAAAGTAGCGTCAAGATGAGATTTTTTTCTACTCTGAAGAACAACGTTGCAGCCTCTTTCTGCCAAGAATTTTGCTGCCAAAGCTCCGATACCACGTGATGCACCAGTTACAAGTGCCCACTTACCTTTAATTTCTGTCATAACTGTTTGTTTAATTTTTCTACAAAAGTATTCATTTTTATCGACAAAGCCACTATTTTAGCACAATAAATTCAAAATCGAGCATCACAATTTTATAATTAACGCAATCATTTTATTTGTCAGAATTTTATATTTTTGCATAGCAATAAATTATGGTAATCATATACTAGTTGTCCAAACACGCTTATTTTTATGCTCGCCCTACGGGCTCGCATAGGAAGGGGAGTTAGGGCGTTCCGCCCTTAACAATCCTCATATTATACAACTGCTATATAATCTCCTAAAACATTGCGACGTCATAATAAGATTTCAACAATCATAATAATCTCATTCACTAAAATGAAGAAACTTTTAACTTCAGCACTTTGTGTAGCTTGCGTACTTTCTTCTTTATCATCATGCGGAAAAGCAGAGAAGGCAGAAACTTGCACAGGTAAGGCAGAATCTACATGTGCTGCAAAGGAAGAAAATCCAGTTTTCTCAATCGACACTTTGGTAGCGGACTCAATCATTCTTCCTGCTCCTCAGACAACAGGAGGCATGCCTCTATACGATGCCTTGACAGCTCGTGTAACTAACCGTAATTTCAAGCCAGACGCTTTGTCAGACCAGACTATCTCTAACCTACTTTGGACTGCAACAGGCGTCAACAGACATGTAGCCGATGATCCACGTCTAACTGCACCTACAGCAAGAAACGCTCAGGAGATTGATGTCTATGTCTGCACAAAATCAGCTGTATATCTATACCATCCCGTAGGCCACAAGTTGACTTTAGTCAACAAGGGTGATTTCCGTGCTCAGGCAGGAAAGAATCCTTTCCACGCTAACTCAAGTGTTGATTTGATCATGGTTGCCAACTACGACAAGATGGAAGGCTTCGACGAGCACGGCATGGCATTCTACGGTGCCACTGACACTGGTTACATCAGTCAGAACATCTATCTATTCTGCGCAGCCAATGATTTGAAAACTTGCGTCTGCGGACATATCGACAGAGAGGAGATCGCTAAGTTCATCAACTTGAAGAACGGATACGTGACTCTTACTCAGCCAGTTGGAATGTAATATAACGTTGACGTTAACAACAAAAACAAAGCCGGGCTTCAAAAGTCCGGCTTTATTTGTTTGTCTATGCATAATGAATTATGCATTATGAATTTAATTAAAGGTCAACCTTTGGCATTGAAGCCCAACCCTTCTGGATATCCTCGTCAGTTGGGATATAGTCGCCCATCTCGCCATTGTTGAACTTCTCGTAAGCAACAAGGTCGAAGTAACCAGTACCAGTAAGACCGAATAGGATCTTCTTCTTCTCTCCTGTCTGCTTGCACTTCAAAGCCTCATCGATTGCGACGCGGATAGCGTGAGACGACTCAGGTGCTGGAAGGATACCCTCAACACGAGCGAACTGAGTTGCAGCCTCGAACACACTTGTCTGCTCTACAGCCACAGCCTCCATCATTCCCTGATGGTAAAGTTCAGAAAGCGTAGAAGTCATACCGTGGAAGCGAAGACCACCAGCGTGGCTTGCAGACGGAATGAATCCGCTACCTAGAGTGTACATCTTAGCAAGCGGACAGATCTTACCTGTATCACAGAAATCGTAAGCGTACTTACCACGAGTGAAGCTTGGACAAGATGCAGGCTCAACAGCAATGATTCTGTAGTCGTTCTCGCCTCTCAACTTCTCTCCCATGAATGGAGCGATAAGTCCACCAAGGTTTGATCCACCACCAGCGCAACCGATGATGATATCTGGCTTAACTCCATACTTGTCTAGAGCAGCCTTTGCCTCAAGACCGATCACACTCTGGTGAAGAAGCACCTGATTCAACACACTACCCAAAACATAGCGGTAACCTTCAGAATGAGTGGCAACCTCAACAGCCTCTGAGATAGCGCAACCAAGAGAACCTGTTGTGCCAGGGAACTCCTCAAGAATCTTACGTCCGATCTCTGTAGTGTTTGACGGAGAAGGAGTGATAGACGCACCATAAGTACGCATAACCTCGCGTCGGAACGGCTTCTGCTCGTAAGAACACTTCACCATATAAACCTTACAGTCTAGACCGAAATATGCACAAGCCATAGAAAGAGCTGTACCCCACTGACCAGCGCCAGTCTCAGTTGTCACACCCTTCAAGCCCTGCTTCTTAGCGTAGTAAGCCTGAGCGATGGCAGAGTTTAGTTTGTGGCTACCAGATGTGTTGTTACCCTCAAACTTATAATAGATCTCAGCAGGAGTGCCAAGAGCCTTCTCCAAACAGTAAGCGCGAACCACTGGTGAAGGACGGTACATCTTATAGAAATTACGGATTTCTTCCGGAATAGCGATGAATTTTGTGTTTTCATCAAGTTCCTGCTCTACCAACTCACGACAGAACACAGCGCTAAGCTCATCAGCAGTAAGAGGTTTAAGAGTAGCTGGATTAAGAAGCGGAGCTGGCTTCTGCTTCATGTCTGCACGAAGGTTGTACCAAGCTGTAGGTATCTCATCCTCCGAAAGATAAATCTTGTATGGGATTTTCTGTTCCATGATATTAAACTAATGTGAATTTAAATCTAAATGTTCTATACAAAGTTAACGATTTGTATTTATTATCCAAAATAAGAGCACCTTAATACAGGAAAGTGTAAACAAAAAAATTAGGGAACACCATCACGGAGTCCCCTATCTTCAAGATTTTTCAAATCTTTTTCTAAAACGTTCTATTGTTGTATTGACTGCTTAATCTTGGCATTGCCAATTTCGCAGCGTTATTTACATATTAAATACGGAATCATTTATATATAATGAATATCGAAGGACGTTTATTCAAGTCAGGCAACGTCATCTTTTTCCATTCCGCCACCGTCTTCGTCACTATATATTCCGTTTCTAAAGTCACATCGCAGGCCACACATAGAAGAGTGTTAGGCTGAAGAGTTTGAAGAAGAGTCTCTAGCATCTTCATATTGCGATATGGTGTCTCGATAAAAATTTGAGACTGATGTTCCGACGATGCCCTATGCTCAAGTTTTTTTATTGTGTTCAATCTATCCGATGATTCTATAGGAAGATATCCGACAAAAGCAAAACTCTGCCCGTTGAATCCGGAAGCCATAAGTCCCATAAGTATAGACGACGGTCCAACCATCGGCACCACCTTTATCTCCTTTCTTTGCGCAATCCTCACCACTTCAGCACCGGGATCAGCCACGCACGGGCAGCCAGCCTCCGAGATAATGCCCACATCATTGCCATCAAGCACCGGTTTAAGGAAAGTGGTGATTTCCTCTGGAGACGTATGTTTGTTGAGAGTGTAGAAAGTCAACGCGTCTATATCAATCTCCTTATCCACACGCTTCAGGAATCTTCTGACAGTGCGTACATCCTCAACGATGAAGTGACGCAATCTTCGTATCACAACATAATTATATTGTGGAAAAAGATTGTCGATGTCACACTCTCCAAGAGTGTTAGGGATAAGATAAATAGTTCCTTTATTAGCCATATCATTATCGAAATCGAACGCAAAATTAACAAAAAAAGCGTAAACTTTTGCCATATACGTAAAAAAGGCTACTTTTGTATCATTGCCACGCCGTCTATTGATTGTTAAACTTTACAATTATTAAAACTTACCGGGTGAAATTGTCGTTTACAATGGCGGGCCTCGACTCAAGGTTGCTTGCAGCCTTGTTTTGCATCGCACGGAGGATTACAAAGGAAACGCGTACCCCAATTCCTTATTTCAGAGGAGTTTAATTTAATCACGGTGTGGCAATTTTTTGTTTAGTCAAGCACACTCCCTTTCATCAACAAAAAATTCAATGAAGATAACATAGCAGTTGGTCAAAACGATTCCGACCCAACTTTCAAGTTTTAATCACATTCTGCATTCAGGAATATAAATTCGAATTGTTTTTTCCTATTTTTTATGTTATACAATAGGCAAGTGTTAAAAAAAACAAAAAAAAGAATACCAAGTTTGGAAATTTATTATTTTTGCTAAATAGAAAAATTCGAATGTAGAAATAATAGGGTTTATGAGTATGATGAAGAATTTTACTAAAATATTATTAGGACTATTAACGTTGGCAACATTTTCAACAGTCAATGCGGAAGATAATGTCAAGATGGAATGGAGAGTCGTATCCAATGAGGATTTCGGAGGAAACGACCCAAATGCTCCTGCAATGAGAACAGATGAGCCAACAGATTTCACAACAATGTTGAACTTCAGTCCAATCGTTAATCCTAGAGCAGGAACATATATGGTTGTGAAATCCACAAAAAATGCGCTAAACAGAATCGGAACACCATTGATGACTGCAGCAGGAGGATGGAATGACGTAAGCGACCACACATATGAGAGTGATTCAACAATAGGATACTTTATGGTGTTCGACTGTGATGACGCGAAATTCACAGGAGGAAGATTGACAGAAGCTCAAAAACAAGAAATAATTAAAAACGGAGAGCCTCTGTACCAAAAAAAATTGGCTGTGTCATGTTCAGACATACAGTTTAAATTCTCTGCATACATGCGCAACCTCAACCCTTCAGCGACAGCGGCAAATCAAGTAAAGCTATCCATATCTTCTGCAGAATCAGATAACGTTTTGAATGAACAAGGAGGCAACATCAACGATGGATCTGCATGGACACGATTGGAATTGCTTTTCAAATCATCAGGCACAGACATTGTATTTTCAGTAAAGGCTATTGATGCATTTGCCGCTGGATACGACTTGGCTCTTGATGATATCGTAATCGAGGTTCAGCAACCTGAGATAACAATCGACAAACCAACAACTTTCAAATACAAGGAGAAAGCCGTATTAGAGGCAAAGTATGACCAGGCAGCATTCGACAAGTACTTTGGAGGTTCATATAGTGGTGTGCAGTATCAGTGGTACAAAAAGCCTATCGGCGCAGATGATTCTGAATACGTGCCATTAGGCAGTCCTGTAAACTACACTTCCGGAGCAAAGATCATATATGAAATTGATGCATTCGAGAAAGATCTTCATAATGGAGTATACAAGGTGTCTATCGCTTCTTCAGGAAATCTAAACAACGATATATGTTCTGTTCAAAAGACAGAGACAATCAATGTAAGAAGAGATGACATTTATGTGACTCTATGTCAAGACTCAACTAAAAACTTTCAATACGGAACAAGAAATCTGCTCCTAGGTACAGACCCAACACAATCAATGGTCAGTTTCCCAGGTATAGATGCGGATTTCAACATGACATATGAGTCTGTGACAACACTGCCTGATATCAAGACCTACCATGAATGTCTTAACGCCGCCAACCCAACAGCAGGAACATTTCCTATGCCAGGAGATACAACTTATTGGGCTTCAGGATGTCCTAAGACTATACAAAATTGTCAGAAAGTGGTGGCAGCATCTATTCCAGATGACCCAGCTCACATATGTGAGGGAACTACATACGAAAAAAACAGCAGACTGTATGACACTGTAGATGAAACAGTTGGTGATCCGATAACATTTATGGAAGGTGGTTGTACACATTCCCAACTGGTATTTGTTCATCCTAATAAGAGCAACACTATTGACACAACTATTTGTGAGGGATCAAGTGTGGAAGGCGTAACTTACAGCACAGGAGGATCATATACTTCTGCACCTATAAGGAACCAAACTCAATATCATTGTGATAGTGTAGTTATATATAATATAAAAGTATTGACACCTGTCGTAAATGATTTGGGTGAGAAGAGCGTTTGTCCAAGCGACAATTTCGTCTTTGACGATGGTGTCGTATACAACACTCCAATGAAAAAACAATTGAGCTACACACACATCGGACCAAACGGATGCGACAGTACAGTAAAACTGTTCTTGATCGTAGAGGAAGGTGGAAACGTCACAAAAGACACACTTATCTGTAGAGATCAGTTCCTGTTTGGAAGAGAATATCCAGAAAGCGGTGAGTTCCAAGCCACAATACATGGAGAGACTGAATCCGGATGTCCAAGAGACACAATATGGAATATCAAAGTGGTCAGCATACAGTTGAAGCTACGTATGGCATTCAACCAGTATGAAGTCTGTGAGAAACAGCCTGCAAGTATGAACAACACTCTGATTTGTCCAGTAGACTACAAAATGCATTGGGATCCTGAGATACCAGAAAACATCTTAAGTCCAACTGTCTATTTGGAAGAGACAAAAGATTACACTCTTTACGTAGACGCAACTATCCCAGCTTCCGAAGACCCGTTGGCTAAGGGATGTCACGCAAAAGAGACTGTAAAAATCACTGTCAACCCAGTGCCAGTACTGACTATCGATTCTGTAGACAGTGAGGAAAGAACAGTTGAATACACAATCGAAGGCGGAACGACACCTTACCACATGTTCCTAGGATCTGAGAAAAAGGCAGGAAGTTTGGATTTGGGTGAGATTGAGTCGAGCACAGGAACTCTTGAAAAACAGTCTTTCGGAGAACATATGCTAATAGTTCAGGACAGTAAGGGATGTTCTTCTGAGCAGCCATTCAAAATCGAGGAAATAGTGCCAGAGCCAACAATGATTCTTACTCCAAACGGCGACGGCGTAAACGACAGATGGATTATAAAGAATATCAGCGTATATCCGAATTCTTATGTCAGAATCTACGACCGCTTCGGCAAGCTATTGCTTGAATCAGAAGGATCTAGCTTCGAAGATGGTTGGGACGGAACATACAACGGACAAAAGATGCCAGCAACCGACTATTGGTATGAGATCGACATTGAGGAGATCGACAAACAATACTTCGGACACTTCACACTGATGAGATAAACCAGATCAACATCAATAACGACAAAAAGGAATGCTTCAAGCGTTCCTTTTTGTCGTTATAATCATATATAATTTTCATTTAGCATTCCGCATTTAACATTTATAATTGCATATCCCCATCATAATTCTTATTTTTGCACCATAAAAAGAAATTATTTGATATGGAACAGAAAAGCAACACTGCGATACTTCTTATCCACTGTCCTGACCAGGAGGGTATCTTGGCGGCTGTGACTAACTTCATAAACGTCAACAAGGGAAACATCGTATACCTTGACCAGCACGTGGATTATCAGCAGAACACTTTCTTCACTCGTATCGAGTGGGATTTGACAAATTTTCTTATCCCACGCGAAAAATTGCACGAGTATTTCTCTACATTGTTTGGTTCACGCTACGACATGCAGTTCAACCTATATTTTTCAGACGTGAAACCTCGCATGGCAATATTCGTATCCAAGATGTCGCATTGTCTTTTCGACATCCTTGCACGCTACTCTGCAGGCGAACTAAATGTAGACATTCCGCTTATCGTTTCCAACCATCCCGACTTGGCTTGGGTTGGCGAGAAATTCGGCATTCCATATCATGTGTTCAGCGTAACAAAGGAAAACAAGGCTGAAGTAGAGAAAGCAGAGATGGAGCTTCTTGCTGAAAACAAAATCGACTTCATCGTGCTTGCCAGATACATGCAGATCATCAGTGAGAATATGATCAACTCATATCCTAACAAAATCATCAACATCCACCACTCATTCTTGCCTGCTTTCGTAGGTGCTAAGCCATACCACCAGGCATTCGAGAGAGGTGTGAAGATCATCGGAGCCACTTCTCACTATGTCACAACAGAGCTTGACGCCGGCCCTATCATCGAGCAGGATGTTGCCCGCGTCACTCACAAAGATTCAGTGAAAAGCTTCATCCACAAGGGTGAGGATTTGGAGAAGATCGTGTTGTCTCGCGCTGTAGAGAAACATATCGACAGAAAAGTGTTGGTTTACAAGAACAAGACTGTCGTTTTCTCTTAATCCATGCAAAACTTTTTCTCTGCCGACACACTAGCGTTTATCGCCGCTCATCAAGAGGATGATGTGGCAAAGTTGGCATTGAGACACTCGTCGTGTAAAGAGATCGATATCCGAGCAGCCCTGCAACAAATAGAAGGCAGACAAATAGCGAAAGCCAAACTGCCTACGTTTGCGAACACAGAAAACATAATATATCCCGTCAAACTCTCAATGGAGCAATGTTCTTCCGAGAAGACGGCATTGTATAAGCAATCAGTGGCAGGAAAAGGGAGTTCCATGATAGACCTCACCTCCGGCTTAGGCATCGACCTGTATTTCATCTCCCGCAATTATCTGTCGGCAGAATACGTGGAACGCAACTCCGACCTATGCAAAATAGCAGAGCATAATTTCCGCGCACTCGGAGCTACGAATATATCAGCCACGAACACTGACGGCATCGAACTGATAAAAGCATCCGCGTCTCACTACGACTTGATCTTCCTCGACCCAGCCCGTCGAGACAAGAACGGAAAGAAAACAGTGGAGATAAAAGATTGCGAGCCAGACGTAGCGTCGCTTAAAGAGACGTTGCTAGACAAATGTGAACGCATGATGCTCAAGCTGTCTCCCATGCTCGACATTAAGTCTGCGGTCAGAGACTTGGGATGTGTAGAAGAAGTGCATGTGGTGGCTGTAGACAACGAATGCAAAGAACTGCTTTTCATCTGCAGGAAAGACGCCCAATTCAAGAGAATTGTAGCGGCAAACATCAAGTCGGACGGCACAAAGGAGCTGACTGTATCCACGCCCGGCACGTCGGCAGGATGCAACGTATACAGCACTCCCCTCGCCTATCTTTACGAGCCAAATGTCGCCATACTGAAAGCCAACATAAGCGACAGATTGGCAACAGAGAAAGTGAAGAAAATCGCACCGTTCAGCCATATATTCACGTCAGATGAATTATGTGAGGATTTTCCGGGCAGACGTTTCGCTATAGAGAAATGCTTTTCAATGAACAAGAAAGAGCTAAAGGAAAATCTTGCAGGCATAACTCGAGCAAACATCACTTGCAGAAACTTTCCGTTGCAGGCGGACGAGTTGAGAAAGAAGCTCGGAATCAAAGACGGTGGTGAAAAATACATAATCGCCACTACAGACAAAGACAATAATCATTTATTAACAATTTGCAGAAAAGTATAGGCTCTGCAAAATATAAAACAATCTTGGCATACTTTTTGTTGTTAACAGATTGAGTATTTTTATAATGATGAAAAAACTATTAACTGTAACATGCGGTCTTTTGTGCGCTGCGTTGACATTCGCAGCTCCAGCAAAAGGAAATAGCAAAAAGAAAAGCGGAGGAGACGGATTCTCTAAAGGAAGTGTTGCTATGGACATCACAGTAGGTGCTCCGACACATTCCGGGACTGATTTTCGTAAAGTCATGATACCACCGTTGTCATTATGTATTGACGGAGGAATAGCAAGTATAGGAAGCAAGTGCGCTATTTCATTGGGAGGAATGGCCAGCTACTACCTATATGACGTTTGGGGCACAGACCACGGATATAACTATCACGGACACTACTACACAAGCAATCTATACTACGACGCAGAGCAGCACAACGTGTTCGCCGCGTTCCGTGGAGCATTCCATTTCGATCCGGTCGATAAGATCGACATTTACGCAGGATTGTTAATGGGTGGACACTGGAAGATTTGGAACTACGTAGATGGAGCAGACTACCATAGCTACTATGGCGACAATCCGACACGCAACAAATTCAGCTTCGGCCCATTCATCGGAGCAAGATTTTTCGTGAGCAGAGCATTTGGTTTCAAAGCTGAATTCGGAGCCGACTCAGGAAGCGGTATTCCATACGCACAAGGAGGAATCACTTTCAAATTGAAATAATATCTCACAAAGGAGATAAAGCTAAACGCCACCGCTGTTGAAACGCAACGGTGGCGTCATTTTATTTGAACGCGTAAATCAAAAAACAAATTTCATAGAAGCAGTTTTCCTGCGGAACATGGGATTTTCAAAAGTTTAATTATCTTTGCATTCGAAAATGTTTGGTTTAGTCATTTCGGATTACACAAACAAGTACAAACTAAATTAGTAACAAAATAATGAAAGTTGGAAAACACATCGATCTACGATGTGATTTTGGGTTCAAGTACTGCATGTCGGACCCCATTGTTATGAAATCGTTTCTAAATGCCATTTTGGAAGGAGACGTGGAGACAATCACAGAAGTTCAATTTGAAAACGTGGAGGTCCCTAAAGTAAGAAAGAAACAGCGTGGCGTCACATTTGATCTTCGTTGCACAACGCAAAGCGGAGATTCTATTCTGATTGAGATGCAGAACTCATGTCAGAAGTTTTTCAAGACACGAGCGAATTTCTACGTCCACAAACTTATAGACTCAAAAATCAAGAAAGGTCTGGCATGGGAAGACATGAAAGAGGACATTTCCAGAATCATCGGAATCTTTATTCTGGGAGAAAGTGTTCATGAAATTGACGAAGCAGTAACGTGTACAGCGGAATGCAACGTGAAGACAGGAAAGATATTTTGGGACAGACATCGAAAATATTTCTTATCTTTGCCAAAGTTCAAGTTGGATGCAAACAACATCACAATGAAGGACATCTGGTTGTACACTTTCAAAAACTTAGGGAAAATGGAGAATATTGATCCAAGTGTATATGAAAGAGCCGACGAAGGTTTGCTCAAAATGATAGAGATGGCCAAAGTGGGTGCTTTGTCTGAAAAAGACTACGCCATATACGAAGCAAGCCTAAAACTTCTTGCCGATGAAGTGGACATGGAGAAGCATGGCTATAAAAGAGGTCTTGAAGTTGGAGAAAAACGAGGCATTGAGATCGGTGAAAAACGGGGTGAGAAAAGAGGTATTGAAATTGGTGAAAAACGGGGAATGATTTCAACTATCAAAATGTTGGTTGATGGAGGAATGCCAATTTCCGAAATTTCTAAGCACCTTCATATTTCAGAGGAAGAGATCAACGCAATGATTTAATATTTCAAAACCATACGCGTTTGTTTAGTCGACGCAGATTTATGAAATTTTATTTAGTAGCAGTGTGTTTCTTGGTTTCATTAGTAGCAGTTTCACAAGAAAAAAGTCCACACTCACAATCGATGGGATCAATCTCGATCTACGATGATTATCATGCGAACTGTTCATTAACGTCATTGCTCGAGCAGACGGAAGTTTGTTTGGGCTACCACAATAGTTTCTTTCTCTCTGATCTGGGGGAGACGACTCTGCATGCCGCATTCCCGACATCCAAGTTCACGCATAGCTACACAGCGTCGGCGTTCGGTTATGCCCACTACAATGACATTTTTGTATCCGCAGGGTTGTCCAGACTGTTAACGCCACGTATGGCCGCAGGCTTATCAGCCACATATATCCTCCACCACCATGCCGGCACCTCCGACGCCATGCACGGATTCCGCATATCTCCTGGCGTCTATTGCTATTTTGCAGAAGACAACCTGTTGGCAGCATACGCGAAAATCGGCAGCGAACCAATTTCTCTCGACAAAACAAAACTTGGCTATTCCGCATTCCTGGCATACAGCCTGGTCATCAACACCTTTTCCGAATGGGCAGTGGAACTTGGGACGGAGCACAACACGTTTGTCGGAAAAACAGGTTTCTGCTACAATGTTGAGAGAATCAGTTTCCGTTGCGGCATGAGTTTGATGCCAATACGGCCGTCCGCAGGAATAGGTTTTGAAATAGACTGTTTCTCCATTTTTTACGCAGCAGACTATTGCAACACTCTTGGCACAAGCATGTCACTGGGATTCAAATGGAAAATTCAAAACAAAAGAAGAGATGCGAAATAGTCTGGCCATAATAATGTTGTTGTTGCAGTCACTCTTATTCGCAGATGAGACAAGCCTCATCCAGCAATATATGGAAGCGATAGAAAATATCGACGATGAGGTGTACGTGGATGTGGAGCAGATGACGGATGAGATAGCGGAATTGTTGTCTCTTAGAATTGAACTCAACTCCGCCGACGAGTCATTCTTAAGAAAATTGCCGATGCTTGGGTCAAACGCAGTCGACGGCATTTTGCGTCATCGAGAGATGTACCACCAATTCTACTCCGTCTACGAGCTCAAACACATTGATGGGATAAATGCGGAAGAATTGGATTTCCTTAAACGATACGCATATGTAGCCGATCCAGACAGTGTGAAAAGAGATGATAGCTTCAATCAAATACATTCCACGCTTACACTCTTTTCCGGAAGAATTTTTCCAGACAAAGCCGGATATAAAAAAGAAACTAAAAATCCGTATCTCGGCAACCCTTGGCAGACATATATAAAAATGAAAGTGACTGCCGGCACAAAAGCAACAATGAATTTTTCAATGGAAGAAGACGCCGGGGAACGCTTCTTCTCAAACAACGACGGAATTACCGATTACGCATCGGCAAGCATCGAACTGCGCGACATCAAAATAGCAGACAAAATCATCTTTGGGGATTTTCACACCTCGTTCGGACAAGGATTGGTGTTAGGAGGCTACAACCTCGGCAAAACAAGTTGCATCAACGGCGATATGTTTTCCAGCGAAGGCATTTCACGTCACTCATCGACATCAGAGTACGGATATTTCCGTGGTGGAGGAATAACTGTTTCCCCTTTCCGCAAACTGCAGATATCGGCTGTCGGATCACATCAGAAGTTGGACGCCAACTTGTCTGACTCCGCCACTATAACAAGCGTCAAAACAGATGGTTACCACCGCACAGAAGCGGAACTTGCCAAACGCAAGAATATAAAAAGGAGTGTGATTGGCGGAAACATTAAAATAAATGATTCACATTTCAGCATCGGTGCGACAGCTGTATACTACACTTACGACCATGTACTGACGCCCAACACCCAGCCATATAACATTTTCCGCACACGCGACAGATCTGACAATTATGATATAGGGTTAGACTACAAAGCCAAATCACACGCATTCACATTTGCCGGAGAGTTGGCAAAATCACCAAACAACGGTTTTGCCATCGTCAACCATGCCAGAATTCTCTGCAACAGCAGGATGTCGTTATCATTAGTGCAACGTCACTATAATCCAGAATACAACGCAGATTTCGCAAACGCTTTCGGCAACAGTCGGAACCAAAACGAAAGCGGAGTGTTCATAGGGTTCGACCTGCTACCCTATCCCCACATACATCTGCGCGGCTACATCGACGTCTACAAATACGAATGGCTGAAATACCAAGTGAACGAACCGACAGAAGGTTCAGACGGCATGGCATTAGTCAGCGTCAATCTTAAACGCAACAGATCATTGACTGCAAAGTATAGAAAGTATACAAAACCTCAGACAGACAGCAACAAAAGAGTGTTCGAAAAAGAGATGCACACATGGCGACTGACATACAATAACGAAAGACGCAGCAACATCACCAGCAAAACAATCGTGGAGGCAAACAGATTCTTTAACTGGGGTTATGTTATTGCTCAAGACTTTTCACTATCCCGCCGCAACAAAAGAGCCAGTATCTCTCTGCGTTACGCATATTTCAACGTGCCGGATTATCAAAACAGGATCTATTTATCAGAGAAAGACGTTAACGGTTATTTTACAATGCCCATGTTCTACGGTGAAGGGCATCACATCGGAGTGACAGCACAATGCAAAGTCACCACGCGTCTGCAAATATACGGGAAATACAGCGGCCTTATATATACCGACGGAAGAGATAAGATCGGAAGCCAGGCCAATGAAATAATAGAAGGCAACAAATCCACACAATTAAGGTTTACGCTTACTTATTCCTTATAAATAGGAAAAGGGGAAACATAAAAAGGCGGTGTCAGAACCGCCTGAATCGTGTTATCCTATTTTCGTCATTTTGTAACCCATCTTAAGCAACTGAACCGCCACACCCATCAAATACATCTGATGAAGAGTACGCACATAAGCATGAAAAGCGAGCGGACTGCCCGGTTCAAACTGTTCACGCTGCAAAGAGTGAACACCCATTTGAGCACAACTGCCTATCAATTTGGCCAAATCCTTGCATTCATTAGGTTTGAGACGCAACACATCCTCACTGATATACTCGTCCATGCAGTCGTAGCCTCTCACATCACGAAGAGCAGTGTAGATATCCGCCTGTTTTCTGCAAGCGTCCCAATCCGCATCCCACTGCTTGGCGATAGCCATACCCACGTACATCATCCAACCGACAGACACCGTAGCGTAACCTTCAAACTCACGCACACCGTCTGGCAAATAAGACGTGCACACCTGCTGCCACACTGTTTCGAAATCAGTAGCGTCAGGCTCCATTGCGTCTACCACTTTTTTGCTTTGAAGGAACTGCCACAACGAAGAATGCAGTTTTTGTTCGTATTGATCAATATAGCTAATATCCATTTAGAATTAATTTACTCATAAAATTTGGATACAAAGATAATCAAATGAAAGGACTAGTCACTTAATTCAATTGCATATTTGTTTTACACAACATACGTTTCTGAAATAATATACGGAAAATTTGATATAAACTTTTAAATATGGTAAATTCGCATTCATTAACCAATGCATAAATGAAACGACATACAGAATTATTGTTTTTTTCCGCAGTCATTGCCGTGTTGGCAGTGGTATGTTTTTTTATGCCTGAAGATGGCATTCACGTAGGAAACACAACACTCCGTTTCCCTTCAATCACAGAAGTGATGACACCAGCAGAGAAACAAAGAATGTCGGTAGACGATCTTTTGGCTGGACGAGAAAAAAGTATGAAAATGCAAGCGTTGCCAGACTCCGTCATCGAAGCCAGACGCAAATTGATGATGGCGGCAGACTCAATGCGTGTACGCGATTCACTGCTTCTTGCGGACACAATCAATTTCTACAAAACATTCTTCACAGAGAATCCGTCTCGTTTCTATCTTCCTGATTCTTCAGACGTCACATACATCACAGACCTGATTTCAACAATCAGAAGAGAATCACGCAAAGGGATCGTGCATATCGCACACTATGGTGACTCTCAGATTGAAGGAGACCGTATTTCATGTGCCATCCGTAAAGGATTGCAAGACAAATTCGGAGGCGATGGTTTGGGTATAGTCCCTACCCTGCAGATGATACCGTCTATCACACTAAGACAATCAGTGTCTGATAGTATAAGTCGTTTTCTAGTAGACGGAACTCTAATTCAAAAGACCGACCATAAACGTTATGGAGCGATCGCCCAGCTTTCCGAATTGAATGGAACGACAACAATCACATTCAACAGTATAGCTCCATCACATAAAAGTTTTTCTAAGATCCTTTTGTTCTACTCCACACGCAGCAAGGGATTGAAGGCTCGTTTGACTGCAGACACACTAGTGTATGACGCAGAGGACGAACCAGACAAGAAATTCGGAATGATGGAGTGGAATCTACCAAAGTCTATCTCCTCTTTCAAGGTCCGTCTGGAAGGAAGTGCCGAACTATACGGATTCTCGCTGACAGGAGCAAAAGGCGTGGCGGTGACAAACATCGGCCTTCGTGGCAGTTCGGGAACATTCTTCACACGCATAGACAAGACTTCTTTCAAATACATGCATGAAGCATTGAACACGCGTCTGGTACTAATGGAATTCGGAGGAAACGCGACTCCATATATGAACACCGAAAAGAAATTGGAAGGCTACTACACATCAATGGACGCACAGATCAAATATGTGAAGCAGCAGTTGCCAAAGGCTAAAATCATTCTAATCGGACCTGCTGATATGGCAGAGACAGTAGACGGAAAACTTCAGACATACAGTAATCTCGAAGGCACAATTGAAATGTTGCAACGAGTGGCAAAAGATAACGGCGTGGCATATTGGGATATGTACGGTGTAATGGGAGGAAAGAATTCCATCATCAGCTGGGTGTCGCATCAGCCGCCACTCGCAGCTCCCGACTATATCCATTTCTCTCGTAAAGGTGCTGACAAAATCGCACATATATTCCTAGAGAGTCTTAACGTTTACGACGACTACATCTCTTTCCAGTCGACACTCGCAAGACAAAAGAAAGAGCAATCGAAAAAACGCAAAAGGAGATTAAAAGAGATCTCATCACAGATACCTGTCGATGCCTCTTTTGCAGACTCAATAACAAAAAGATAAGCAAGCATAGAAGGAACCATATATATGAAAAACACTAGATTAATTTCGATAGTCCTGATGGTAATGCTAAGTGTCGCATATACGTCGGCACAAGGATTCTTCAAAGAGATTCCTATGGACTATAAGTTCATACAATACGATAAAAACCACATGGTGTTCCCTGGAGATACCGGAACAATGTGCAACTTTTATGATAAGCTAGACAGCATTGTGCTTTGCCGAGAAGGAAAGGTCAACATCCTCCATATCGGTGGCAGCCACGTGCAGGCAGATGTGTTTTCCAACCGCATCAGACGAAACCTTGACTCACTTAACCTGGACTTCAAAAGTTCACGTGGACTTGTGTTTCCATTCAAGATCGCAGGCACAAACAATCCGCCCAACTATAATGTGACATACACAGGCAAGTGGACGTCCAGCAGAATCTTGAAGCGTCACGACAACATAGAGCTTGGATTGATGGGTATAGCGGTGCAGCCCAACTCTCCGGACGCGACTATGAAAATCAACCTCAACAAAGATGCCACATCACGCTGGGAATGCACAGATTTGAAATTGATCGGATATTCCGACAGTGCCTATTCATATCCTGTGATCATCAATTCCGACAGCACTAAAATCTATAGTATATATAACGTGTTGGACGACGTATACGAGTTTTCATTCGACACTCCTATCGACTCCTTCACCATCGCCTTTGAGCAGACAGACACCGTGTTCCATCCATTCACACTGTCAGGCATTCTTGCAGAGAACAACAGTAATGGAATCACATACAATTCAGTCGGCATCAACGGTGCCAGCGTCATGAGTTGGCTAAAATGTGAGAAATTCCAGAAGGAGCTGCCTCTTGTCCGTCCAGACCTAGTAATCTTTGGTATCGGCATCAACGACGCAGTGCCAAAGAACTTCAGCGGAGAAAAGTTTTTGGAAAACTATAGCAAACTGATAGAAAAGATACAGGAAATCTCACCAAACTGTGCCTTCATCTTCATCACCAACAACGACTCTTACCGTCATTCGAAAGGACAGTATAGCGTCAACACAAACGGCCAGATCGTGGAAGAAGTGTTCTTCCAGCTAGCCAAGAAATACAACGGTGCCGTATGGGACCAGTTTGCCATAATGGGAGGTTTGAAATCAATGAAACAGTGGGAGACAGCCGGATTGGCTCGTAAAGACAAAATCCACTTCACACCAAAAGGATACACCTTGCTTGGCGACTTATTCTACAACGCATTGATTCAAAGTTATTTAAATTACAAGTAAGATGATTTTAGAATTCTTCAAAGATATATTTGCATTCGACGAAGGAAGTCCGCTTCTCTTTACCCAATTCTACTTTTGGGCATTCTTCACTGTCGTATTTGCCGTATTTGCAGCAATAGGACGCAGCAAGACGTTGTTACGTAACACATTCTTGTTTTTTGTCAGCGTATTCTTCTACTACAAGACTAGCGGAATATTCACACTGATACTTTTGTTCGCCACGGTGTTCAACTTCTTCTGCGGCAAAATCATACACAGTTGTAAAAGCGAAGGTTCGAAAAAATTCAATCTGATATGCGGTCTGCTTGTCAACCTCGCAACGTTATGCTATTTCAAATACGCATACTTCCTGATTGACATGACCAACAATCTTCTCGGCACATCATTTAGAATATTCGATGCATTCGCATTTCTAGGCAACAACATAGCCGGAGAAAACATATTCGACACAGAAAACATTCTGTTGCCGGTCGGAATCTCATTCTTCACATTCCAGAGTATCAGCTACATCATGGATATATATAGAAAGAGAATCGACCCTGTAAGCAACATCTTTGATTTCGGTTTCTATCTTACATTCTTCCCGCAGCTCGTTGCCGGACCGATTGTACGAGCCAACACATTCATTCCACAGCTATACAAGCCATTTTTCCTAGGCAGACGCCAGTTTGGAATAGCAGTGTTCTGGATATTGAACGGTTTTGCCAAAAAGATCATATTAAGCGACTATATCGCAGTCAATTTCGTGGACCGTGTGTTTGAGAACCCTACGATGTATAGCGGACCAGAGAACTTGCTAGCTCTTTTCTCCTACTCATTGCAAGTATACGCCGATTTCAGCGGTTACACAGACATCGCCATTGGAGTGGCAATGTTGATGGGATTCTATTTGCCACAAAACTTCAACTCTCCATACAAGGCTCCTAATGCCGGAAACTTCTGGAAGCGCTGGCACATATCACTGTCAAGATGGTTGCAAGACTACCTATACATTCCGCTTGGAGGAAATCGAGAAGCATCGTTCGGAACATACGCCGTCATCTTCTCTATCGCAGCTATCGGCGTCATCTTAAGTGGAAGCATCTGGATTGCCGTCATACTAGTATCAATCACGGCATATTTCACAATCAGAGCATACGTGTCTCCAGACAACAAAAAAGAGATCACATCCAATTTGAACCGTCTGAACACAATGCTGTTAGGAGGTATCTGGCATGGAGCAAGCTGGAACTTCATGATATGGGGCGGATTGAACGGTTTGGGAATGCTCGTCTTCAACTTTTGGAAAAAGAGAGATATTTATAAGAAGACGTTAGCCGTCATGATAGTGACAATAATATTCCTAACCCTTCAGGTTCTATTCGACCAGCCTTTGTTCAAGATCGGATTAATCTGGATCGGGACAATCTTTATAGGAACATTCATCAGAATGATATACAACCTATGCGGAGGCAAATGGAAATTCAGCAAATTGGAATATTGTTGGGCGGTATTGCAGACATTCGTCTTCATCACATTCACACGTTTGTTCTTCCGTTCAGGTTCCAACCTCGACCCTGCGGAAGCCAATCAGGTGGCATGGGACACAGCAAAAAATATGGTGAACCAGATTGGAGGAAAGTGGGATTTCTCATTGATTCCGTCTATGGCAGACGCGTATAAGAACATCATCATTCTGTTTGTGCTTGGTATGATAATCCACTGGATACCGTCAAAACTAAAACGACGCTACAGACTATGGTTTGCATTGCAGCCAATTCCAGTGATGGTAGTCACTACATGCATCATTGTGTTTGTAGTATACCAGTTTATGACTGCCGATCTGCAGAAGTTCATTTATTTCCAATTCTAACGAAAAGATACAGCTATGAAAATGAAAGTTGGAATCGGCTACGACGTGCATCAGTTTGCCGACGACAGAGAATTATGGATTGGAGGAATTAAGATTCCCCACACAAGAGGATTGCTTGGACATTCAGACGCAGACGTATTGCTACATGCGATCTGTGACGCCATGCTAGGAGCAGCTCACTTGAAAGACATTGGCACACATTTTCCAGACAACGACGCGGCGTTCAAGAACATCGACAGCAAGATACTGTTGAAGAAGACAGCCGAACTGGTAGCATCCAAAGGATATAAGATAGAGAATGTAGACTCCATCATATGCGCTCAGGAGCCAAAGATGAAACCATACATCGACGACATGCAGAAAACCATTGCGTCTATTCTAGGCATAGATGAAGAAGACGCAAGTGTCAAGGCAACAACAACAGAGAAGCTAGGCTTTGTAGGCAAAAAAGAAGGCATAGCAGCACATGCGGTAGTGTTGCTTTCAAAAGATTGAGCCAGGCGAAAGAATAAAAACGCGTCAACAGACAGAGCAATACACATACCACATTTAGAGACGATCCATTTACTCGTCTTCGCCTTTTTATACCTAAGAAACGGCAAAACAAAAGCGGCAAAAAGGCAGAAAAGTAGATTTTACAACACTTATAGTGTAAATAATCGTTAAAAATCGTGGTTAGACTATGTTTTTTTTATAAATTGCACCCGATTTTGTGGATACTATAGAAACGAAATCGAAAAAAGGACTAAAAAGAAAAAATAAATAATAAAAAATAACAAAAAATTTCAGAAGACAAATGAAAAAATTATTTGCAGTTATCGCAATGACTGGAGCAATGATTTTCGGTTCAGCTTCAGTTTGTTTCGCTCAGGATGAGGCTACAGAAGAGTCTACAGAGCAGGTTGTAGAGGAGGCTCCAGCAGCAGCTCCAGTTCAGGCAGCTCCAGCACAGGCAGCAGCTCCAGCACAGCAGGCAGCACCAGTACAGGAAGAGCAGGCATTCCACAAAGTGATCAAGCAGAAGTTCATCGAAGGTGGTGCATTCTTCATGTTCATCGTATGTATCGCTCTTATCCTAGGATTGGCATTGAGTATTGAGCGTATCATCTACTTGTCATTGTCGTCAATCGACTCAAAGAAGCTTCTAGGTGCAGTAGAGTCACACCTTGACAACGGTGATGTAGAGGGAGCAAAGTCAGTATGTCGTAACACAAGAGGTCCTATCGCTTCTATCTTCTACCAGGGTCTTTGCCGTATCGACAAGGGTGCTGATGTAGTAGAGAAGTCAGTAGTATCTTACGGTGGTGTACAGATGGGTCTATTGGAGAAGAACGTTACATGGATTTCACTATGTGTAGCATTGGCTCCATCACTAGGATTCTTGGGAACAATCATCGGTATGATCGAGGCATTCGATAGAATTCAGGCTGCAGGTGATATCTCAGCAACAGTCGTTGCAGGTGGTATCAAGGTTGCCCTTTTGACAACATTGGTCGGTTTGATCGTTGCCATGGTTCTTCAGGTGTTCATGAACTTTATCTTGACTCGTATCGAGGCTCTAACTTCAGAGATGGAGGATGCATCAATCAACTTGATCGACGCAGTTGTAGCTTACGAGGAGAAGTTCAACAGCAACTACAGCTCTGCATCTTCTTCAATGGAGACAGTTTCTAACGGACCAGCTATCGAAGCATAAATCATCTAAGACAATAAAGATATGAATTCAGAAAAGATTTCATCGATTGTCTTGGCTGTTCTTGTAGCTATTGCCGCTATTGTCTGCGTATTGTTCTGCGTAGGTGGTAGTGAAGAAGCAGTCTACAGTGGCGAGGCATTCGAGGCTCCAAACTATACAGGAGCCGTGTTGAACGTTGTATATGCATTCTTCGGTTTGGCAATTGTAGCAACAGTTGTATCAGCGATCCTTTCATTCTTCGTCAAGTTGAAGAACGACAAGAGATCAGCATACACATCAATCGCGATGATCGTTGCTCTTTCATTGCTTTGCGGAATAACATATGCAATTGGAGATGGCACTCCACTTAACATGCCAAACTATGATGGTAACGAAAACGTTGAGGGCAGCTTGAAGCTTGCTGACATGTGTTTGTATTCAATCTACACATTGTTCGTATTGGCAGTAGTTGCAGCTTTGTTTAATGTTACAATCGCAAAGTCTCTTAATAAAGTAAAGTAAGTTTGCAACATGGGAAAAAGAAAAAGATCAGTAGGTGAGCTTAATGCCAGTTCAATGGCGGATATTGCGTTCTTGCTGCTTGTTTTCTTTCTTGTGACAACATCAATGTCAACTGACAAAGGTTTGGCACGTCGTCTTCCCCCACCAGTTCCTGCAGACCAGCAACAAGATGATGTTGAGATGAACAAGCGTAATGTGCTTATGATTCTTGTCAACAGCAACAACGACTTGATGGTCAACGGAGAGGTGATGGAGACTAGCAAACTGAAAGAAAAAGCTAAGGAATTCATTTTGAATCCATCGAACTCAGAAGATCTTCCTGAAAAAGAAGTCGGCTCATTCGGAAGCTTCGGCAATGTCATGTATACTAAGAAACACGTGATTTCTTTGCAGAACGACCGTGGAACTCAGTATCAGGCATACATCGAGGTTCAGAATGCCCTTGTAGCTGCATACGATGAGATCCGTGATGATTTCTCAATGCAGAAAAGAGGCAAGAAGTTTGTCGACCTATCTGAGGAAGAGCAGAAAGAGGTACAGAAGATTTTCCCTCAGAAAATCTCTGAGGCAGAACCAAAAAATTATGGAGGTAACTAATTATGGCTAAATTTAGAAAAGACGGAGGTCGTAAACTGCCAGGGCTTAGTACATCTTCATTGCCAGATATCGTATTTATGTTGTTGTTCTTCTTTATGACAGCCACTTCAATGAAGGAGGTAACTTATAAAGTAAACATCAACCTTCCAAATGCCACTCAGCTAACTAAGCTGGAGAAGAAAAGTTTGGTAAAGTACGTATACATTGGTCAGCCTAAGAAAGAATGGGTGAAATATGTGGGTACTGAGTCTTGCATCCAGTTGGACGACGAGTTCGTAAAGGACGCAGAAAAAGTGCAGAACTATATCGTGGATAAGCGTGCTGCCATGAACGAGGAAGACCAGGGTCAAATGGTCGTTTCGTTGAAGGTGGATAAGGATACTAAAATGGGTATCGTCACTGACGTTAAGCAGGCTCTACGTAATGCTAACGCACTTAAGATTAACTACACAGCTCTAGGCAAGTAATTAATCAAACAATAATAAAAAGCGTGGTTCGAAAGAATCACGCTTTTTTCGTTATTATACATTCAAATTTTCTCACATAGACATAGGCCATAGACACTTTCTATGTCTATTGAGACAGACAAAATCACTTCACATAAAGCCAACCGCCATCATTAGCAGTGATGATGCCTTTCTCCATCATATCTGCGAATTCACGTTCAAAATCAGCAAGACGATATTGGTAGATATGACGCAGCGTAGCCTCGTTAATATTGCCCTCACGAAGATGAACACGCAACTTGATCGACGTACGGAAATCTTCTCTCTGCAGCTCACGTATAGCCTCTGGTGTTTTCTTGCCTAGTTCACGGCAGACGTCACACGTGCCACATGGTTTGGCCTCGGTGTCTCCAAAATAATTGAGAAGCATCTGGCTGCGGCATTTCGTGTTGTACTGCACATACTGTATCATATTCTCCATACGGTATGTAGCCCTTTCCTTACGTATCTCATACGATTCTTTTGATATCCCGACATGACGTGGCTCCTGACGGTTGACAAGAAACTCTATGAATGTCGCTTGTTTGCCCGGGACATACTTGATGATTCCAAACGCGCGAAGGTTTTGCAGAGCGTTGTATATCTGCTGGCGACTGTTGCCATACACTCCCATCTCATGGGCAATCTCATTTTCATCAATATGCACATAGTCGGCAAACACACCTTCATATAGACGCATCACCGTCTCCATCACACGGTTGGAGAATTCAGGCACAGTGTCGTAATCATCGCTATAAAGATCATCGCGTCGCACATTAAACATTAGACGAGACGGACGAATAGCATTAGGAGAATAGGCAAGATATCCGTTTTGAGACAGAATATTAAGGCTCGACTCTACCCTCTCATATTTATGGTTTCTCTCCTTGCAAAACTTCCACAAGTCAATCTCCGCATTCCATCCCGCGCCCTCATGGATTGGAATATTCAAATATCGGCAAATATCATCGTAGACGATACGGACGTAATCCTTCAATGGAAACTCATCCAACAAATGTCTTCTGAATGCCCCAAAATCTTTCTTATCATAAAGAAGTATGGCAAAAGAATCCTTCTCATCTCGTCCGGCACGTCCGGCCTCCTGGAAATACGCCTCCAGATTCTCGGGAATATTATAATGGATGACGGTACGCACATCACCCTTATCGATACCCATACCAAACGCATTAGTGGCAACAATCACACGTACACTACCATTCTTCCACTTTGTCTGTTTATCGTCCTTCAGACGAGCATCCAGGCCTGCATGGTAGCTCTCCGCCGAGATTCCCCTTGCTGTCAGCTGGGCTGCCACCTCCTCCGTCAACTTTCGCGAACTAACATAGACTATTGACGTCCCCTGCCCTTGCTGGCTATCAAGAATTCGTTTGATATACTCAATTTTATCGTCAGTCTGACGGACAAGGTAAGACAAGTTAGGACGTAAGAAAGACTTACGAAAGACATTCTTTTCCTTAAACTTCAGTTTATTCTGGATATCATCCACCACTTCAGGTGTGGCAGTGGCAGTAAGAGCCAAGACAGGCGTTTTCTGTAGCAGATCACGTATTTCACTTATCTTCAGATAAGAAGGGCGGAAATCATAGCCCCATTGCGAAATACAGTGTGATTCATCCACAGCAATCATACAGATATCCATACGAAACAGATTGTTGCGGAAAGATTCCAAAGAGAGACGCTCCGGAGATATATAAAGGAATTTATAGGCATCGTAGCAAGCGTTCTCTATCACACGGTATACTTGCTTGGGTTCCATGCCGGAATGAATATAAGCGGCCTTTATCCCTATCTTTTGGAGGTTTTCCACCTGGTCTTTCATCAGCGACACAAGCGGAGTGATGACAAGGCAGACACCATCTTTAGCCATTGTTGGCACCTGAAACGTTATACTCTTTCCGCCTCCCGTAGGAAGAAGAGCCAAAGTGTCCTTACCAGCCCCGATAGATTTGATGATATCCTCCTGTACAGGACGAAACGAATCATAGCCCCAATATTTCTTCAAAATATCAAGGTATGACAATCTTTCCGATTTTGCGTTGCTTTCAATCGGCATGTTCGCTTCGTAGTATTGGCGAAGCAACTCATCTGTCTCTGGATCTATATATGGTGTGTAGGCCATAATGGAAGTTCTTTGATTAATGCAAAGATACAAAACTCATTTGACAAAGCGACTAATTTTCACATTCCGTTATAGTAACAAAAAAGGAGAAAAGATCACTCTTCTCTCCTTAATATAAATTTGAATCTATTACTGATTACTTCTTAACTATAGTCTGAGTGAATACCTCACCAGCGTAGATAGCACGAAGAACGAACTGACCGATACCGATCTCTGAAGTGTTAAGTGTCACTACATTATCACCGCTCTCTGCGTTGAACTCACCATAGTTCTTAATCACACGACCTGTAGCATCCAAGATCTCAAATGTAACTGTACCAGCCTTTGGTGCATTGAACTTAGCGTTAAGCACAGTCTTGAATGGGTTAGGATAAGTATTCATTTCAAATTCTCCGATTGCATCAGCCATCTCTGCGTCCATAGTGAACGACTTCAAGCTCTTCAAAGCTGTCTGAGTCTGGTAGTAAGCCTCCTCTGTATGAGATTTTCCGCAAGCGCAGTTGCAGTCGCTCTGCATATCGTTGATCAAAGCGATCATGACTGGGTATCTCACACCTGGTGCGAAATACTGGTAGCGGATTGTGTGGATATCGTAGTTAGACGATCCGAAAGGCTGCTTATACATCTTCTCCACCTTAACACGAAGCACATTGCTGTAAGTTGTTCCGTCAGGCAATGTAAGAGTACCCCATGCATCAGCTGATGTGAAGTAGTTACCCTCTACAGGATAAGTTTCACCAGAATTCTCTGTGTAGACACCATCCATAGAACCAGTACGGATATCACCATATGAGAATGGGAAAGGAAGATCAACGATTGGCTCATTGAACTCAATCTTTGCTGTCTTCGACTGCAATCCCCAGTACATCTTAGCGTTTTTGCTGATCTCGAAGTAAGTGTCCTTCTCCCCACCTTCGTCGCAAGCGAACAAAAGATTAGAAGACGCTACGTTTAGATTACCCATTGGCTGACCGTCATTGACATTCTGGTTGATAACCATAGTGCCAGTCTCTTTAGCTCCAGAGAAATCCCAAACCTGGTTTGCACCCTTCTCACTCTTATCTACGTACTCAAACTTTGTCAAAGTGCGTGAATCACCCTGAACAAGTCCGTTCATCTTATATGTCACTGTTGTCTGAGCAATGGCAGAAGTTGCCATCAATGCTCCTAGGCAAAATGTAAAACTCTTTTTCATACCTTTTACTCTTACTGTTTGGTTTCAAAACTTATTTCTGCAAATATATAATTAAAATGCGAATATTCAACACACCTCGGAATAATTTAAGAAAAATTAAGTCATGTTTATCGCAACCGTTATTACCATTCGTATTCTTTTATGTAAGGAAGATTGTATGACTCTAAAATGCTTTTTCTATTCTCATCGGTATGCCTTGAATACAGTTTCAATCTGCTTTTGTGTACGAACCCATTTTTTTTATCTTTAGTTCTTACCTTAAGCATTTGAGCTGATTCAATTTCTTCCTGAGTCATATCACAAACAATAACATCTTCTCCTGTCGAAATTGTACCAATTATATTTGATTTTACGTCTGCACCATCTCGAAGATTAACATATCCATCTTTGTCAATAACTCGACCAAACACAACAACATAACCAGCATCAAGTTCTCCATCTCTATTTGGATCACCAAATGGCATATTTACAGATAAACCTAAATCAAAGATTTCTTTTAATTGTGGATAACCATAGTATTTATTTTTTGTTACTCTTTCAATAAAACCGTATCCATGCATACTTACCATGTTATCAATACATTCATACGCTCCAAATGCTTCCCCGCAAGAATTTTTATTATTAAAATCCTTACAGAATTCATATAATAACACAATCATATAGCATAGACATTCGTCCTTTAGTTCAAGAGGCACATCTATGTAATCATATATATCTATGTATTTATTTATATACTCGTAAAAATCAGGTTGATTTCGTGGGTTGGTATAATTTTCTGGTTTCTCATTCTTAAAATGAGTGATTTGTTTTATGAAATCCTTACGGATTCCTCTCTCCAAATTGTTGTAAAATAATGCATATCGGAGATCCTTCCAATCACGGTTTTCTGGCCAAGAGTACATAGATGCGGCTTTTTCAAGAAACAACTTGTTCTTTTCGTAATTATGATTATATACGATGTTAAAAACATGTTCTGGAAAATTAAGAATTTTCGATAATGCTCGAATATCATCGTGAAACAGTAACTGATTATAATTATAATCAAGGGAGTCGTCTTCATACTTCATTGCATCATAAGCTTCTTTGGCATCTCCTTTTGATTCTCCTTTTATTTGAGATTCATAAGAAGGATAATAATAGACAGTCTCAGATCCAAATCTGAAAATCATGCAGTCAGTAAACAGTTGGTCTCCTCCTTTTGTAAAATATACATTGGGAATTGTGTCGACATTAATGCCCCAATAGTCAGAGCATCTTTTTTTGAACTCTTCTCTACTTGGAAATACATAACGTTTGTCTTCAAAAAACATTTTTAATACTTCACACTCTTTTTCTGCATACTGTTTCTCTTTTTCCATCTCACTCAATGTAGATTTGTCAAATTCCTTTTTTTCTTCAGTTATGGTTGTTTGTCTTTCTGAGACAGAAACACATGCAGTTATCAATCCAACAAACAAACACCCAATAGCAAGTATTGCATTTCTTTTTTTTGTCATTTTCTACTTTATATATTACGTTATTTTCATCTGTTTTTGTCTTTAAAATCTAAATCTAAACAATAGTGATCAAATACATCTGTGATGTCTCCATAATAATCTTCTACATAAAGATAAATGGTTTTGCCTTCTTTCTTTAGAGATTCGCAAATTGCACCAAGTTTAGACATCTCTTCATTGTATACTCTTATGCATCCATGAGTAGGCATCAACCTTCCTTTATCATTCCTATAATCTTGAATGGCTTTTTCTGATTCAATATCTGTTGTATGACCAGAATGAATAAGTATACCAATTCGGACTTTGCTGACTTTATAAAACTGTCCATTTTTATCATTTTCACTTCTATTTGGATCATTTAGAAGGATACTACGTTGTGGCTCCTCTACCAAATCCGACAATTTTACACCATCTAGGACACAACATCCTTGGATACCATAAGCAAGTTTATTCTTCTCGTTGTCATTAGCATGTTTGGACTTAACATATGTTACCTTGGCCAAACCTGTAGGAGTGTCTCCATTGGTTATTTCTCTATTTCTATACTTTCCCCGACATAGACAATACGTTTTAAATCTAATTCCAGTATTATCGAAAACAACCATAACTCCTTCTCGATTACGAGACGAAGGAACAATTACATCAATGAAAGCTATATTTGTCTGATTTTCTTTGATTGAAAATCTGTGGTCAAAGGTTTCTGTAGTTTTTATTTCTACACCTCTTAAACCAATATTCTTTTGACACTCTTCCACTTTGAAAACTTTTGCGGCTCTTAAATAATAAGGTTTTCGCATATTGTTTTTAACCTTGTTCCATGCATCTGCATCATTATTTATGATTTTACTTAGTTTTCTTCCACAGTCATCGGTATCGTAATCTGCGTATTGATTAAGAAATCCTCGTCTCCAAAAACATAGAGCAGAAAGAACCACATCTCTTAAATTAGTAGCCACCTCTTCCGGATGATTTTCCCAATCCGTTTGAGGTTCCCCATTTGTCAAAAATACCTTATTGCAATAATCTGATTTCTCTTTGTAATTGCCTCTATGAGTCAAATGAATCATACCCCTTCCTCTAAATCGATATCCGTCACCAGATTCAAAATTGCCGTTTCCTGTCATATTAGAATATCTCCAGTTGGCAATGTTGACTTGGTTTTCTTTAGAAACTTTCTTTTTACTCTTGTCTTTAGCTGCTTCTTCTGCATCAAATCCCCATTCTTTGGCTTTTTTTCGTCCTTCTGGTGTTTGAAAGTTTTTAGAAAAATCAATCAAAGACTTTGAAGAAAATGTAAAATCATTTTCCTCAAAATCACAAAACTTTGTTTCTGCGTAAACTTGAGCAACAAAATGAGCTTTTCTCATGCAGGTATTGATATGTGCGACACCTCTATATTTGTTTAAGTATGGAAGTATCTTTCCGAGATTTGACAATTGAGTTTCGTTTAAAAAACATTTTTCCACTCCATTTTTGTCTATTTTACTACAAATTCTTTTGATTTCATCCAAAGTGATATCTTCATGACATCTAGGACATTTACAATTCCTGCTCTCTTTCTTCTCTTCCTTTTCCTCTTTCATCTCTTCTCCCACCACCACAGGTGCCAATTGATTATATGTTTTGATGAAACTTTTGCAGTCTTCTTTGTGTGAGACTAGTTTTAGCTGGTAGTAGTAGTTGCGTGCTTTACTATTCTTTTGAATGTCTGAATTAAAACTCAACAGATCCCATTTCTCGTTCTCTACTATTGCTTTTAATTCATCGGAATTTTTACCATACAAATCTCCAGGATATGGTGGATATTCGAATTTTTTTCCATAATCGTCGATGAACGACAGCTTGGATTTTTCGATTATACCATACTGGTCTAATTCCACGATCTTGAAGTAGAACAGACGTGGAAGCTTTTCATTTTCAGGAAATTTGAGTTTGTCGAGATCCGTTTCACTTATGTACATAAGTTTGTCAAGATCCGCATCACTGACACTTTTCCCCTTGCTTGGCTCTGCGAACATAAGTTTGTCAAGATCCGCATCACTGACACTTTTTCCCTTGCTTGGCCCTGCGAACATAAGTTTGTCAAGTTCCGCATTGCTGACCTTGTCTGGCAGGATCTTGATTGGAATATCCGCATTGCCGTCTTTATCTAATTCTATCTCAGACGCTTCAAATACAACAGGATCCAATCCGGACATGTTCTCATACACGCGCAACCTCATATTCTTCAGTTGCTCTTCACTTGCGTTTAACATACGAAGATGCACATTCACGTCGTCATTATAATCCATTATGTCGACAATCTTTTTGCCGTTTGGGTGCGCAAAATATCCGTCGATAATTAAACTGTTTGTGACTTTCAGATGACACGCGTCCGTAAACAGTTCATTTTTACTGCTTTTTTGCAGCCCTTTCACAAGAGAGGCAGGATGGTCCGACACCTTAAAGGTGATCATGAAGTCGGTCTGTGCATCAAAAAATGGGATTAAATCAATCGTTTTTTTTACCACGTGCTCCTTTACATCAATATCATCGATACTGAAATGCCCTTTCTCATCAAGTTCTGTCCTGATTTTTTTCAGTTCATATTCTTTATGATATAGTGAGACGCAAATTGTCCTTTTGCAACTCTTTTCATCGTCACTCACAGCCCATGCCGGCACTGTGGCCTGAATGCCAAACATGTTGTTTTTGCCAGTTTCGGTGATTCTGTTTCTTTTTGAGTCGCAGAATTCCCATTTTGAGAATGTGGATTCATAAACATTGGCCACGACTGTTTTCTCTGCCCCTTTTACTCCGTCGGTGTATATCGTGGCTTTGACGGTGTATTCTCCCGGCTCTTTTGCTTGAAAGGCACCGTTTTGCGTCAATTCCGTTATGTTGACGTTGGAATTGTCGCACGACAAAATGACTTTTTCATTAATCGCCAAGTTTTCAAAGAGATACGACAGGTCTATTCTGTATTTTATTCCATTGTATCTTATGCCGTTGGTAGACGCGATTTTAATTTCAGTCACTTCATTGTAGGATATCTTCAGTTTGTGTGTGATCACTTTCTGTTTGGAGGCTTCATGATCAATTGCTGTGACGCTGTCGTCATTCTGCTCTTTGACACCTCCGTTTCTTAAATTAACAGCGGAAAGATCGGCCTTTATTGTATAGGTTCCAACAGCCTTGAAGTCACACAATATTCGATCGCCCTCTTGGGAGAACGGTTGTGGTTTGTTGTCTTTTTCCAGACTCCATTTTATATTTTTTTCATCGACGTCTTCATAGAGATCTCTGCCGTTTTGGGCTTTTCTTACACCAAACATCAAAGTGTCGCCAACTCTTCTTAACGTGGTGTTTTTGTCTGGTCTTTTTGAAAAACTTGGGACGTAGGCAAAAAGCACTGCTTCATTGTAAGAATGCATTCTGACGCTGCATGTGCTTAATGGAGTTCTCTCCGACACTCCGTCTTCACCTTTTTTGTAAAGCAGGAATGTTACTTTATAATCAATTTCAGCAACGTCAGGATTAATTTCCAGACTGGCAGCTTGCAAATTTCCTTTCTCCTCAAATGTGTCGTTGCCGTTGCTCTTTTGAATTACATACTCAAGTTCGTCAAACTCTTTGTCGAAATCAAAAAGGAGTGTTGGGGTCAACACAAAAGTTTTTCCTTGCTTTATATAAATATGATTGTTAGAATTATCTGTAATATTGTCACCGTCTTTCTTTACTCCCACAATACTGTTATCTCCTTTTATATTCAATTCAAGGGAGCAACTTTTGTCGAACGGAGGTGTTGCCATTTTATTAGGAAGCACATAATTTCCTTTGTCATAAGACAAGTTGTATGCTTTTATGTCTTCATAATTAGACAGTGCTGCGTATGGAATCGGCCTGTTTTTTAGTTTTCCACTCCCCATTCCTTCAACTGTATAAACACCTTCCTTCACAATTTTGACGGTGAATGAATCCAAAACGTGGCGATATATGTAAAGATTCTCTACCTTTTGTGTCTTTACTTCTTGTTTTGTTGTCTTTGAGTTTTGTTTTGATGACTGCTCTATTATGTTCTGAAAATCAACAAGCTGGTAAAGTGCCCAGCTGACATGCTTGTCAGTTATTTGTTTTTGTTTTGCGAACGCTTTCAGAGTTATTGTCGAACCAATTCTTACGGCATCTCCCTTTTTCAGTTCTTTTTCTTTCCCGTCTTTGTCTATTAAATATGCTTTAATTGAGCTGACTCCGAATTCGACATATTTTTCGGGTTGGACTGATTCGAGTTCGACAACAAAAGGATTGATGACGTTTGCTGCTTGAAAATTGGCGGATTCAAAGTCGGCAGCTGTTACGGATTGAGTCTGGCCATGGAACAGACATGACACAAGACCTCCAAGTTGACATTTCAATTTGGATTTCTCGGTTGGCAGATCCGTATTTTTCGAATGGTCGATAGAATTGTCTTTTATCCATTGCAGACTGTAGCTGCATGGACAATAACCACCTGATGGGGTGGGCTGTAGCATGCACAGTCCGAAAGGATTAGAGAATGAAGTGTCGTTTATTGTGACGAAGGGCTTGTTTTGCAGTGACACTTTATTGTTTTGAGAGACTATCTGGCTTAACACATTGCCTCCAGTAGTGTCCATAGCACAAGAGAACAGGGCTCCATTAACTAAATAATGAGATCCTTTCAAAGGAGTAGCTTTTGAAATTCCATCTTGTGATTGTTCAATATTAGTGTTGCCACTGGCATTGTCAGCAGATTTGATTTCCACACCATTATTTTTTTCTTGACCTGTCACAAAACCATTCATACGAAGTATTCTTAAAATGACTAAATTTAATGCGATTATAACAGCTATATAGCCTTCAATTCTTTATATTCATATGATTGTTAACCAAACAAATGACAAACCCTTGACCGCTATACGATGGTTACTATATAATCATCAAATATTATTATGTTTGCAAAAATAATACATTTCCGTAATTTTGCAAAATAATACGTTGGAAATATTTATAACCCCAACTTGAAACCCGAAACCTGAAACCCGAAACCTGAAACCCGAAAGCTGAAACTTGAAACCTGAAACCTGAAACCTGAAACTTGAAACCTGAAACTTGAAACTTGAAACCTGAAACCTGAAACCTGAAACTTGAAACTTGAAACCCGAAACCAAACTACCCTGCGCAAATCTTCAGTCTCTCTTGCAATTCAGCGAACGGGAATAGAGAAATACCGTCTTCATTACGAGAAATGCAAATATGTTGCAGTCCATTGCTTGCCACCAAGATAGGCACAGGCAGCTCACGATTATACGCAAAAATCTGATCCATCACTTTTTGAGAGAGAGCCACCGTTGGAGCCTTAAACTCAAATATTGCAATAGGTTGCAGACGCGAATTGTATATCACCGCGTCGCAACGTTTCTTCATACCGTTGATCTCCACCACCTGTTCATTGGCCACCAAAGCACGGTTGATCCCCGACGAAATAATATACTCCATCATAGTCTGGCGAACATACTCCTCTGGCGTGAATTTAACCCACTTCTTCCTACACCCATCCAGAACATACAATCCGTTGGGCTCCCTTTTTATATTTAGTGGGCACTTGGGCAAAGATAATTCCATATTTTTACTACTTTTGCGAATATTTTGCGACAAAAGTAAAATTAAAAATTAACAATCATAGTCAAAACCTGTTATCAATGGCAAAAACTTCAGATTCTGACGCAAAAGATATTATCACCGACGTGAAGGCTGGGAAACTCAAGCCCATCTATCTGCTGCATGGTGAAGAACCATATTATATCGACTTGGTGGCCAACTATCTTGAGAACAATGTTGTAGCCGAAGAAAACAAGGATTTTGACTTTTCCGTGCTCTACGGTGGAGAAGTAAAGATGCAAGACGTGCTTGCCGCAGTGTCGAGCTACCCAATGATGAGCGACTACCGTTTGGTGGTGGTACGTGAGGCTCAACAAATCAGAGAGAAAGACTACGACCTGTTGCAACTCTACGCAAAAAAATTCAACCCCAAGGCAGTTTTGGTGATGTGCTGCAAACACAAGAAACTAGATGCACGCAAAGCCTATTTCAAGGAGGTGCAGAAAGTGGGTTGCATAATGGAGAGCAGCAAAATCTACGACAACCAAGTGCCTACCTTTATCGTCAACTATGTGCGAGAGAGAGGCAAGGACATCAAAGATTCCGCAGCACAGATGCTCAGCACCTACGTCGGCCCTAATCTTTCTCTTCTAGCTACAGAGTGCGACAAACTAATCCTTGCTCTCAAAGGTGAGGAGAAAATGATCACTGAAGACATAGTGCAGAAGATCGTAGGCATGAACCGTGAGTTCAACCCTTACGAGCTACTTAACGCAGTGATTGCCAAGGACGTGGAGAAAGCCAACACTCTTGCTTTATTGGTTGCTGGAGACAAAGCCGAATTGCCAACAATCATACCAGCGTTCTTCTCTTTCTTCCAAAACCTGATGGTATTCTACAAGTATTGCAGGAATGTGGACGAAAACACCGCCGCCGAAAAAATGGGTGTCCGTCCTTACTTTGTCAGACAATACCGTGACGCCACTTCTAGATACAACGGTTTCCAGGTGCTTAAGACAATCAGCATCCTTCGAGAATACGATATGAAAAGCAAAGGTGTAGACGTAATGCCAGGCACAACAAATGGCCAGCTACTGCAAGAGATGATATACAAGATCATGCACTGCAACGGAAGAACCGACGTTTTCTAAATCCAAACAAGAATCATCAAATCAAACAAGAATATGAAAATCAAAAGCGCAGAATTTGTAATAAGCAACGCAAAGGTGAACGCATTACCGCAGCACGACATGCCAGAATACGCATTCATCGGCCGCTCAAATGTGGGCAAATCATCGCTAATCAACGCTATTGCCGACAACAAAAATCTTGCCAAGACTTCCCAAAAGCCAGGTAAGACTCTTTTGATGAACCATTTCCTAATCAACAAAGAATGGTATCTTGTCGATCTTCCAGGATACGGTTACGCGTCGATCAGCAAAAAGATGAGAGACGATCTAGAAAAAATGATCAAAAACTACGTCCTTCAACGTGAGATCCTGACAAATCTATTCGTACTTATCGACTGCCGTCATGAGCCACAGGCTATAGACCTAGAGTTCATGAATTTTCTAGGAGCCAATGGTATACCATTCTCTATCATCTTCACAAAGATAGACAAATTGTCGCAGACGCAACTTAACAAAAATCTGAAGATTTATCACGATAAATTATTCGAGACTTGGGAAGAACTGCCTCCTATGTTTGCCACATCATCCGAAAAGAAAATCGGTATCGACGATGTGCTCAACTATATCGAGAGTATAAACGAAGAATATAAGAAACCAGAATAATCACAATCCTAGGGGACGGGTTTCAAACCCACCAGATTATTAATGACAAAATGAAAAAGACCGCCGTAGTCATTCTAAATTACAACGGGGAGAAAATGCTTCAGCAGTTTCTTCCATCCGTCATCAAATATACCCCGGATGACATTGCCGACGTGATTGTGGCCGACAACGCATCCACAGACAAGTCGATGGATATACTGAAAGAGCAATTTCCATCAGTTAAGACGTTGGTGTTGGATAAGAATTACGGTTTTGCCGGCGGATACAACCGTGCGATTGCCCAGATCGACTACGAATATATTCTGTTGCTTAATTCTGACGTGGAAGCCACAGAAGGCTATTTAGAGCCACTTGTGGAGGCTTTGGACAAAGATGACGCTCTAGTCAGCGTCCAGCCAAAATTGCTTGCTCAAAAAGCGAAAGACAAGTTTGAATACGCAGGAGCAGCAGGTGGATTCCTCGACAAATATGGCTACCCTTTCTGCCGAGGACGAATCTTCGAAACCGTGGAGAGCGACAAACATCAATACGACACGGAAATAGATGTACTCTGGACTACAGGAGCGGCGATGTTGGTACGCAGAAAAGGATACCTGGAAAATGGTGGTTTAGACGACCGTTTTTTCGCTCACCAGGAAGAGATCGACCTATGCTGGAGACTTGCGTCTAGAGGCTACAAGCTGCGTTGCATACCGACGTCTATCCTTTATCACGTAGGTGGAGGCACGTTAGACGCGTCTAATCCAAGAAAAACATTCTTGAATTTCCGCAACAACCTATGCATGATATATAAGAATGCAGTAGACGCGAACAAAATCCTCTTTATCAGATTTTTCTTAGACTATATGGCCGCAGCGGTATATCTGCTTAAAGGAGAGACTGGAAACGTCAAAGCGGTGTGGAAAGCGCGACGTGAGTTTGCAAAGATGAAGGGAGATTTGAAGAAAGACAGAGATGAGAATCTCAGCAAGACAGTTTGCAACCCAGATGGATTAGCAGATTATTCAATTCTGATAAAAGCCAAATTAATGGGAAAGAAAACGTATTCTGATTTAGTGAAATAAAGAAAGCCGTGGAAATAATAACTCCACGGCTTTTATGTTTGATTATTTGGGTTCTACCCCCTTCCATCCAACACGAATCCGAATTAAAAATAAGCGTGTTTGCATTGCTACGCGCGTTCAAATCAAATCAGCAATCAGTTTGCTTCGGCATCTTCAAAATCCACTATAGAAACGATTTTTAATTCTTTCACCAATTGGATCATATAAAGTTCATGTTTAGCAGGCAACACATTTGACACAGGCTGTATAGTCAATTTAGGCTGAATTGACATGCCATTGTATGTGCCATTTACAGTCACTATCTTTTTCTTTGGATCTGCACTTCTCGGCACCTTAACAAAGAAACGATTAAATCCATTCATTTTCTCATAATATGCTCCTATCACACGGTCACCACATGATTCAGCAACAGGGACAACAATCGCCGTAGTATCCCCTACCTTTGGCTGATAATTGAAAAAATAATCATCCTTACCATAAAACCATTTATTCCATTTCTCTGTAGTGTCGCGCACTGGCAATTCCACCTTCATGGAATCTTTGATATAGCGAGCCAATTTATACGCGATGATAGAAGAGCCGTACAATGTTCCGTGCTGGTTCTTATCATAAGTGCTCTCAAAACATTGACGATCTAGCAAAGTGGTGTCATAGTCCATCTGCATATCGTAATGAGGCACATTATATTGAGACAACAAACTATCTACACGAGTATGGATATATTCGTAATTCTTGATATGACGATAATAAAGAGGCGTAGTATAAAACAGAATCGGTATATTACGTTCTCTGCACTTATCAATGATTTTACCAACATACTCTGCAGATGCTTCGGATATAAACCTCTCTTTTCCATCTATAGGAGCACCCAAAGAATCATAAAGAGCAATTATGGAATCCGTAATACCAGTAGAGAAACGAGCAAAACGTCCAAGATACATGTTTCCGTTTGCCTTATTCTGTTGACGCTCAAAAATACCCTTCATGTTTTTATTCAACTGAACAGTATCTCTGAATATGAAGTCATGATTACGGATAGTGTTACTGAAAGCACTAGGCCAATCATCAGGCTCGAACAATCCTGGCAATGATCTTAATCTGTTGTAGACGCCATGTCTCGCATAAGTGTTACGCAACAAAAAGTTTTTGGCCTTTGGTGAAACCGTTTTCTTGTCCCAATTAGCTATACCATGAGTGTCGACACATATCAGTTTAGGATCAGACGTATCTAGGACATCACACAAATCGTAATATGAGGAGACAATAGGATTTCCAGTAAAGGCAACCAAATAGCAAATATTACCCAGACTCATTGAAAAAGGATATGTATTGATACCATTATATACCTTTGACGAGCCAAGAATAACAATATCAATAGGAACAGTATCCTTAATATCATAATATCCATTCCAGCGAGTAAAGCTATGATCCTCCAAAGCATTAGGTTCAAACCACATTTTAGAATCCGTCCATTTAACGACACCTATAACTATAGATGCCACTGCCAACATTTTAAAAAGCAGTATAGGCAAATTCTGACGGCTTTGTTTCTTTACTTTATCGACAGGCACACTCTGCGTCTCCGCAATTACAGAATTATTATTAGGCTTTGCTTCAGAGTCCTGCGTATTCTTTATATTTTTCTTTGCCATAACTTAGAACTGGAAATAAATGAAATTATTGTCACTACCATCGCCATATATACCCAAATAGATAATAGACAAAGGAAGAGCCACATACAACACCCATCTCAAAACAAAAGAAAATGAATAATTATATATCAAGTTCTTCAATTTATCCGCATACTTAGACATGACAAACTCAAATATCCATAATCCAAACACCAGATACAAAGCAAATTTGAGTTCCTCCGCACAAAGTCCCATTGAATTGACATCTGTGCTCTGAGCAATCAAAGATGAGAATACGGAAATAGAATCAGAGAATGTGGCGGCACGGAAGAAAATCAAAGATATCATCCAAAGGAAAAAAGTCAACGCCCAAGATAATATACTAAATGCAAATCCTTGAGGCTTCAACTTCAACCATTTGTCAAATACAACAAGGAACAGTCCATTTAAGAATCCCCAAACGACAAAATTCCATGAAGCTCCATGCCATAAACCAGATACAGTAAATACAATCAAGACATTAAGATACGCTCGCCATAGCGAAACCCTATTACCTCCCAATGTAAAATATAGATAGTCTCTAAACCAAGACGTAAGTGAAATATGCCACCTATTCCAGAATTCCTTCACTGTAATAGCTGTATATGGCGACTTGAAATTGTCGTGAAGATTAAAGCCAAACAGTTTTGCAACACCTACAGCAATCTCTGAATAGGCTGAAAAATCAAGATAAAGTTGAAAAGCAAAAAACAACAACGCCAACCACATTGCAACGCCACCAACATTTGTCAAATCACCATACGCAGAATCCACATAAACAGCTATTCGATCCGCAATCACAACTTTTTTGAATAAACCAAAAGCAATTATCAAAAGACCCGTTCGAATCTCCTCATAATTAAACTTATATTTATTATAAAACTGTGGCAACAAATCAGAAGCTCTCTCAATTGGTCCAGCCACTAGTTGCGGGAAGAAAGAAACAAAAGCAAAAAAAGCTATTGGATCCTTACTAGATTCAATTTTTCCTTTGTAAACATCAATAACATAAGCCAACCCTTGGAAAGTATAAAAACTTATACCTACAGGAAGAATTATTTTCAAAGGAGAGAAACCATTGGATTCTGAATTTGAGAATAAGGACGCCAAATCATAAAACGTTTCTAAAAAGAAATTGCAATACTTAAAGAAAAACAACACTCCCAGATTGACAACGATTGTCAACCACAACAGCGGTTTCTTATTCTCTGATTTTTCAATTAAGCGAGCCAACACGAAATCACATGCTGAAACACCAACAATCAAGCCTAGCAAACGCCAGTCCCAATATCCATAAAAAAAATAGCTAACTAATAGAATAAATACATTTCGCAGTTTTACATTATGCGAAAAGATAAACAAATGCAGAAAGAATACGATGGTCAAAAACAGACCAAATACAAATGAATTGAAAAACATGTAAAATTCTTTTTTGCAAAGTTCACAAAAAAAGAGAATAAATGCTACCCATATCTTATTTTTTTGACAAAATTCTAGGGATTTAATATGAAATGCTGAATGCGAAATGCTGAATGAAAAATGAACAATTCATAATTGCCGGTATTCCCCGGCAGATTAGAGATCAATATCTAACGGCCGTGGAAACGGTCGGTTTAATTATCAGCCTACGGCTTGCCCTTGTCGCCGGACAATGGCATTACCGCAGGGATTAATATGCGAGATGAAGGATTAGCCGGGCGGGTTTGAAACCCGCCCCTACGATCCATATGACACCTCCGCGCCCCCCGTGTCTCCGTGGTGAATACAAGACATTAAAAGTCCCCTTTAGGGGATTTAGGGGCTTGCATACGTCCCCGGGCGGGTTTGAAACCCGCCCCTACAGCCATATAAAACTCCGTGGTGAATAAAATCGATTTGAAATTATCAAGCCAATTCGTGGACAAATGATGGCGATTCGTGTTTTCCCAATTCGCGACAGCGAAAAATCCGTTCAATCCGAGTGATCCGTGTTCGTAAATTTTACGGACCATTTTACGGAAATTTTACGTTCAAGCCTGATAATCCGTTCTGGAAATTTGAAACACAAAAAAAGATCCAACCATTTCTGATTGGATCTTTGAAAGCGGCGGCTACCTAC
>JAKSKU010000022.1 GCA_024401565.1 Paludibacteraceae bacterium
CAGTTGGTTAGAGTATCAGATTGTGGTCCTGAGGGTCGAGGGTTCGATCCCCTTCACCCACCCAGAGAAAGAGATTGTTCGCAAGAGCAATCTCTTTTTTTGTTGAACACTATTGGAGCATACATTTTTAGTTTTGTTAAGAATTCTGGAAATAAAAAGTGCGAAAAAATGTATTTCTTTAAAAAACACAAATTATATTTGCAATGCGACGTCAGGAAACGAAGTCGGTATCGGCATTGAGCCATGCAAACTATTGTCAAACGACTAAACTCTTACTGATATGAAAACATGGATTAAAGCAACAATATTTGCACTGCTAGCGCTATTCGCTTCATCGTGCACACTCCAAATCGGTTCGTACTACGAGGAAGACGACTATGACATCTATGGAACGACATGGTCTAAAATAATAGAATCGTCAACCTACCGATACTTTGAGTGCTATGATTTCTACGAGAACGGCACATACACCTATTGGTATTACGAGAACGATAAAAACGTCAGAGTTCCCAAATACGATATAATGGAAGGACATTTCGAACTTCGCAAATACGGTTGGGAAAGAGAGATCAAGTTTTGGGGAATATGGGGAAGCGACACATACAATTTGGATGAATTGCTTCACGGCATGAGCGACATGAACTCGCCGTCCTCAATTTCATTCTACAAAAGACTTATAGATGATCTTTCTTATTAAAATTCACGAATGACATGAAAGGAGACGCAATCAACAGTGTCTCCTTTTTCACGCTAAAGTTTTGCCAAATGCTTTTTTGTTTATAATTTTGGCAAATATTAGGTAAACTGTCTATATTAGTTATAATAGGGTATTAAAGTTCTGATATGAAAAAAGGATTATATACATTATTTTTGCTATTAGGAATAATAGTTGATGCGTTTTCTCAGAGTATGCTTATATCAGGAGGAAACGACCATGCAGTTGCTCTTTGTAGCAAAGGTCAAATATTTGCGTGGGGTTACAATAATGGAAATAGATTAGGTTTGAAAGCACCTTACAGCGGGCAGGAATTTGTCACCACGCCTCAGAAAGTTGATATTCCAATCGGGCTGACATTTTCCCAAGTGACTGCAGGATCAGGATCCTCTAATATTGCCTTAGCTTGTACAGGAGTAGTATATGCCTGGGGTGACAATGCAGTTGGAACTGCAGGACAGCCTATCACTAAAAAAGTTATAGACAAGCCAATGCCAGTACCTTGTGGCGAAGCTACAGATCATGGTTTTGATATAGATGGTGTAACTCCTGGGCAATACTTGGGAGGAGTAAAAATGGTTGCAGGAACGACATCGGCAGGTATTGCATTGTTGGATGATGGCAAAGCTGTTATGTGGGGAGGAAACGGTCGATGGGAATCAGGTCCAACATTCCCACTATTCAAAACCGAAGTCAATGACTATCCAGTATATATCAAAGACAAAAATGGCGATCCAATAGAAAACATTATTCATATTTCAGGAGGTGACAACAACGTTCTTTTGATCGTAGGAGATTCAAAAGACGCATCAGTAGGTATTGCTTACTCCTTGGGATCTGCGAATGGACGTGGCGTTGCAGCATCAACATCAGCAGACCCATTGGGAAGAACATACTATGCAGCTCCTGTTGAAATCCTTGACGATGCTGCTTTTGCAACAGGCACAGTCTCTTCAACAGGCAAATATCTAGAAAAAGTAAAGACAACTGGCATCAGTGATAAGGGAGGATTTGCTGTAGATGAAAATACGGGTTACTTGTACGGTTGGGGTCCAAATGGATGGAATGGATGTATCGGTTTGGAAAAACAATCTGACGATTATACCTATGCTGCAAAAGTACTTTCTGGAGAATATTCCACTATTTCTGGAGAAGCATACATGACCAACGTTCACCAAGTAATTGGAGGTAACGGATATGGAGCATGTGTCACAGAAGACCACTATATGTTGTATTGGGGAGTGCACACTCCTAATCAAAAATCGGGAGGAGTTGTTCCAAATTCTACATGGGCAAATAAAACAGGTTTTAATGGAACTGTAATAGACCCAGGCCCCGTATTTGCCAATTACTGTAAAGGAGAAAAAGATCCAACTAAAGAGGTCAGAGTAGACGATGCCATGGCCATCGGACGAGGAGACCTGTTTGGTTTCATGGTAAACATGGATGGCGATTTCTATGTTTGGGGTAATTCATTAGCACCAGGAGATGATATGCCTATTACTGGAGTCGGAGCACTTGGTCTAGGTTTTGTCGGCAAAAATGATGATCCACAAGGCACAGGATACAGAACCTGTCTTTCTAAAATCACTCTTGATTGTGATCCCCAGGATGAGTGTCCAAAAGTATTCATGATTGGTCCACGTTACAAATGTCCAGGCGAGGCAGACTCTCTATATTGTGGATTCACTCCAACTACAAGATCTGTACGCAACTATTATTTCAGATGGAGCTTAAATGGGGTTGTTAAAAACAAATCTACACTTCAAGAGGCTCAAGATGTAGCAAATGGCATTGCTTCTGCAGCTGTTAAAGACAATGTCACTAAAGACCCATGGAACAATTGGATTGTAGAAGTAAAAGATCCTGGAAAATACTCTGTAGAAATTTTCTACGTAGGTAACAACGTACCATGTACAAACTGTGAAACTGCAGAGGGAGAAATCGAAGTGATTGACATGGATATGCCTATCGACATAGACACTCTTGAATCTTGTGTTTTAGACACTTTGAAACCATCAAGCTCCGACAAGATCGAATTCCAGGCGAAGGTTAACGACAAAATCTACAAGGCAACAGACAATGTGACTTTTGCTGTCTTTGCCACTCCTACTAGTACTGACACACTAAAGGACATTGATGGCAATAGTATTATCATCAATACGACAGGAAACGGAGGAGATATTAATTTCAAAGTCTTTGGAGACAAAATTGACAGATCATTAGGAGTAGAGCCAAGACCTGGAATAGATACACTATACCATGTTTGGATTGAAGACATAACGAAATTTAACACTCAACTAATAGATCAAACAAATTCAAAATCTACAAACAATGGTGAAAGATGTTTGATATTAAAATTATTTTCAACATCTGAACTTACTTCATTCTCTGTATATGCAGAAGGAAACACAAATAATGAGGCCACAATAACAATCACTCCTGTCGTATATATGGCAGGAAAAGTGAAAGACGGAAACTATACCCTTGGTGCACCATTGTGGACAGGAGATGCTCAACCTTTCACTATTGAAAAAGGAGAAAATGATGGTGGAACACAAATCACTAAAAAAATAGAATGTGTAGTTAAATGTGGTGTCCAACTTCCCGGAAATCCGGCTAGAGGTACAGAATATGTGCTATCTGCTATCATCAAATTTAGGGAAAATGGAAACTATTTCCTAAATACTCTTCCAGCAGCCACAAACATGTATTTTGGAACTCCAATTGACGACTCTAAAGGATACGGAGTTCAAGCAGTAGGAACATTTGCCGCTAATGGCACAGGTGGAGGATACAGCAATACGGATGGAGTACCTTTTTACAATATTAATTTTGGAAAGATGACTGACTACGACTGTGGTCGTATACCATTGTCTGCTCGTTATTATTGTCCGCCATGTAACAATCCGGACAAATTGGAGATCGTCAGCACTAGTCATACCATAAAGAGCGACGTCGATCCAAAATACAAGAAAGTTGTAGAACTTTGTAAGGAGAGTGCCCCTTTAGACTTGGATATCGAGCCATTGGTTGGAAAAACTGATCCAGCTGCAACATTTGACATTCTATGGTATGATGAGGACCCACAGAAAAATGCGTCAGCGACTCCAATAAAGTCTGATGAGTCAGGTACAGCAACAACACTTCCATACACTACTGATTGGGCAACTGTGGCTGGAGCCGCAAATATCACTGAAGATGTCGAGAAAGTATACTATGTATATGTGCATGACCATGAAAAGGTAGGATGTTCTAACTACGACTCTATCAAAGTCATTGCTCATCCAGTTCCTGCTGACACTCTTGTCTGGGACACTTTCTGTTTGACTTCTCCTATAACAGAACCTGATTTCACTAAGACTGCACTAGGAAATTCGATCACTTGGACTACTGATCCAACAGGAACGTTCGCGACATTAACAGATACAAAATCATTTGTTTATACTGTCACAGATGCTGTAACTGGCTGTATAAGCGAGCCTCATACATATACTGTGACAGTCAACAAGACAGATGTCCCTCAAGTGGATAATGCACCGTCTACAACAGTAGACCCTACTGCTTACTTCGATTTGAACTCCACACGTCAGGGTCCTCTTGCCGCAGGATTCTCTCTACGATGGTATGACGACAGTCAAGTTCTTCTTACATCGTCAGAGACCAACATCTCCAGAGCGAATGAGGGTTCATTGACATTCTATGTTGAAATGTATAATGAGGAGACGCAGTGTGCCAGTGAAAAGGTGGAGGTTGTCTTGACTATCAATGACGCTTTACCACCTGATGTACACGATGAATCATTATGTATCGACGACGTGATTGATCTTGCTAATTATGTAACAATCAACAAGAAAACAGGAGAATCTGACAGCGATTACGAATTGCTATGGTATACTGATTCTGACGCTCCTAAGGGAACAGGAACAGAGACCTCTAGTTTCCAAACTACATTTACAGCAACAGCAGCAAATGCAGGCACTCCTTATGAAGTCTGGGTAAGCCAGAAAAACGTAAGTACAAATGCAGAAAGTGAGAAAAAGAAAATCACGATAACTGTTCACAAAGTTGCAACTCTTGATTTGACTGCCAACACAACAACATACTGTGTCTATGAAACAGCAAATGCTTTCACAGCCACAGAAAATAATGACGGAGACTTCACAGGAAAAAAATGGAGCACAAGCAAGAGAAATGATCATGAACTTTCATCACCTCAGGACAACTTGTCTCCTACAATACAAAGAGGCGCACCTACTGCGTACTACGTATTGCCTTATTTCGAAAATCCAAGAACATACAACTATGCAAGCGACATCTGCTATGGAACTGTTCAGGAAATTAACGTGACAGTAAACTATACTGAAATACCAAATCCTGAAAAGCCAACTGTTTATGTTCAGTATTTGCAGGCTCAGGGTGACGCCAATGGAGGCCGCTATAACAAGATTACAGTTCAAGATCCATTATCGGTAACTCCAGACAACAGCACTGATTATGAGTTGGTATGGTACAACGAATCTGGAACAGAAATTCCAGAACCAGCGCCAACCTATAATGCTACAGAGCCAGCCGGAAAGAGAGAGGAGAAATTCCAGGTCGCTCAACGCAACAAAATAACAGGTTGTATAAGTGAAAAGAAGGATGTGATTGCGGTAATCTCCACATTCCCAATGCCAACTACCCAAGCTCTTTCTTTCTGTCAGGAATCTGACGAGTTGAAGAGTTCATACATTCTAACAGCAGATATTAACACAGCAGGAGGCATCCCAGCAACAGAATACACACTTGTTTGGTACAAAGAGGATCCTGAAGTTAATCCAGGAGCTGCTGAATATGCATTTATCGATTTGAATGCAGAGAATTTGACATACAACTATGCATCAGTACTAGAAAAAGATACCATCTACTATGTACGTCAAAGACATGCTAGAGGAGATAGTCCCGCATCTCCATTAGTTGTCACTATATTCTCTAAACCAAGACTACTTACTGACAATCCAGATCCGATATGTCTTGGAGATCAGATCGACATTAGAGATTACTACAGTATCTCTAATAAAATCAACAACAAAAATTATGACAACGAGTATTTGAGCGGTACCGGAGGAAACGACCCTATCGCTAAAAAACATGGAGAGTACAGAACAAGAGCTTACTTCACTCTAAGTTCAGGAGAGACATGTTACTCCGACTGGGCAATATTCAATGTCACTGTCAACGAGCTTTCTGTCAAGATCGACGGAGAACAGACAACATGTCCTGGCATCAGCAAAGAACTGACAGCAGTGTTGGACACGAACCATATGTTTACTGATGTTGCCAAATACACTTGGAATGGTGTGCAAAGCAACAACCAGACTTTCACTTCGCCAACAGCCACAAACGGACAGATAACAGTAACTCTAGATGTTGAGATGGGAGCCTGCAGAGCAACAGCTCCAGCTCACACAATCAACGTGGTCAACCCTGGATTGAACGGAGACATCACATTCACCGAGCGAGGCAATACAAAGAATGGCACAAAGGCAGTGACACAATTTGTAGAGTTTGAAGGATGTGGTACGACATTGAATTTCGAATTGAACGTCGACCACACAGAAGACGCATTCACATATAAGAATTTGAGCAACAACAATGTCACAAATTCAACATTCGAGAGTGGAAAGGCATTCCTTACATTCGACGGAAGCATCGATGCTGGAATGTATGAGATCACTTACACTAATGTTTGTGAAACATCTTTCGTCCTTAATATCGAAGACAGATCTCATAGTCTGCTTGGATTCGCCACAAGCCCTGAGGTATGTGAAGGTGATCCTTGGGAGATCACAATTAAAGAAGACGACGGTGTGAAGATTAAAGACTTCAACTTCAATCCTAGCAAGCACACTATCAGATGGAAGGTAGGATCAACTCCTTTGCCACAGTTCGACAACTCTATTTATCTTAAGATACCGTCAACTACATCGGCAGATAATGGATTCTACAGTTACACTGTGACATCAGCAGGATGCGTATATACAGAAAATGTCCCTAAAAACAAAGATTTCATCTCAAGACCAATAGTCACTATCGACAGCGCGTCTCTTGAGAACAATGGAGTATTTGAAGTTGTGCGCGGAAGAAACAAGGATTTGACAATACCGCTATTAAATCCGACATCTGCTGCTGACTTAGCGAAACTGAATATTGTATGGAATGAGCTTAAAGGCAACTCATACGAGGCTATTGCCGGAGAGACATCAAGCACTTATTCTGTTTCAAACGTAGATGAAGACCACTACTACAAGGTTAATTTTGCCGGAGGAAAGAGAAGTGGCGACCATGATTTCTGTGGAACATCAATCGAGGTTTCCCTTAAGGTTGACGCCGAGCTTGCCATCAAGACGGAGGTAGTTGGAGACGACAGAAACAAAAAGACTGACATGTGTATCGGTGAGGAGAACGTTGGTATTCTTATCGACACTACAGGAACAGGAACCCTTCTTCATCCAGACAAGTTGAAATTCAGACTAGAGGAGCTTATCCCAGGCAAAGAAGCAAAGAAATTAGATTGGGTTGAGGAGAATGGCAAGCTATTCGCGGAGATCAACCCTTCTAAGTCGGCAGGCTATAGAGTGATCTATGAATATACAGTAGGCAATCAGAAGAAACTCACTAAAGACACAATCACTGTGCATCCTGCTTATGAAATTGAATGGGATAAAAACGTTCGCTTGTGCGACGGCAGTGAAGGCTTCGTCCAGATCACAAAGATCGCGCCAAGCGAGGTGACTGTAGATTGGGAAGACGACGACTGCTTGATCAGCGGATCCAACAGTGGAGCTAATGTCAAAGCTATATACGAGGGCAAAGACACTAAAGAGTTCATACTTGTAGCATCCAACGGAGGAATCTGCGACGACAAGAGAATCCCAGTGTCTGTCAAGATCGACAAGAAGATCGAGGGCGAAATCAAGGCTCCAGACATCGTATGTGAAGGCAATGTCGCTTCATTGACAGCTAATTATGACGCTGACATATTCCTATGGAAAGCAGACGATGATTTGAGCGACGGATTACCAAAAATAGGAAAGACTGCCCAGGTGACATCAAAACCAGGTTACGCCCACTTTATTGTAGTAATGCAGAGAGGTGCATGTAGCGACTCTTCTGATGTTTATGTGGAAGTGACTGAAAAGCCTAAGTTTGAGGCCATAGACTCGTTGTCTTATAAATCAGTGAACATTGTATTGCAGGGCAACACAGGTACTGCTCCATACAAATATATTGTAGACGACAACTACGAAGACGACATCAACAGCTCTATAAAGGTTGATTTGGACTATGGACAGCACAAGGTTACCGTCATCGACACTGCAGGTTGTGTGATCGACACAATGATCACAATCAACTTCCCTAGCTTCAACATTCCAATTGTGGTCTCACCAAACGGAGACAACCACAATGATGCGTTTACGGTGCCTGTGTTGAGAGACGCATATCCAGACGCGACAATCAGAATCTTCGACCGTTGGGGTAAGAAGTTGGCCGACTACAAGGCTGGCGACGGCATCGACTGGGACGGAACATACAACGGTGTGGCTATGCCAACTACCGACTACTGGTATGAGATTGAAATCAAGGAGATCAAAAAGACCTACAGTGGTCACTTCACTTTGATTCGTCAATAACAAAATCAAAAAGGAGACGGCAACGTCTCCTTTTTAAATGCAAAATGAGAAATGCTGAATGCTGAATTAATTTCGCATTTAGCGTTCCTCATTTCTAATTTTTATTATCGTGCAGATTCATCTAATAGAAAAAGAGAGCCTCAGCAGCACCAACGACACTTTGGCAGAATTGCTAAGAATGGTGCCTGATATGGAAGAAGGGACAGTGGTAAGAGCCATAGAGCAAACGGCAGGGAAAGGTCAGATTGGCAACCATTGGGAGTCGGAAGCGAAGAAGAACATCACCATAAGTCTGCTTCTCCGCCCTGATTTCCTTTCCATTGTCGACCACTTCTACATATCAATCGCAGTGTCGCTCGGCATCACCGATTATCTGCAGTCGAAAGATGTCGAAGACGTCCGCATCAAATGGCCTAACGATATATATGTCGGCAAAAACAAAATCTGCGGTGTGCTTATCGAGAACTCCATCATCGGCCACATAATCGACAGTTCTATTATCGGCATTGGTATAAACATCAACCAAGAGAAGTTTATCAGCAACGCTCCAAACCCGATCTCTCTGACCAACATCACTGGCCATACTTACGATATAAAGGATGAGATACGCCAGTTGTGCAATGCCCTACTCCGCCGTTATGCCATGCTTGCAAACGGCAACCAAGAGGTGTTGAGAGAAGAGTACATAGCCCGAATGTATCGCTACAATGAGATGGCAGAGTATAAACTGCCGTCTACAGATACCATTTTCAAAGCCAAAATCACCGACGTCGCCCCAGAAGGCAGGCTGATTATGGAGAGCGACAGCGGCAAAGTGATGAAGTTCGCCTTCAAAGAGGTTGTGTTTTGTTGATTCATAATTCCCGATGCATAATGCATAATTAGCAAGAAAATATTACTTTTGCCTTTCGAATCATACAGCATGGGAAGAATACTCGCAATTGACTATGGACAGAAACGTATAGGCATCGCAGCCACAGATCCGGAGCAGATTATCGCTAACGGACTGGACACCGTTTCGCCAAATGAAATATTTCAGTTCCTGACAGACTATTTCGCCAAGGAGAAAGTAGACAAGGTGGTGATCGGGAAGCCACAGAACATGAACGGAGAAGCGTCTGCCTCGATGAAATATATCGAGCCATTCGTAAGAGGCTTCAAAAAGAAGTTTCCCGACATGCCTATAGAATTCCACGACGAAAGATTCACATCCGTACTTGCCAACCGAGCAATATTGGAAAGCGGTGTGAAAAAGAAAGAACGCCGTGAAAACAAAAAACTGGTTGACAAAGTCAGCGCTGTGATAATACTGCAGTCTTACCTTGAAAGCCAACGAATGAGATTCCTATAATAAAATATAAAATGATATATCCTATCACTGTGTACGGGTTGCCCGTACTTAAGAAAGAAGCGTCAGAAATAACACCCGACTACCCTAACCTATCAACGGTAATCGAGGATATGTATAAAACATTGACTAATGCAGAAGGCGTTGGCCTGGCAGCGCCACAGGTCAACCTATCTATCAAACTATTTATTGTAGACTTGACTTGCTTGGCGGATGACGATCCTATCTATAAGGATTTCAAAAAGACATTCATCAACCCAGAAATCACTTTCTACAGCGAGGATGAGGAGAAGGGAGAAGAGGGATGCTTGAGCCTGCCTGGCATTTCAGAGCCAGTGAAGCGTTCAAAAAAGATCCGCATCAAATATCAGGACGAGAAGTTCGAGTGGCATGACGAGGAGTATGAAAACTTCTTCGCACGCGTCATCCAGCACGAATATGATCACTTGTTGGGCAAAGTATTCATCGACCGTATATCTCCAATCCGCCGTCAGATGAACCGCAGCAAGATAAGCGCAATGCTAAAAGGCAAGGTTAAGTGTAGATACAACGTCAAGACTGTATAATCATGGCATGCAACACTGAAGCTCAATTCGACAAAGCTATCCAGACTTGCCGCGACGTGTATTCCAAGAAACTTAAAGACTACGGCGCGGCATGGAGAATCATGCGTCCTTGCTCCATCACAGACCAGATCTTCATCAAAGCCAATCGTATCCGCACTTTGGAGACAAAAGGCGAACACTTAGTAGACGAAGGCATACAGCCAGAATTGATAGGCATTGTCAACTATGCCATCATGGGTATGATCCAGTTGAGCAAAGGTTATGCCGACGGTGATGACGTCACAGTTGACGAGGCACTTGCTCTATACGATGAGTATATGCAGAAAACACGCACTTTGATGATCGCCAAAAACCACGACTACGACGAAGCGTGGAGAAGCATGCGCACAACTTCATATACTGATCTTATCTTAATGAAGATTTACCGTACTAAGCAAATTGAAAGCAACGACGGCAAAACCATCATTTCCGAAGGTATCGAAGCCAACTATATGGATATGGTGAACTACGCAATGTTTGGTCTGATCAAAATAGACGAAGCAGAGAAACGTTGATTGGCTATACGCCAACGACCCATGCATGTCGACCTTATTTACTAATTACTAATCGGGGCTATCTCGATGAAAGCAAAACTGTCAGTCCTTATCAAAAAACTTAAAAATACGACGCTACGCAAAACATCAGTTTTTGTGTCGCGTCTTATTATTGGATTGCTGTGCCTCATCCCCGGATACCAATCTATTGTAGACCCCGTCGGATCCAACATTCTTTGCGACAGATACCTGCATTGTCTGGGATTAGACATTCTGCTACCCCTGTCGTACATCATCTCCGTCAGCATATCATCCCTTCAATTCGTTATTGGTGTGTGTATGACGCTTGGCGCAAAAATCAAGTGGACATCAATAATGGCCACTATATTCCTGATAGCGCAAATTGTTGCGTCGGCCACTACCCTACACCAATGCCCCGACATCTACGACGGAATCAACTACATATTCAGTGCACATAAACTTGGCAGCTCGATAGCCCACAATGCAATATTGCTGGCATTGGCGGCTCTGGTGTTAATATGGAGAAACCATAATATCGCGCTCTACACCAAGCGTACAGAGTGGCTTATCTCCATATATGGTTTCGCATTTTCAGTGGTGATGGCTATCCACTGCTATTTCTCACTGCCGATTCTCGACCTTACCGTCTGCCCAAAAGGCGAGCCAATCAAAAATCTTATCGAATATGCGGATTCTCATAAGATTGAGATAGACGACACATCAAAATCAGCCATTCTGCACGACGGCTATAATCTTCTGTTGATTAGTCCGGACATAACGCAGGCTAGCACAACCTACAGAAAAAAACTCAATAAGCTATACACTTACTGCAAAATAAACAAGTATAGTTTCTCCATGCTCACCACAGCCGATCCCGAGAGTCGTGAGGTGGAAGAATATATCATAGAAACATCAGGCGCGGAATATCCGTTTCTCTATATAAACTCAAAACTGACAGACGCGTGTGTCCGTTCGAATCCAGAACTCTTCATTGTGAAAGACGGTATTGTGAAAGAGAAATTCTCAAGCTACCAGATCCCGACATACGAAGAGCCATTGGAAGATGTGTTTGCAGCAGAAGCAGAAGAAAGCGGATGGAGCGACCTAACAAAAAGTATCTTATATTTTATAACTCCCCTATTAGTCATTCTCATATACGACTACTTGATAGAATTATTCAAACTGATTTTCCGATTCTTGTCAGACAAATGGAAACGCAGAAAAAGAGTGAACGCGTAATCGCCCCAAAAAGCGTGTATTGGGCGACTCGTAAATAATTGCAAATAATAATCTCTTTTTCTTTAGCTCTGAGTCTCTGTGTTTGTTTAATTACGTTCGTCTTTTGCAATCTGCAAATTCGACTGCCCAAATTTATCAGTCATTATATAGGACAGAGCATTAAAAAATAGGAGAATATAGCAGTTGTCAAAAATAAGGATTGTTAAGGGCCCATGTCTGATTTTTGGGCTCTTGTTCCTCCTTCAACGCGAGCCAGGAGGGCGAGCGTATGAAAATAAGCGTGTTTGGACAACTCGTATATAATTGTAAATATACCCTAAAAACGCTATAAAACAACAAAACCAGCCCTTATTATAGTCATAACCACAACAAAACGCCCCGAAAGTCGTAACGACTTTCAGGGCGTTGATATGCTTCTAAAGAGATCCAAGGATTACTCCTTGATCAACTTCTGTGATTCGCCAGCTGCTGTCTTAAGCATATATACTCCGGCAGGAAGTTTGGCTCCAACCTTAGATCCAGCAACAGCGTTGCCTTCATCTACCTTGCTACCTATGACGCTATAAATCTCGTATTCGCAATCTCTAAGGATTGTCCATGCGTCTTTGTTGGATTAGGAGCAACAATGTCAAGATTCTTGTTAGACGCAAGATTGCTTACACCCTGTAATTCATCAACTTTGATTGTAGAATGAGATGCTTCAGTGTAATTTCTATCATCACTAATGACAGATACGTTCTCGATATCTCCTAAAGAAGCTTCTTCTGACACTTTTGTCTTGAATGATATCTTGTACTCTTTGTTGGCTGGCATCGAAGGTGATCTCCAAGTGATCAAATCTCTACCATCAGAAAGCTTTTCAACCTCTAGTTTCGCCAATTTCTTTAATGGACAGTCGCTTGTGAACTCTACAAATTCAAGTCCAAATGGAATAGTGTCGTATACTATTACATCAGTCACGTCATAACCGACGATTGGCAAGTTTCCTTGGATTAGTCGCCATGTATTTCCATCCCATTCCTCTACAGCAAGATTTGTATAGCCAAACTCTGCTTCCTGGCAAAGAGAAGGAATATATTGGAGGATCTCTTCTGTGTTTTCTGCATCTCCATATGTTGAATATCGTGGAGAAACTGGAAAATGAAGATCATCTTGCTGATCAACGCATTTATCACTGTACGAATAGTCATCTGTGTTTATGCTGTAATCTAGATTCCACAAATACACATATGCTCTTAATGGCATTGTCTCTCCTTCGTGGATACGTGTATTCGATCCAAAATAATTATCCAAATGAGCTGTTGGTGCGGCCAATGCATCGCAAAATTGCAAATTTATTTTGTATAAGGCTCCAGTTTCGCCATCTCCATAACTAATTGTATCTATAGATGTTTTGATCTTCTCTTGGCTTCCAAGAGGCTCATATATTCCAACTGATACTCTTTTGATATCAGACGAGAAGTAAGATACTCGATAGTTTCCATAATTAATGAGTGGCTCTGCCGCATCGTGGAACAAACCTATGTTTAGTGCTGTTTCTTCATTCATGGAAGCAGATATGTTTACATCTTTACGTCCTCCTACCAAGTATGACTTTCTGTCGTCGACGTTGCTAAACGTGATTGTGTATTCAACCTCGTCGTCGATATTCACATTGCTCTTGTCTGTCTCAGTTGTGATTTTCAATTGGTTTGGCTCTGGCACAACAGTGATTGAGTTCACCTCATAAGTGGCTGTGACATTGTTTGGATAAATATCGGCAGTTATTTCCTTACCGTCATAAGAAAGAGTAGAGATTGTGTTGTAAACGCCAGCCGCATCTTCCTTAGCCTTGATTTTGTATGACACACTGCCTTGAGTTTTGTCTAAGTGGTCGTATATTCTTCCTCCGACTATATCTATAGAGAATGTGATAGTGTTTTCTGTTGGATCGTATACACCACCGTTGTCAGCAGATACAAATTCGAAACCATCAGGAATTTTCTCTATGATCTCAAATTCTTTAGAATATTCTGAACCGTAATTACGATAACTTAAAATATTAGTTACGATATCGCCTGGGTGGCAGGTGTTCTTTCCTCCCTCTACTGATTTATATAGACGAAGATTTACGTCAGACTTCATATCTGAAGGAGCTGGTAGGTTTCCTGTCGCAGTCAGCATACCTAACAATCTAAACCAACCGTCAAAGTATGTAGGCACGCTGTCTTCTCTTAAATCCCACTCGATTTGACATTGACGGTATAGTTTTGCCGTCAAATCCAAATCTTCTGCACCGACTGCTGATGCTGCTGATACGCCAGGGATCCAATTAAATGTGAAGTAGATATTTCCATTGGATGAACCATCAGATTTCATATCCCATGACAAAACGCTTGGCCCGTCGAAAGGAATGTGAAGAAAATCCACACAGTCTTCTCCAGTCCACTTTTGAGGTGCTGCACAATATGCTGCAGCTCGTTTGCATACGGTCTGTTCATAAGTGTTTGGTTTATCTTCTACTTGATGAGTCTCTGGATTCCAAGTGAAATTTGGATTTCCATGCCAAATATAATTCAAAGAAGTTCTCCATACACTGCGAAATCTTCCACCTTGGTTTCCTGACTTGAGAGTAACTGTGTTGTCGTCGTTGATTGTGTATTCTTCTGCGTATGGGAGGTACTTGTCGTCCTGCTCAAGCCAGTTGCCCATAATCCAATCTGAAGATGCTGTGGCTCTAAGGAACTGTCTTTTAAGCCATTCCTTGTCTGATTCTGTGTTGATCTCATCTAAAAGTTTATAAAACTCGTAATAGTAGGCTGGAGCAAGATAATCAGCATGACTGTAGGAAGGTGTACCTGCGTACTCTGGGATCAATGTCACTCCATCATATTCAGTTTTGTTCTCAGTAGCCCAATCAGTCACTTCTACCCAAGTGTTTCCATTTTTAGGATAACCATCCAAACCGATGTTCCCAGATGTCACTCTCGTCGGAGTTTCATTCTTGAATCGTTCATTGTAAATTTCGGCTAAGCCCGATACAACATCAATCAACTCTTTCTTGTATGAAATAGCATCTCCATTGAATGCAGTATGTCCACTGTCGTCACCCCATTGCTTCCACGCAATATAAAGGGCAAGTGCGATATCCCAATCTCCATCTGCTGCGGAAGAGTTTATTAGCTGGTCTCCCAAATTGTTGTATCCATATTCGGATTCACCTACAGGTTCGCCATCAAGATATCTTACTTGGTTAGCTCGTCTAATATCATGGATTCTCATCCATAGTCCATCAAATGAGATTTTGTCTCCCATGTATGCTGCTGCTAGAAGGGAGTATCCGTCTCCTTCCGAGCAATCGTAAGGGCATCCAATATTTCCTCGAATATACTTTACGCCGTCGCACTCCTCTCCTGAATATTCCCACTCATTGGCAAACAGCTGATATGCTCCACGAATATCTTTCTCCATTTCTGCATGAGAGATTCCCTCATATTGCTTCATTCCAAGATTGACTCCCATCTTGTAGGACTTAAACTGAGGAAACGGGTATGCAGGCATCCCTGAATTGATATTCACAGGCACTTTAGCCAACACAGACACTGCGAAACACAACCCTGCGAATAATCCCATTAAATGTTTCTTTCTTCTAAACATATTCTATTTCATTTTTTGCAAAATTATAAAAAATCCTCCACTCGACTCCCATACAAGCTGCAACAATTGAAAGCACATTGCAAACATTTGTTAAATTGCAAGTTACGCCTAAAACAATAAAAATCCACAAACAAAGACCAAGTGCCAAACGGGTAATTAAAAGTATGACATCACAAAATATCACAAATCATTTTGATATTTCATTCCTATTTCCCATATTTACGAAAAGATTTGGTATTTACATACGAGTCGTCTAAATACGTTTATTCTCATTATAGGCATATAAATTACCTAAGGAGAAGGACAAAACAAAAAAGAGATGCAATTTTCATCACATCTCTTGATTTATTTAGGCGCTTCTTCTAAGGCTTGAACTTAGGACCCCATGATTAACAGTCATGTGCTCTAACCAACTGAGCTAAAGAAGCATTCCGAAACTGTTTTACATCGGTTTCACGATGTTGCGCTTCTTCTAAGGCTTGAACTTAGGACCCCATGATTAACAGTCATGTGCTCTAACCAACTGAGCTAAAGAAGCATTCCGAAACTGTTTTACATCGGTTTCACGATGTTGCGCTTCTTCTAAGGCTTGAACTTAGGACCCCATGATTAACAGTCATGTGCTCTAACCAACTGAGCTAAAGAAGCATTTTATGTTGTGCAACCCTCTTCTTGCGAATTGCGATGCAAAAGTAGTGTTTTTTTGAAACAAAACAATATATTTGCTAAAAAAATAACGAAAAAAGTGAGAAAATAATGAAAATATTAGGAATAGGCAACTCATTGGTGGATATGTTGTGTCGATTACCCAATGAGAACGTCATAGAAAAATACAATCTTCCCAAGGGAGGAATGCAATTAATCGACGATAATTTGGCCCTACAGATCTCAAACGACATCAAGCATCTGGAGTGTCAGTTTGTGGCTGGTGGTTCGGCTGCCAACACAACAAGTGGTCTTGCCAACCTTGGAGCAGAGACAAGTTTCCTTGGCAAAATCGGAAATGACGAGGTTGGAAATTACTTCGAGGCAGACCTTGTAAAGTCTGGCATCGAGGCACAGATGATCCGTTCGTCTCTTCCTACAGGCCGTTGCATATCGCTTATCTCTCCAGACAGCGAACGCACAATGTGCACTTGTCTTGGTGCGACGGGAACATTCTCGGCAGAGGATATCAAACCTGAATATTTCAAAGGTGCTGACGTCTGCCACATCGGCGGCTATCTTGTACAAAACCATGATTTGATAGAGAAGGTGATGCAGACAGCAAAAGAAGCCGGTGTGAAAGTGTCGCTCGACTTGGCTAGCTACAACGTGGTGGAAGAGAACTTCGACTTCATGCACCATCTTGCCAAAAACTATGTCGACATCGCTTTTGCAAATGAGGATGAGGGTCACGCATTCACAAAATGCGAGGATTTGAAACGTGCTTGCGAGATCATGTCGGAAGATATCGAGGTGGCAATCGTAAAATGCGGAGCCAAGGGTGTATGGACAAAGCGTGGAGACGAGATTGCTTTCGTCGAAGGTTTGAAAGGCAGAAACTGCATCGACACCACTGGAGCCGGAGATTTGTTCGCGTCGGGCTATCTATATGGACTGCTTTCGACTAACGACATCACCGTCGCCGCCAAATATGGAGCGATCGTGGGTGGCAACATCGTAGAGCACATCGGCACAAAGATGCCGGCAGAAGTATGGGCTAACATCAAAACTGCTTTCTCCAAAATCTAAGCATTGGATATGATCAAAGCAGCATTTTTCGATATTGACGGAACATTAGTAAGCTTCAATACACATCAGATTCCAGCTTCAACGTTGGACGCACTAAAGCGTCTGCGTGAGGCTGGGGTACGTCTGTTTATCGCCAGCGGACGCCACATCGCCAGCATGGACAAGGTGACACCTCACGCTGACCTCTTCGACGGCTACGTGATGGTGAACGGTGGACTCTGCACCTATGGCGACAAAGTGGTGCACAGCGTCACCATGTCGAAGAAAGATGTGAAACTTTGGCTTGACTATATAAAAGAAGAACCACGCTCCACATGTTTTGTGATGAAAGATGAGATTGTGATCAACTTCATCGACGAGCAGATGGAGAAGGTGTTTGAAATACTTGATTTTCCCGTTCCGCCGGCTGTCGATCTCAACAAATATGCAGATTCCGACGTCTATCAGTTGATTATTTCATTTACAGCAGAGGAAGATTCAAAAATTTTACCTATCTTTCCAAAGTGTTACGCGCCACGTTGGAGTCCGCTATTCAGCGACATTATTCCAAACGGAGTGAACAAGATGGTCGGAATAGAAAAGATGATCGAGCATCTTGGCGTCAAAAGCGATGAGGTAGCTGCGTTTGGCGACGGTGGCAACGACATCGAGATGATCGGATCTGTGGGAATGGGAATCGCAATGGGCAATGCCTGTGATGAATTAAAGGCGGTGGCGAAATTCACCACAGACGACGTCGACAACGACGGCATAGCGAAAGCCGTCGAAAGATTGTGTAGAGAAGGATTTGTTTAATTAATAATTAAGAGTTAATAATTAATAATTCGGGGGCGATAATTTAGCATTTCGCATTTCGCATTCCGCATTTATAATTTGAAATTGATATGGCAAAAGTAATTACAGACGACACTTTCACTAGTGAGCTAAACGAGAATAAGGTAATGGTTGTAGAGATCGGAGCTCCAGGTTGTGGCCCATGCAAGGCGTTGAGCAAAACAATGGAGGAGATCGAGCCGTCGTATGCCGGCAAAGTGGCCTTCTTCAATGGCGACATGGGAAGCGGAGACGTGGACGACCTTTGCATGGAATACTACGTGATGAGCGCGCCCACTCTACTTTTCTTCAAAGATGGAGAATTGTCGGAAAAAATGATAGGAGCAGCCAAGAAAGCCGACATTGAAGCGAAATTGAATTCATTGATTTAATAATACAATTCAACAAACAACAATCGGGCGGGTTCAAAATCCGCCCCTGCGATCGGCATATCAGAACGTAGGGGCAGGTTTCAGACCTGCCCGTATTTAATCTCATAATATCAAGAATGGGAAAGAAACGATTAGTTGTGCTCACAGGAGCAGGCATAAGCGCAGAGAGCGGAATCAGCACATTCCGTGATTCCGACGGATTGTGGGAGAAACACTCTGTGGAAGAGATATGTACGCATGAAGCGTTGTATCGCAATTACGACATGGTGGTGCAGTTCTACAACGACAGATTCTCTCAGCTTGCCACCGTCGAGCCAAACGCAGCTCATAAAGCATTGAAGACTCTGGAAGACAAGTTTGACGTGCAGATCATCACACAGAACGTCGACAACCTACACGAAAGAGCCGGAAGCAGCAACATCATCCACCTTCATGGCGAACTCACGAAAGTGTGCTCAATGAAGAATGAGAGCTTGATCGTCGACAGAAGCACATTGGACAATCCATTGATTTCCGGCACAGACAAAGCACCGGACGGCGGACAATGGCGTCCGTTCATCGTTTTCTTCAACGAGGCAGTACCGATGATAGAGCCAGCCATTGAATTAATGCAGACAGCCGACATCGTGCTAATCATAGGCACATCGCTACAGGTATATCCAGCGGCAGGGCTTTCAATGTATGCCCCACGCAACGCCGAGATGTATTTGATTGATCCGAAACCCAACACAGCAGGATTCAACCGCTCGATCAACGTGATCGCAAAAGGTGCGTCGGAAGGAATGAAGGAGTTTATGGAAATCATGGATTCAAAATGCTAAATGCAAAATCTCAGTTTTATATATGGTGCAAACAAAGCTGACATCAAAGCTATTTTCGAGTAAATAACGTCACTTATCATCAAAAAAGTTTGTTCTATCGATAAAATATTATATTTTTGTCAAAAACAAACTACAATGAAAAAAAGTACAACTTTTATATGTGTTGGATTGTTGGCGTCGGCAATGAGTTGCCAGGCAAAAGGTGACGCCAAGATACACGTTTCACAAGTCGGATACGTACCAGGCCACGATAAGAAGGCAATGGTAGTGCCTACCGACAAAGTAGACTCTTTTTATTTGCACGATGCAGCTACCAGCAAAATATGCTACCGTGGCAAGCTATCATCTCCGGCATATTGGAAAGAGAGTGGAGAAAAGCTACAGTGGGCAGATTTCTCGTCGTTCAATGAAAAAGGCAATTATTATGTTAGTGTAGACGGCAACAAGTCGTACACATTCACCATATCGCCAAACGCTTACGACGACCTGACACTTTGGGCTCACAAGACATTCTACTTGTGGAGATGCGGCATCGACTGCACAGAAGAGTTCTCCACATTCCACGGACAGAGCTACGCCCACAAAGCCGGACACCCCGACATCAACGTGTTGGTACACTCGTCTGCGGCGAGCCAAGGCAGAAAAGCATGGTCGAGCATACAGTCGCCAGGCGGATGGTATGACGCCGGTGACTATGGAAAATACACCGTCAACTCAGCCATTTCCTTGGAATCAATGCTAATGGGAGCGGAAGCATTCCCGTCATTCTATAAAAATTTCGACATGGAGATTCCGGAGAGCAACAACAACACAATGGACGTGCTCGACGAGGCGATGTACAATCTCAAATGGATGTTGACCATGATCGACACTACAGACGGATGCGTTGCTCACAAAGTGACAACAAAGCGTTTTGTATCAATGTGTTTGCCAGCGGAGACTGACGCTCAACGCTACATGATTGGAAAGAGCACCGGCACTAACCTTTCGTTTGCGGCAATCATGGCAAAAGCATCGCGTCTGTACAAGAACAATCCCGACTATCCGGAGTTTTCAGAGAAGGCATTGCGTTATGCAAAACAGGCGATGGAATGGGCCGACAAGAATCCAGACATCGTGTTCCACAACCCAGATTCGATAGGCACAGGCGGATACACCGTAAGACTTATCGACCACCACAAACTATGGGCCTCAACCGAGATGTTTCTTGCCACAAACGACCCTAAGTATCTGAAAGCAGAAGACCTTGACAAGATAAAGTATGATGTGCCTACATGGCAGGCGGCAGCCACATTCGCAATCATGTCGTTAGCCGTTGCCAACGAGAAAGGCATGTTGAGCGGAGAGATCAAGAAAAAGACGGAGATTCATCTAGAGAAACTTGCTTCTACCCTATACAAGCGCATGGAGAAGTCACCAGGCCGATTGCCGTTGGCAAGACTTGAATGGGGAAGCAACGGATGCATGTCAAACGCAGGATGTATCTTGCTGCTAGCATACAAGCAGACAGGAGACGCCAAATACCTTAAGGCAGCCCAAGACATCACTTCTTATATTCTGGGAAGAAACGCCACAGGATACTGTTTCGTGACTGGATTCGGAGAGAAATCACCGATGTTCATCCACGACCGCAGAAGTACAGGAGACGGCATTGCAGTGCCAGTGCCTGGATTGCTTGCCGGAGGACCTACACTTGATGCGATCACAGACTGTGACACATACGTCTACAATTACGATCATCCAAAGAGCGAGTACCCTACACGCAAGTTCCCGGCAAGAGCTTACAACGACGAAATCTGCAGCTACTCTACAAATGAAGTCGCTATCAACTGGGGAGCACCGTTTGCAATGCTTTTGGCAGGAATCAACGAATCAATAAAGAAATAAGTTAATCTACTAACAGTAAATTGGCTACAACGTTTAATGAGACCGCGGACGAAAGTCTGCGGTTTTTTATCAATAAATTAAAAAAGCTCTGTCATAATTTGGCGAATCGGATTTGAGGATAGCAAAGGGCGGAACAAGTCGTGTTTGTAGGTGTATTGTCTTTGTCGATAAATAGAGAATATCAGTCAAAAAAGAGTAATGAGCGAAAAACTAATAAAAAGGCCTATAAAACTGACATAAATATATTATATTTGCATTCAAATTTGAATAAACATTATATTTAAATATAAACAAAAATGAGAAAGAAAATCGTAGCAGGAAACTGGAAGATGAATACTACTCTTCAGGAGGGTATCGCTCTAGCAAACGACTTGAAGGCAGCATTGGCAGGTAAGACTCCAAAGTGTGATGTAGTAGTTTGTACTCCATACATTTCAGTAGCAGCAGTAGCTGAGACAGTTAAGGGTTCAGTTATCGGTGTTGGTGCTGAGGATTGTTCAGCAAACGAGAAGGGTGCTTTCACAGGTGAGGTTTCTGCAAGCATGGTTGCTTCTACAGGAGCTAAGTACTGTATCCTTGGACACTCAGAGCGTCGTCAGTACCACGGTGAGGACAACGCACTTCTAATCAAGAAGCTTAACTTGGCTTTGGCTAACGGTCTAACTCCAATCTTCTGTGTAGGTGAGGTTAAGGAAGAGCGTGAGGCTAACACATTCAAGTCAGTTATCGAGGGTCAGATGGCAGCTGTTTACACTCTATCTGCAGCAGATTTCGCTAAGGTTGTTATCGCATACGAGCCAGTTTGGGCTATCGGTACTGGTCTAACAGCTACTTCAGCTCAGGCACAGGAGGTTCACGCTTCTATCCGTGCTTCTATCGCTGCTAAGTACGACAAGGCAACTGCAGAGAACACTTCAATCCTTTACGGTGGTTCTTGCAAGGGTAGCAACGCTCCTGAGTTGTTCGCTCAGCCAGATATCGACGGTGGTTTGATCGGTGGTGCAGCTCTTAAGGCAGCTGATTTCATGCAGATCATCGAGGCTTGGAAGTAATCTTCTAAAGACGATTTGAAAAACAAAAGGGTTCGACGAAAGTCGAGCCCTTTTTTATTGTTTTGGCATTGTTCTAATTTATGGCTGAAAATAGCCACAGAGACACGGAGTTTAAGAGAACCCGGAACAATCTCATTTCTTTGCCTGCGAGTTATGCCCTATTCCGCATTTCGCATTTCTAATTCAGCATTTAAACTTATCTCTGCGACGGTACTTTTCCAAAGAATTGCTTATACTTTCTTGTGAAATATGCAGGATCAGAGAATCCAACTCTATATGCCACATCAGCCACAGAAATACGCTCTGTTGTCAACAATGAGTGCGCCATGTTCAAACGATAATCTGTGATGACCTCAAGCGGTGTTTTTCCTGTCAAAACCTTGACCTTTCTTGTCAGAGTGGACTGGCTGACCGCAGACTCCCTAGCCAACACCTCAATGCTGAAATCAGAGTCGGAATAGTTTTCCTCGATAACTTTTATCACCCTGCTCAAGAACGGATCCATCTCATCTGCCTTTTCTATGGCACCAGGCTCAACTATCGTAGACAAAATCCTGTTCTGTGTATTTCTCTTGACGTTGATGATACTCTGCAGTTTGAGCAACAACTCCTTCTGGCTGAATGGCTTTGTAATATAATCCACTGCTCCCGTCTCCAATCCCTCAAGACGCATTTCCGCCTCTGAACGCGCAGAAACGAACAGCAATGGTATATGGCTCGTCTCTGTAGACGATTGCAACGACTTATTCAAAGTGAAACCATCCATAATAGGCATCTCCACGTCGCTGACAATCACATCCGGCTGCTCACTCTTTGCCATAGTCAACGCCGCTGATCCGTCTTTAGCCGTAAGCACCGTCGCATACGGATCAAGCATGGCAACAATACTCTTCAACACCATCTCGTCGTCATCAGTGACTAGGATCACACTATCATTCAACGCAGAATCCTCCTGTGGCACATAAGCCGCCTCATGCTCTTTATCTGCAACCACCTTATTGTCTACCTTAACATTAGACTTTTTGAAATATAGAGTTATGGATGTGCCAGAACCTTCTTTACTCTCCACCGTAATCTTGCCATTCATCTGCTTCATGTACTCCTGGCAAAGGGCAAAACCAAGGCCTGTTCCTTTCTCTCCTGTAGTACCCTCAGTAGACTCATGTTTGGCATCCGACAACAGATTCTCCAACTGGGCTGGAGTCATGCCGACACCATTATCTGTAATCTTCAACTGCAACTCACTCGACAACTCACTGCCATCTACCTTAATCATTCCTCCAGACTGAGTGAACTTGATCGCATTGTTAAGAAGATTTCTCACCACAACATCAAGCTGACGGACATCTGCCTTCGCGCAATACGCATAATCAATATTTGTTGTCACTTCGATATTCTTGGCGACAAGCAGTTCGTTAAGCAGACGTATCTCGTTCTCAACCGACTGTTTCAAATCCACATCCGACAAACGCACCGCAAACTGGTTGGTTTTAGACTGTGCCCAAGCCAACAGTTTCTGCATCTCTCCCTGCAATGTGGCGGCAGTGTTTCTGATTTCAACAAGTGAACTCTTTTTTATGTTGACCATCTCTTGCGACAAAACACCGTCTAAAGAGGCCACAATTCCAAACATCGGATTTCTCAAATCATGGGCGATGACGGATATCAATCTGTCTTTCTCCTTCAACGCGACATTCAACTCCTCTGTACGCTCGTCCACTTTCTGGCGCAACTCGCGCTTCTGAGCCTCCTGCTGACGCATTTTAGTACGGTAGACAAATAGAATGATCAATGCCACAACCGCAAACTCAAGCAAGTAGCACCACCACGCTTTCCACCATGGAGGCAACACTTTCAATGGCAAAGACAACGTCTGCACCGCAGTAAGAGAAGTTGGCGATTTAGCCTCAACCTCCAGTATATAGTCACCTTCCGGAATATAGTTAAACGTTATTTTTCTCGTTTTGTCCATCTCTCTCCAATCGTCGTTCAATCCCTTCAGACGGTAGCTCAACGCGGTTCCTCCCATCTGGGTATAGTCTACCAAATCAATATCGATTGTAATATCAGTCTGGTTGTGATCCAAAGTCAACTCACTGACATTGTAAAGAGTGTGCTGCTTCTGACGCGAGATATACAGCGTTGAGAAATCCATATACTTGATACTCTTCGACACCTGAATCTCCCCAGGAGAGAAACATAGGTATCCGGCATTCGTTCCCATATAGACATGGCCGTCTTTCGACAAATAGCCAGAACGCGAATAGAACAGATACTTCGACATGTTGCCATAGTAGCCAGGAAGAGAGCCAGTGGTGTTTGCCACAGGATCGTAATACAGAACCTTGCCTAGACCACCAAACCATACCTTGCCCTTTCCATCCGAGCATACGACACGGAATTCACACTGCGGCATGACATCAAGTTTCTTGCACTCGGAACCATCGGAAGCGATACGCAACACTCCCTCGTTTGTACCAACATATAAGTTGCAATGTTCATCGCAGTCAATATCATATAATGATAGCGGGCATACCGATTTTATAGTAGCCAAATCCTCCATCATAGCCTTAAAGACACCGTTTTCTTCTCGCCAGATAGTATTTGTAGTCAGAATCCAACGAATTCCATTTTTTTCAATGATCTTGTAGATCCACTTGTTTGGCATCTTTGCAAGCGAATCGTCGGCAAGAATTCTCTTTCTCCACTTGCCGTTGGCGTCAGTCACATAAAGGCCATCACCAGCCGATCCGCAATACTTGTCGCCATTCGCCAACTGGCATACACTGAATATATTGTTAGTCGGAGTAAACTCATCCATCTTGACCGGTTGGCTGACACCAGTGTTCAGGTTGAGCGACTGCAAACCGTCACCCCAAGTGGCAAGCAACATGTTTCCGTTCTTGTCTCTGTCGATGCTCAACACATTGTTGCATCCTACCTTATACTGTCTGAATGTATTTGCCGTCTTCTTAAACACACCGGAACCGTCGGTTGCCACAATCAAGTTGCCCTCCATATCCTCTGTGAAACCGGAGCAAACATGGCTAGAGAATCCCTGTTCTGAAGAGAAAGATATGCCACGCACCTGCTGGCTATGGTAGCACCAAATACCACTGTTCTGCGTCGACACCCATATATCGCCATTGAAATCTTCCATGACAGTATATAGTTTCTTCATCGTCTCTCCATTATTCTCGTATGGGCGAAGATTCACAAAATCAGGATGTTCAGCACTGATATTATCAGTATACCAAAGGCCGTCTCCATCAGAAGAGAACCAACATCTTCCGCTTTTATCCTGAATGATTCTCGTTGTATTGCTGAAAGGAAGTTTAACCACACGCGGTTGAGTGTGATAATCGCGGAAAATCCAAAGTTGGTTAGAGAAAGTAGACGCTGCTATATCTCCATTGTTGAGTGGAAACAAAGAGTTGACCTCCTTATCAGAGCCATCTCCAGCGTATTCCATAAGCATACCGCCATTACGACCATAGACGCGAACGCCATTCACCAGACCAGTCCAATAATTGCGATTCTTATCCACGTAAAATGAACGCATGAACGCGCCAGTCAGAGCATTATAAGCAGGATGTTCGGAAGAAAACTCATGTTTGCTCTCATTATAGATGTACATTCCTCCATTAGTGAATGCGTAGACGGTGCCGTCAGTGTCGGTAAAGACACCATGTGTTGTCTTATAATATGTTTTGTTGAAATCAGAAGGCATCATATCCGTCACCCTATCCGTGGTAGGATCATACTCCACAAGCAAACCATTCATACCACCAGCGACAATCTTGCCTTTTCCTATATGAGAGACAAACAAGAAGTTATCTCTCGGTATTTCAGGATAGTTTTCTTTTGAAAAATGACGGAAATTGTTTCCATCAAAACGATCAAGTCCAAACTCAGTGGCAATCCAGATGAAGCCACGATCGTCTTGCGTGATGGACTCTGACTTGTTTGTCATCATACCGTCATCAGTAGAGAAATGGGAGAAGTGGGCATACTCCACACTGCTGGCGAATGCGGATATCACACTCGACAACATAATAGTGACTGTTAACATAAAGTTTTTCATTTTCGCTCCAGATTTTCTACATTTTTGACGCAACGAATTTATACTTTTTCAAGAAATAAAAAAAGCAATGTTAATAAATTATAAAAAATGTTCATTGCGTAAGGTCTAATAAAAGTCGGATTTATATAGGAGTTGTCCGAACCATAACTTTGGCAAACAACAAAAGGAGACGCGAACAATCACGTCTCCTTTATCTTTCTTGAGCCAAGCCTCCTGAAACCAGAAACCTGAAACTTGAATCCTGAAACCTTTAATAAGTCAAGATCTCCAATCCGTCCTCTCTCATCACGAAAGTATGCTCCCATTGTGCAGATGGCAACAAATCGGCCGTACGGACAGTCCAACCGTCTTTCTTATCGAATGTGACGTTGCGGACACCCATGTTGATCATTGGCTCGATAGTGAAGACCATTCCTGGCACAATCAACATTCCTGACATCTTCTTGCCGTAGTGACAAACCTCAGGCTCCATGTGGAATTTCAAACCAACTCCGTGTCCACACAACTCTCTCACTACTGAGTAACCGTTAGCTTTGGCATGCTTCTCGATAGCGTTACCAAAATCGCCAACGAATGTGAATGGCTTACAGATGTCGATAGCCAAATCAAGACACTCTTTTGCCACGTCGACAAGACGCTTTTTCTCAGGTGTTGTCTCTCCGATGATAAACATACGTGAAGCGTCGGCATAATAGCCGTCAAGGATTGTTGTGCAGTCCACATTGACGATATCTCCCTCTTTCAACACTTCATTTGTGCTTGGAATACCGTGGCAAACAACCTCGTTTCTCGACACACAAACACTCTTAGGGAAACCTTCATAGTTCAAGCAGGCTGGAATAGCTCCGTGGTCGATTGTGTACTGATAAACGATGTCGTCAATCTCCTGTGTAGTCATACCTGGGCGGATGGCTGCAGCCACTGCGTCAAGCACACCTGTGTTCACCACTCCACTTCTGCGGATTCCTTCAATCTGCTCCTCGTTAAGAACCAACTCGTTCTTCGGGCACAAGAATCCACGATTCTGGAAATTCAAAATCTTGCGGTCGAACTCTGTGGGTTCAACTCCCTTTGGCACTTTCCAGTTTAATGTCTTTCTTCCGAAAATCATCTCTTTTTCTTGTCTAATTTGTTTGTTTTGAGACGCCGCACGACTCGTCTCTACGTTTGTTTTGAGACGCCACGTCTCTACGAATGCATTAAAACAAATAGAGAGACGCGTGTATGCACGTCTCTACAATTTGAATGTATTAAATAGAGACGCGGCACGCCACGTCTCTACGGATTGTCAAATTACAACTCCAAATCGCCGTTAAGCACCTCAAACCAAGGTAGACCCTGCTTGTTAAGCTGCTCCATGAACGGATCTGGATCAAACTCCTCTACGTTCCAAACACCGGCTTTCTTCCATTTGCCAGTCAAGAACATCATACCGCCGATCATTGCTGGCACACCAGTTGTATAGCTTACTCCCTGCATTCCAGTCTCAAGGTATGACTCGTGGTGGCTACAGTTGTTGTAAACGTAGTATGTCAACTCCTTACCGTCCTTGCCAATACCCTTGATACGGCATCCGATTGATGTCTCTCCCTCGTAGTTCTCTCCAAGATCCTTTGGATTAGGAAGGACAGCCTTCAAGAACTGCAATGGAACGATCTTAACACCGTTGTACTCCACCTCGTCGATTCTTGCCATACCGATGTTCTGAATCACACGCAAGTGAGTTAGATACTCCTGACCGAAAGTCATCCAGAAACGTGCACGCTTGATAGTTGGGAAGTTCTTAACCAACGACTCCAACTCCTCATGGTACATCAAATACGACTCCTTTGGTCCGATGTTAGGATATGTAAGAGGCTTGTGGATCTCAAGTGCTCCTGTCTCAACCCACTTTCCATCCTGGTAGTAGCGACCCTTCTGAGTGATCTCACGGATGTTGATCTCTGGGTTGAAGTTAGTTGCGAATGCCTTGTGGTGGTTACCGGCGTTACAGTCAACGATATCAAGGTAGTTCATCTCCTTGAAGTGATGTTTAGCTGCGTAAGCTGTGTAGACACCAGACACACCTGGATCGAAACCGCAACCAAGGATTGCAGTCAAGCCCGCGTCTTCAAATCTTTTCTTGTAAGCCCACTGCCAGCTGTACTCGAAATGAGCCTCATCCTTTGGCTCGTAGTTAGCAGTGTCGAGATAGTTCACTCCGCAGATCAAGCAGGCATCCATGATAGCCAAATCCTGGTAAGGAAGAGCAACGTTGATAACCAACTCTGGATTGTGACGCTTGAATAGAGCTACAATCTCATCTACATTGTCAGCATCGACGCTATCCGTCTCAAACTGCACTCCATACTTCGATTTAAGCGTCTGGGCTAACGCGTCGCACTTTGATTTTGTGCGGCTTGCTAGCGTCACACTCTCAAACACTGAAATGTTTTGCGCTACTTTGTGAGCAACAACTGTGCCGACTCCGCCGACACCAATGATGACAACTTTTGACATTTAGTTAAAGCTATTAAGTTATTACTATCTCACAAGTGTGAGGTTATATAGTACAAAAATATTTTTTTTAGAAATCTACTACAAATTATACGGCAAATTTTTCAGGGTATTTTGCAGTAACACCTTTATAATACTCTTTGATTTCTGCCATATCAGCATCGGCGTCTCCTGTAGGGTAGAATAACTTCTTTAGTCCGACCTCTTTTTTGCCGTAATCGAAGTAAACTAATGAGATTGCTATGTTTGCGTTTTGAGCTATATAATAGAATCCTCTTTTCCAGTTGGCATTAGCACTACGAGTACCTTCAGGAGTGATCGCAAGGTGGAAATGGTCTGAATTATTGCACGCCTCCACAAGTTGATCGACAGTGGACACTCGTTTGCTTCTGTCGACAGGAATTCCTCCTGCAGCCTTGAAGAAAAGGTTGAATGGGAAAATGAACCAATCTTTTTTTATCATAAATTGTTTCTTTGTCCCACCTATGGCCGGATATGCGAAATAACCTACGAAGAAATCCCAGTTGCTTGTGTGCGGCGCGACGCAGAACACACATTTCTCTGGCAAATCGACTTCTTTCGCGATTGTCCATCCAAACAGTTTTAGAACAGCTTTACAAAATTTCTCTTTGAACATAATTTGTCAATAAATTAAGGGAAACAATGTTATTCATAACGAATTCCCTCGATTTGATAATTTTGAGTGCACAAAAGTACGGCTTTTATTTTGAATATCGCACCTTATATAATGGATTGTAATATTTTCTTAACTTTATTTATGATTGACGGAATTATGCCATACATCATTTGGCTTTTACAGGGCGCACCGTCATTCCATAAAATCTTTTATCATTGCCGACCTGTAATCTGGAATTATCGAAATACAAGCAGTACGAATAATAAACACTTGGCGACGCGGAGGCTGACCAATACATGGCAAATCGTCCTTTATCGAAAAGATCATCTCCACGACGATCACCAGAAGCCGGCATGAATATGGATTTTCCATTTACAAGGCTCTTGAAATAGACGCCTCCTACCAATGTAGAATCATCAACAACGACAGTCAGCCATCTTGAGACTGTCTTGTCCGACAGTTCCAAAAATTCACTGCTTGTAGGCATTCTGTATCCATCTCCCCACTTGACACTTGCGACATCATAAGCAGAGGCAAGATTATATCTATCGTCACACACACCAGTGGCTCTTAATGGAAACGTATCCAAAGTAAGAACCTCACAGCTGTCTTCCACATAGCTGTCCACTTGTCGCGTCGATCCCCAAGAATAATAGTCGCCACTCTCATAGCATTCGTTAGCTCCAACATTGAAATTTGCCCATTTCACCGACAGACCAAGATCGACCAATGTGTCTGAAGTGATTCCCAACATCGACAAATCTTTTTTCTTGACTATGCCCATACTTTGGTTTGTAGTAAAATCCAGGAATGTTGCCTTCAATGAATCCAACTCTCTTCTCAAATTGAAAATCTCAGCCGCCATATCATTAAATCCGCGCATTCTGACAACGTCAGGATTAATGAATGTGGCACTATCAAGTTTTTCCACAGGATAGTATTCCACAGAACCGTCTTTCATGACTACATAAAACGAATTTCCAGCACTAACAACAACGGAAACGAATAGGACTAATGCAAAAAATATTTTTTTCATATCCAAATCATATTTATAGGATTTCTAACATACAGATGCGTCATGCCTCGAAGATACGCCTATAAGATTATCTTTAGACGCTACAATTATCATAGAGACGCAACAATGTGACGCTTCTAATTTAATCTTCAAACTTCAATTTGTCTTCTTCCCAGTCTTTATATCTTTGAGATAGAAGATTAAGCCATTTCGCCAACTGCTGGATGGCATCCATCGTATCTTTCGAGACCTCTTTACCGGAGATTTTCAGCATCGTAGTGCCATAAAGGGCGGTAAGTGCCAATTCTACATCATTCACCTCTGCCCCACTCTTATTTTTCGCTCTAAACTCCTGCAGCACAGGTAAGATTTGGAAGAACAAGGCATTGTATGAAATTTGCTCAGGAGTCTGAAGCAGCTTCATGTGAAGGTCGTTCACATCGTCGACAACATTCATAATAAACTGAAGGTGGCCAAACGACTGTTTCTGCTCGTTCACCATACCTGAGATCATATTGTCGTACCACTCACGAATGGCTTTCTTATCCACGTCGTCAGCATAACGCGAAATTATATTCTGATCTATTTTTTCAATATCAAGGCCAAAGGCTCTGATGATATCCTCAATCTGCCAGATATATAAAACGTACTGCGATATACTGCTGGTTCTCAACTGTTTTGCTGCAATCATAGCTTTGTATCAAAAAAACAAGGTAATTATATACGTGTTGTCCAAACACGCTTATTTTTTATACGCTCTCCCTACGGGCTAGCATGGAGGATGGAGCAAGGGCTATCGCCCTTTGTAATCCTTTAAGCTAATCGTCATCATCAAGATCTAGATCCCAGTCCCAATCGTCACTGATAAACTGAGGCTCTGTGTACTCATTGATATCACGACGGTCCTTCTTCGTAGGGCGTCCGGCACCACGGTCTCTCTGTCCATTCGACGTGTAGCGGCTCAACTCCAGCATTTCAATCTGATCTTGAGGAGTGACATTCTCCATGAATTCAGGAACGAGTTTGGCTCCCATACGGTTTTCACTCAACGCGAGCACCTTGAAAGAGTAAGTGATAGGAGCACGCTTGATTTGGATGACATCCCCCACTCTGACATTCCTAGATGCTTTCTGGGAATTGCCACCAATCATGACATGACCTTTCTTGCAAGCCTCAGCCGCCAACGTGCGCGTCTTGAATAATCTCACGGCCCACATCCATTTGTCGATGCGCACCTCCTCCTTTACCTCTTTAGCCATTATTTATTGTTGAATTGGTTCATTGTGATATCAAGACCAGCAAGCATGAAGGAAGCGATAGCCTCACCTGCTATCTTTTTTCTTTCGGGCATAGCAGCCATATCTTCATCTCCAAACTTACCAAGCACAAAATCCACCTGTTTCCCCTTTGGAAAGTCGTTGCCGATACCGAATTTCAAACGAGCATACTTCTCTGTGCCAAGAAGTTCCTGGATATTTTTCAGACCGTTATGGCCACCTGCGCTACCACTTCCCTTGATTCGGATTTTTCCGAAAGGAAGAGATAGATCATCCACAATGACAAAGATATGGTCTACATCTATTTTTTCTTTCTGAGCCCAATAGCGTACTGCATTTCCGCTTAGGTTCATATATGTGTTAGGCTTCAACAGGATAAACTCCTTGTTTTTAACGCGTCCTTCCGCAACTGCGCCGTAACGCTCATCCTTAAAAACAAGATTGGACGCTTCGGCAAAAGCGTCCAATACCATAAATCCAATGTTGTGCCTTGTGTTGGCATACTCGTCTCCGATGTTGCCAAGCCCAACAATCAGATATTTCATTATTAATTAGCTCTTGAACCACGTGTTGCCTTAACTGTAGCAACAACGTTGATAGGGTTGTTCAAAACCTCAAGATTCTCGTATGAAAGAGCACCAACCTGGATTGTCTTACCAATACCTAGGCTCTCAACGTTAACGATCAATCTGTCTGGGAAGTTAGTGTAAAGACCCTTAACACGAAGTTTTCTCATCTGCTGAACCAACTTACCTCCTAGCTTAACACCCTCAGCAAGACCCTCAAGCTTAACTGGGATCTCGATTACTGCTGGCTTGTTAGCTGTGATTTCAAGGAAGTCGATGTGAAGGATGTTATCCTTAACTGGGTGAACCTGAAGGTCCTTCAAGATAGCTGTAACTGTCTTACCAGCGATAGTCAACTCAACGATGTAAACATTTGGAGAGTAGATAAGCTTTCTAACATCACCCTCTTTTACAGAGAAATGCTTTGTCTCTGCACCACCGTAAAGTACACATGGGATAAGACCGTTTGCACGAGTCTCCTTTGTAGCCTTCTTGCCTAGATCTGCACGAAGCTCACCTGAAAGTTGAAATTTTTCCATTTCTTTAATAAAATTTTAAGTATACTCAGGATTGGAATACCCAATCCCCCATAATACTCCTCAATGATTTTTTGCCGAAAATCAAGAAAAGCGGTGCAAAGATAGTGAGAAAAATGCTAAATGCAAAATTAAGAATGCTAAATGATTCCAAAATATCACCACTTTTAGGATATCGATCTCATTTATCCTAGGTATCACATTTACCGTCAATCCATGGCTACATATCCTCCGAGGACCTGAATATCACTTTGTTTTTTGATTGGAACGACGTGAGCTGGTTGCCGGACATCTCCTGTAGAGCCATCTTGGTGTACTGCTTGTCGTCGAGCGATTTCAACACAAACTCTATAGTCAGGTTTTTGAATGTCATTCCTGTGCTGCGGGCCTGGATGAAATCTCTGAAATACTGTTGGTCGTTTTCTCCAAGTGAGTGGCCGAAAAACGTCACTTTATCGCCGTCGCCCAACGTCAGCAACGAGTCGATGATGGCTGGAGGATTGAAATTGTCGTCCATCGCTTTCTGGAGAAACTTATAGGAATTGTCGGTCTCGTTATACTCCTTTGTACCGATCACAATCGTGTCTTCCTTCAGATTTCCGTGCACATATTGCACATTGGCTTTTTCTGGCCACGGAACGAAGGTATAATTGAATGTAAACACCTCCACTGTGTCGTAATTGTCCATGTCGAAAATGGCGTTAAGGCGACGTCGCAATTCATCATCATTCGCATGAGAAAACGGCTGGTCGAGAAGGTAGCCGCGCAGACCATCCTTGATTTTATAGAAGGCTGCCTTGTCTCTTATCTCTTTAGTCTCGGCGTAGACAGGATCCTTGATGTAATAGTACTTTAGATCGTCGGTCTGGATAAGCAACCCTTTCTCCACCATCTTCATCAAAAACTCCCGCGTCTTCTTGGCGAAGATCTCGCGCTTCTCAATTTCAGGATTGTTAAATAAGACGTAGATATCGCCATCATTGTTGGAAGGCACGTAGAGAAAATTGCATATTTCCTCAGCGCTTACCGAGCAGTTACGCCCCTTAATATAAGCAAGAATCTTATGCTCCTCAGACGAGATCGGATCCTGGATATCCTCGTTGATTTGGGCATAATTGTAAAGCTCGGTCTCAAAGTCGAACCATTTCACCTCGCTCAATCCCCTCGTCGGCTGCCACTGGTTGAGATAGTCGATCAAAGGTGCAGGATAGTCCTTAGGGCAATAGATATCGCTCTTATAGAAATCGCTGTACTTGGTTCTTCTGCCAAGAAACAGATCGAATCCGTTACCTATGATAATGACGTGGCGAGGCATGGGTTTTATGTAAAGACGCAAGGACGTTTTATCTATTCAACAATTCTTTAGCTGGTATCTCCACAATCTTTCCGTCTTTGTCGGAAAGAATAAGAGTCTCGTTGTTTGCTGCTTTTTTCTCCAAAAATTCTTTTTCCGCAATTTTTAGGGCAGCTTTTATTTTCTCTAATATTTTATTTTCTTCCATAATCCATTATTTTTTGAAGTTTAGTGTCATTCAAAATCATATGGAGATTATATAGCAGTTGTCCAAAATGAGGATTGTTAAGGGCGGAACGCCCTAACTCCCCCAAAACGCGAGCCCGTAAGGGCGAGCGTATAAAGAAAAAGCGTGTGTTGGATAACTTGTATATAATTGCCAATATTATATGCAAAGATAGGAATTAATTCGTAATTCCCTCGTAATCCATTTCAAGGAAACTTCACGTTTGTGATTTAATCAATTCCAAGGAATTTTTCGAAATTATCTCTGTGTATGATTTCAAATGTGGAGTTGGAATAAGCGTTAGCGAATGATGGCGGGAATGAGGCTTTTGCAGTTGGATTCCACTTAAATTCATAGCAATGCAAATTGCCGTCATACTCTTCTAAATAGTCGATCTCTGTTTGATCTTTAGTTCTCCAAAAGTACTTGTTGGCATACGAGTTTGTATAATCAGTGAATTTGATTCTTTCAGAAATAAGAAAGTTTTCCCATAGAGCTCCTATATCATTCCTATTCTCTATTGAAGCGTAATTGGAGATCAAAGCGTTTCTCACTCCATTGTCGTAGAAGTAGATCTTTTTGGATGTCTTAAGTTCGTTTCTTAGATTACGACTGAATGAGTTTATCCTGAAAATGATATAACACTGCTCTAAAAGATTAATATACGACTCTACAGTTTTTGAATCCAATCCTAACAAATTCGCTAATTCATTGTATGACACTTGTGAACCGACTTGAAATGCAAGTGCTTGAAGTAATTTCACTAATTTGTCAGATTTCTTGATTTGCGACATTGCCAGAATGTCTTTATACAGATAACTATCTGTTAGTTGCTTCAATAAATCTATTTCATTTCCTTCATTTGTGACAATTTCGGGATAATATCCGTAAACAAGTCGTTGAGGTAATAAACGAAGCTCTTTGATTAATCCGTGATGATCAACCATTTCTTTAAATGATATTGGGTACATTTTTATTTCCCACTTTCTTCCTGTTAAAGGCTCGTTTATTTTGTTTGAGATATCCAAAGAAGAACTGCCTGTGGCTATGATTTGGACGTCGTTTAAATTGTCTGTAATCAATTTAAGTTTCAAACCTATGTTTTCTATTCTTTGGGCTTCATCAATTACTATAATTTTTTTATTGCCAATTATAGAACGCCATCTGTCGGAAGAAATATTAGAGAGCATAGATTGAACATCAAATTCGTCTCCATTAAGTCTAAGTATTGAAGTTTCGTCCTTGAACATCTCATTTAATAAAGTCGTTTTCCCTATTTGTCGACACCCAATTAGAATTATGGCTTTACCTTTTCCGGTGAGAACATCGATTTTGTTTTTAAGTATTCTTTGTATCATATTGAAATATAGATTGTTTAATATTGCAAAAGTATATATAAAATAAGAATTGACAAAATTGATTCCGAAAATATCGCAACTTTTTTGGATTTGATTCCGAAAATATCGCAACTTTTTTGGATTTGATTCCGAAAATATCGCAACTTTTTTGGATTTAATTCCGAAAATATCGCAACTTTTTTGGATTTACTATTCAATACCAATAAAATAGAGACGCCGCACGCGACGTCTCTACGAATGTGTCCCATCGTTGGAATCCTCCCAAGATGGTATGTACCGACAATTACGAATTATGAATTACGCATTACGAATTAAAAGATCAGTCCATCGTTGGCAAACTTTGCTTTCAAGCATTTTGCTGTGAATGATTCTTTATTCATGACAAGCTCCTCTGGTGTGCCGGCAAACACAAGTTCACCTCCCTTGTCTCCTCCGTCCGGACCGATATCTATGACGTGGTCCGCACATTTGATCACATCCATGTTATGCTCAATGATGACGACGGTGTGTCCCTTCTCAATCAAAGCGTTAAAAGCTTTAAGCAGTGTCTTGATGTCGTGGAAGTGGAGTCCTGTTGTCGGCTCGTCGAAGATGAAGATTGTTGGTTGTGTCTTCTCTTCTGCCAAGATTGCAGCAAGCTTCACGCGCTGGCTCTCTCCTCCTGATAGTGTGGATGAGGCTTGACCAAGTTTGATATAGCCCAAACCGACGTCTTGCAACGATTTCAATCTCTTGACAATCTTCTTCTCCGTCGACTCCATCTTCTCCGAGAAGAATTCCACTGCCTGGTTGATGGTCATCTCAAGCACGTCGTAGATGTTCTTGCCACGGTAGCGAACCTCCAAAATATCCTGCTTGAAACGCATTCCTTTACAGCTCTCGCATGGCAAAACCAAGTCGGCCATAAACTGCATCTCGATGGTTGTTGTTCCCTCTCCCTGACATTCGTCGCATCGTCCGCCTTCTGTGTTGAATGAGAAGTGTGCACTGCGATAGCCCATCTGTTTTGATAACTGCTGGTCGGCGTATAGTTTACGGATCTCGTCGTAAGCTTTGACGTATGTCACTGGATTTGAACGAGATGATTTTCCAATTGGATTCTGGTCTACAAAGTTGACATTCTTCACCAAATCTGTGGCTCCGGAAAGTGATGAGTACAAACCTGGTTTCTCTTCCGACTCGTCCAACTCTCTCTTCAATGCAAGGTAGAAAATGTCTCTTACCAATGATGATTTTCCTGAACCACTCGGACCAGTGACGACGGTCATGACGTTGAGTGGAAATTTCACGTCGAAGCCTTTCAAGTTGTGCTGCAACGCTCCTTTGATCTCAATATAATTGTTCCAAGGTCGACGGTACTGCGGCACGGCTATCTTCTCTGTTCCGTTGAGATAATCGATAGTGTAGGAGTGCAGTTCTGCGTTCTGCTTTGCCTTTTTGGCATCCTCAGGCGATCCCTCGAACACCACTTTACCACCGTTGCGTCCTGATTCCGGACCGATGTCGATGATATAGTCGGCAGCACGCATGATCTCTTCGTCGTGCTCTACCACAACCACTGTGTTTCCTAATTTCTGCAAACTACGTAGCACGGATACCAAGCGTTCAGTATCGCGGCTGTGCAGACCAATACTTGGCTCGTCGAGGATGTATAATGAACCGACAAGACTTGATCCTAACGATGTCACAAGGTTGATACGTTGGCTCTCTCCACCCGAAAGTGAGTTGGACAGACGATTCAATGTCAAATAGCCGAGTCCCACGTCGACAAGGAAATTCAATCGGTTCTTGATTTCGATAAGCAGACGTTTTGCTACCAACTCCTCATGCTCGGTAAGCTGGATATTGTCGAAGAACGGTTTCAATTCCGACACTGGCATATCCACCAATTCTGTGATGCTCTTTCCTGCCACCTTCACCCATGAGGCGTTCTCCTTCAAACGAGTGCCACCACACTTAGGGCAGATTGTCTTGCCACGATAGCGTGCAAGCATCACACGGTATTGAATCTTATATTGCTGGCTCTCAACGAATTTGAAGAACTCGTCGATTCCATGAGTAAGCTGTGTGCCATGCCATAATTTCTTCTTCTCTTCAGCTGTAAGTTGGAAATATGGCTTGTGGATAGGGAATTTGATTGCCTCCGCGTGGAAGATAAAATCCTGAAGCCATTCGCCCATCTTCTCTCCACGCCAGCATATCACTGCTCCCTGATAAACAGACAAGGTCTTGTCTGGCACTACCAAGTCTTCGTCTATTCCGACGACGCGACCGAATCCTTCGCAGACAGGGCATGCTCCGTAAGGGGAGTTGAAACTGAACATCAACTCAGTTGGCTCGTCGAAAGTGATTCCGTCAGCCTCGAATTTAGTGCTGAACTGCTTCAGTGATTCCCCGTCTGGAGTATAAACCAAAATTTGGCAAGAAGAACCGTCGCCCTGCCATAAAGCAGTCTGAACGGAATCAGAGACACGGTTTTTTGTTTCATTGTCGTGACGCACCACATAACGGTCCACCACAATATATGCGACCTTGCATGACTTTGCCATATCTGCGGTGAAATCGGTGATCTTCGTCACCGCACCGTCGATAAGCAGACGTGCAAAACCCTCTAATTTAGCTTTCTCCACCGTCTCCTCAAGATTTTCTTTTGGAAGAGACGACAAGATCATACCTTTTGTACCGTCTTCAAAAGAGAGGATATAATCCACGATGTCCGACACCTGATGACGCTTCACCTCCTCGCCTGAGATAGGAGAGAAAGTTCTGCCGACACGGGCGAACAACAGTTTGATATATTCGTAGATTTCAGTAGAAGTGCCGACGGTAGAGCGTGGATTTCGAGTGCTTACCTTCTGCTCGATAGCGATAGCTGGAGGAAGGCCCTTGATATAGTCAACCTCAGGTTTGCTCATTCTGCCCAAGAACTGGCGGGCATACGACGAAAGACTCTCCACATAACGGCGCTGACCTTCAGCGTAGAGAGTGTCGAAAGCGAGTGACGACTTGCCCGAACCAGAAAGGCCGGTGATCACCACCAGTTTATTGCGAGGTATTTTGATATCTATGTCCTTAAGGTTGTGCACTTTAGCACCCTTAATGGATATGAATCCACTGTCTGCCATAACTAAACTATACTTTGAAAGTGTAAAGGTACAAACAAATTTACTGACTTTGACTATAATGAAGCTGGATTTTAGGAAGGGAGTGTTTAGATTTTGGCGTAAAATTGAAAGTGGGAGTTTTAAAAATGGCGTAAATTTAAAACCCAAAGTTTAGATTTTGGCGTAAAATTGAAAGCGAGAGTTTTAAAAATGGCGTAAATTTAAAACTCTACACCAGCCCGTTAAGATGCTCTGTGTCGTTCCACATCGCTATGCTCCAGACTCCAGCCTCACGACGGATGTCGCAAAGGCAAGTGCTTTGTGGCTTAGGTTGGTTGGATGCGTCCTTCATATCCCAACGTTTCAAATAGACATAAAGAGAACGTAGCACCACGCCGTGAGTGACGATTAGAACGGTTTGGTTGGGATGTCTGTCTGCAATCTCGTTGATGGCTTTGGAAGCACGACGCATCACGTCGCCCACAGCCTCACGCTCATCAGAATTAGAAGTGATATCCCAGAAATGCTCCATGGCATCCGGGTAGAGACGGTAGCCTTCCTCGAAATTCAACCCCTCAAGTTTGCCAAGAGAGATTTCTTTCAATTCGTCGACGGGAATAATCTCGAATCCACGATTGCCAACCACCAGTTTGGCGGTGTCCAGTGCACGTTGCAGGGAACTGCTGTAGACGGCGTCGATATGTATGCCAGCCAGACGCTCACCAAGTTTGATGGCCTGCTGTTCACCCATCGGAGTCAGGTTGGAATTGTTTTGACCTTGGAATCTGTGAGCCACATTCCATTCAGTCTGGCCATGACGGCAAAGAAGAAGACGAACCATAATAAATTAAATTAAACAATAAAACCCCGAGAAAAACTCTCGGGGTATTTATTTTCGATAAGCAAAAGTTATTACTCCTCTACTGCTTTTTCGATTGCTACCTTACCACGGTAGTAACCACACTCACCACATACAGTGTGGAAGATGTGCAATGAACCACAGTTAGGACATACAGCAAGTGTTGGTGCTACTGCCTTGTAGTGAGTTCTTCTCTTTGCTCCTCTTGTCTTTCCCTGACGTCTCTTAGGATGTGCCATTTT
>JAKSKU010000023.1 GCA_024401565.1 Paludibacteraceae bacterium
TAGAGCAAAGGACTGAAAATCCTTGTGTCCCCGGTTCGATTCCTGGTGGTACCACACAAAGCAGATTCATTCAATAATGAGTCTGCTTTTGTTTTTTTGCTATGTCCTAAACAATAACTTTTAAGATACGATGAAATTATAATAGGATCTGTGGTCATTGCTGTGGTGGCGTACCTGTGCCGCCCGATAAATGATAAGATAGGCACATGCTATGTGACCGTTGCTACCCAAGTCTCTGTGTCCGTCCAGTCACAGAATGAAATGATGATCAAAAAAGAGAATGATTAAGACTGGTAGGCCGGGAGGGCCTTTTACGCATTTATTTATATATTTGCCATTGTAATTGAATCAGTATGGAATATACATATCATCCTAAGACTAAAGAAGAGTTATTGAAAGCAATAAAAAAAGAAATTATATTGCAAGGTAACGGTACAGATCTAAACTGTATTGATACCTCTGCTATTACTGACATGTCGACTATATTTAATAATAGCCAATTCAACGGCGACATATCCCAATGGGATGTGAGCAACGTCAGGGATATGTCGAGAATGTTTGAGCATAGCGAGTTCAATGGCGATATCTCTAAGTGGAATGTATCAAAGGTCACTAATATGTCGTATATGTTTGCGGAAAGCAAGTTCAACGGCGATATCTCCAAGTGGGATGTGAGCAACGTCACTGATATGGGGAGTATGTTCGCTTTCAGCCAGTTCAACGGAGATATCTCCAAGTGGAACGTATCAAAGGTAACCGATATGTTTAGTATGTTCAGTAGTAGTCAGTTCAACGACGACATATCCAAGTGGAATATGAGCAACGTCAAGGATATGTCGTATATGTTTTGCATCAGTAGATTCAACAGAGATATCTCTAATTGGGATGTGAGTAAAGTCAAGGATATGTCGTATATGTTCAGTAGTAGCCAGTTCAACGGAGACATATCCAAGTGGGATGTGAGCAATGTCAAAAAGATGATAAATATATTTCTTGATAGTAAGTTTGATGGCGACATAAGCAAATGGAACATTGACAATGTCGAAGATGACAGATCTTCTGTATTGGAATATGGCATTTTCAGAGAGAATTCCGACAGCAAGGAGAATTCAGATGAGAAAGGATTGACATATAGCGACAGAGGAGAATCGTCTTTGGTATGTTATGACGAGGATTCCAAGCCGGGAAAGAAAGATGAAGAGAATACCTCTGTCTTTGATAAACTGAAAAATGCATTCGGAAAGATATTCGGATAGGATTTTGCGGACCATTTTACCGTAAACGGTTATTATTGGCAATCGTCGCATGACGATTGGCTACCATGGCCTGGTTTAATAACCGTTCCACGGTAGATGAGTGAGCCATCTCCTCCCTTTAAGGGAGGTCGGGAGGGTCTTTACGCATTTATTTATATATTTGCCATTGTAATTGAATCAGTATGGAATATAAATATCATCCTAAGACTAAAGAAGAGTTATTGAAAGCAATAAAAAAAGAAATTATATTGCAAGGTAACGGTACAGATCTAAACTGTATTGATACCTCTGCTATTACTGACATGTCGACTATATTTAATAATAGCCAATTCAACGGCGACATATCCCAATGGGATGTGAGCAACGTCAGGGATATGTCGAGAATGTTTGAGCATAGCGAGTTCAATGGCGATATCTCTAAGTGGAATGTATCAAAGGTCACTAATATGTCGTATATGTTTGCGGAAAGCAAGTTCAACGGCGATATCTCCAAGTGGGATGTGAGCAACGTCACTGATATGGGGAGTATGTTCGCTTTCAGCCAGTTCAACGGAGATATCTCCAAGTGGAATGTGAGCAATGTAGAGAGTATGAGTAATATGTTTATGAATACGTCTCTGGTATGTTATGACGAGGATTCCAAGCCGGGAAAGAAAGATGAAGAGAATACCTCTGTCTTTGATAAACTGAAAAATGCATTTGGAAAGATATTCGGATAGGATTTTGCGGACCATTTTACTGTAAACGGTTATTATTGGCAATCGTCGCATGACGATTGGCTACCGTGGCCGAATAATTTTCAGCCCACGGTAGCGTCTCGTTTGTTAATGAGCCGCAACCATTGGCTATTTTGATAACCGTTCCACGGTTTGACTTCAAATATACTAGAATTGGGCATTTCACCCGACTTCTATTATTTCATCAAATTCATCTGGCTGAATCTCCTCAAACGAATCAGACAGATACTGCATCGAATCACTGTTAATCTGACCTTGACGTCTCTCCACACACGTCTCTAAAGGTGTGTTGATCTTGATACAAATAATCTTTATTGACGGGAAGACGCGGATAATATCCAATATTGCCTTGCGGTAGACGTAACGGTTGTTCATATCGTCGACCACAAAACTCTGATCATTTTCACAGAAGTATCGTACCGTCTCCCTTTCCACCTGGCTTACATACTCCTCTTCCCTCGGTTTGAGCACACGTTTCTGATCAACAGACTTGGTGAATCCCAACTCCGCACGTATGATGTCTCTGCTCACTATAGGCAGAGACGGTAAGTTATTCTTGATATACGTCGATTTACCAGACCCTGGCAACCCAACCATGAAATATACTTTTGTCATACGTCAACATGAAACTACCTAATCCTCTTCACCTCCTTGATCATTCCTTTATTTAGAAAATTCAGCATTGGTTTCAATTCACTCGCCACAGCTGGCATAGGATTATCGCCATCTTTATCCACCAATTTGTAGACTTCCTTATACGTTTTGAATTCTTCATCACACCCTACAAACAAAGTATCGTTAGAGACTTTAGAATAGACATCACCGTCGCTTACCTTCTGCTTTACAAGAAAATAATTTAACACTCCTATTTCATCCGGATCTTCACTGACTTTTCTGCTCTTTGCCAATATGCTCACCGTCAAATTGCCATTACGATTGTAAATATTATCCTTTATTTTTTCAGAATCACCTTCAATTGCCGATTCTGTTTTCCTATAGACACGACCATCCAAATAGTAATATTTTTTTGTAATCGCAAAATACCAGGCATCTCCATTTACACCATCAATAGTATACACAAGTGTTCCATTGCGGAAACATTTTGTATTCCACTTAACACTGGTCTCTCCAAGGGTTGTGCTCACTGTCACCTCCTCATATTTAGCATTAGGATCATTCTTGATATTGTTGATTCCGCATACCAAACTTTCAAGTTCATCCCTCTCTATTCCTTCCAACACCTTCTTTTCGGTTGTGCTTGGCCCCTCTTCACCCGAAAGCTCATTTTCTTGTGAACCGGACAAGTCCTGTAGAAACTCATCCCATCCATAAGACAACAAATCATTTTTGAGTTCAACCATTTCTTCATTTTCAGCAAAGGTCTGCCCTATCTGCTCAGATACTTCATACGCTCCTTTTGCATACTTAATCACATCGGAGCATGAAGATAAAGCCCCAAGAGCCAATGCGGAAATAATAAACATTCTTTTCATTCTATCAATTTTTCAACTATTATACTTAACTGTCATTTCTGTTTCTTGATTCTCAACAAATCTCTAAAAGTGTCTGATTCTTTAGTTATTATGAAGCCCAAACCTTCAGTGCTTGTTCCAGAACGATAGAAATCGGTGTTGGTGTGGCTGTATCCTTTCAAACGCAAACTGCCACTTTTGTTGAGCTTATACTCAAGATCAAAATTCTTTGTGAATTCTTCTTCCGTTGCCGTATTGTTCTGATAACCCAAATCAGTGCTGAACACCAAACGGTTGTTGAAGAATGAACGCGAAAGGGAAAGACTCATCTCCATATCACTGCCGTCTGCCTGCGACGACGACATATCCGCACCAATCGTCCAACTGCTTCCTAGCACGTCGCCAAAGAGTGTGTTCATTCCATTTGATATGCTCGACGATACAATCGATGTGAGCATACTTGTGCCGACGTTACTTGTCTGCGATTGTGATATCGGATAGAAGGTGCCAAATCCAAGTATGTAGGCAAACTCTTTAATTCTCAGGTCGTCAGTGTTGATGATTCCATGTAGACGCTGGTTCAAATCATCTCCTGCATTCGGCAACATGACGTCGTAGGTAAGATTAAACTTATCCATCGAGCCATTAATGCCTAGTCGGGCACCTACTGTCTGACGTGTATTCGTCAACGTTGGATCATTAGCAAACGACTCATCCAATGTGGTAAGGTCGGCTCTTGTGGTGTAGAGCGCGGACAAGTCAAACTTGAGTGTCTCCAGTTTTCCTCCAACTTTGACCGTACCGTCTTTCTCTATCGCAAACGTCTTCTGCGGAAGACTTGATATCTTCATCTTAAGTTGTCCTTCATTGACCACATAGTCGCCATACAATTTGAACTCGTCAGAAGTAGTGGTGTATTCGACACGGATATCTCCGCCTCCCTTCAACGTACATTTATCGCCAGAAGTACGCGAAAGGATCACTGTCATCTCTGTGTTGTCCGTAATCTTTAGATCAACACTCGCGTCAATATTAAACTTTGTATCGTCGTAAACTTTCGTCTCCACCGTATCCTCATGCGACACAAATACTATTGTAGAATACTCCGATGCTGATGAAGCGCTTTCCGGCAAAACTACCGTCATCACGGCACTCTCCCCCGTCGACACATTTCCTCGTATAGAGGCTCCATCCATATCTCCGGCCACACGCATACGTCCATCCGCTGTCAACTTTCCATACACCATCTCCTCCCTGTCCTTGGGATTATTAAGCAATAGGAAATCGTTGAGCGACAAAGTGGCCTGATACTTTATATTATGGAAATTATTATGCTGGATATTGCAGTCTAGATTAGCCACACGCCCATAGTCGTCTATGATCTTAGCGTTTTTTACCGCCATACTTGTAGGCGTGAATAAAATACTGTCAGTCAATCTGTAAGACGCGTTGTTAGCCTTTACCTTTGCCAACACTTTATCCAGATAGATGTATCCTTTCACCTCTGGCTCCTCTATTTTTCCGTTGACATTGATATTTGCCGAAACCGTTCCCGTCAGTTTGTCAAGATATTCATCAATAGCTATTTGGGCTGTGGCCAACGGGTATTCATTCACCTTGATCCTCAATCTCAATGAGTCGCTTCCAAACGACATATATCCCATCGCCGACGCCACATCCATTGTGTCCCTATAAACGGAGACTCGCGTCATTACAGCCTTCTTCTCCGGACTCCAACCACATCGCACATTCAAATCGCCCACCCAAATAGAGTCGATCGACAGCGAGTCTACACGAAGATTTTTCGTTCCGACATGAGGCATATCTCCCATCACTCCACTTGCCTTCACATCTCCTGTGACGAATCCGGACAGAGGGAAGCCCACACGCAATTTGGATATCACGCTCGATATCGACATGCTGTCGAATGATATCGTCAGCGAATCATCTACACTCTTGCCGACAATACCGTCGACAAACAGAATCTTACGCTCATCCTCAAGCAATCCGAAATGCTCTATCTTCGTTTGGCCATCTTGTCTTGTGGTGATCACCGACGGTTCGAAACCGATCAACAAATCACGAAGCAGAAGATCACTCGGCATAAAGAATGTTTTAAGCAATAGCTCTTTTGTCACCGAATCCCTTGGGAATGTCAACAAGGCTTTGATGTCGCCCTCTATCTTCTCCTCCTCATCGAAATTGTCGTAAACGAATTTGGTCAAAGCGACGTCATTCTCCAACTCAGTTGAGAGTCCAAACTTTATCGGATTCATCTCCTTTGCATATACGATTGTCTGAATATCACCGACATACATGTCTTCTTTCTGCTTGAAGGAGAAATCTATATCTTTGGCAACGATTCCATTGTAGACGACACTGTCGGCATTTACAAACGCTCCCATTCTGCCCAAGGAGTCTGAAATATTAAAGGTCATTTTCATTCCAGTCACCGTCAATGGGACATCAAAGAAATCGCAGATCGGAGCCACATCCTTCACTTCCGCCTGCAGACGGAATGCGTTGTTGGCTATCGTGGTGTCGATACCTTCCTGAATCCTATAATTGAAAAATGTGGGCAGATATGGATGAAGTATATTCACCACACTCGACTCTATCGCATTAATGTTATATCGTCCACCCAAAGTGGCGTCAAGCAGACGAGACCTCAACTGGATCTGTCGACGCAGATCTCTGTCGTCCGCAGAAAATGATATCTTTCCAACGTCAAGTGTCTTTTTGCCTTTTGTTATAATCAGAGAATCAATATCCGATTGTCCCACTGCATCGTTGAGCGACGACATTATGATACGGCCGTCTAAATTGAGAGAGACGGAGAAGTCATTCCATGTGGAATCCATAACTCCCAGTTTATATGGTGAGAAATCTTTCACGCCTCCATTCACCATATAGATACTCTTTTCGGCCGGCACGTATGAAGCCGACAAGACAGCCGAACCAAACGGCTCTTCAAACGAGATATCAGCTGTGGCTGATTCAGAGGAATAAGACGCATCGGAAATCTTTAGAGTCGTAGCGACTATATTGTCGTAAGCAAAGTATGGCACCACACCGTTTGCTCGCACCACGAGGCCAGCGGAGTCGGCAACACACAAAGTAGCGTCAACATCCAGTTTGGCCATCATACGAGTGGTGTCGCCAATCAGTCTGGCAATATCAGCGGTATCAGTGGCAAGTGATGCCGCCATATTCAAGACGTCTTTCTTCTTGTCATAAACAAGAGTACCGTCTCCTTTAAGTCGGACAACAGGAGTGTTCGCGCCCAAATCAAACGTCAGATTAGTGGCATTACCTTTTGCTTTCAGATTAGTGGCAAAAGGGAATAGACGGTTGACTATCTCATTGTGTTGCAATGAAGTGTCCACAACAGACAAGAAATCTCCATTATCTGCAGAGACAAGAATATCTGCATTATAATTGGAGCTTTTATAATCATAGCAGTCGCTCATTGTAGCCACCGCATGAATCGACGCGTCCTCGTAATCAACCTGTAGCACATCCACGTTGACTTTAGGAAGTGTGCCCGCAAACGACGCATAAAGGGAAACAGGAGTATGATAGTCGGCCAACGCAGGCACAAATGGAGCTATTTCAGTAAGGACGATGGTAGACGGTGCTATTTCCACATTGTATTCTCCCTTATGGAGAGCATTATCTATATTGTCGAGAATGGCAGGATATTTCCATTCCACATCATTGATTCTCAAAGAAGATTTAGGCATCACCAACGAAATCTGTTTCGAATAGAATCCATCCGTCAGCATAGCGAAATCAAGGATTTTCAAGTCGTTGATTCTGACGTTGGAAAGGTCATCCGTCGCAGAAAGATGTGTGATTTCAGCACGCAGATTGTCGGTGTGTATCGATTTTAGGCTACCGGCAATCTCCACATCAGACAAATGTATATGATTGTAGTCGAACACCGGCTGTAGGGGCTTGCCCGTCTCGGCCTCATGGTTGCCGACGTACGACGAATCTATTATATCATATTTAAGCACACCTCTATTGAGGTAAATGTCAGACAATTCCAAGTCGAATTTCGACGGAGTTGTGTCGACATCAGTGGTATCAGACGACGAGAAAGCGTCGATCAGATAATCGAAATTATAAACGTCTTCTTTGCTGGAGACGTAGATTTTGAAACTGTCGAGAGTCACTTTCGACAATGTCAGTTTGGAATCAGACCAGACATTCACCGGATTGCATCCAGCTTCCAGTCTTTGTATATAGGCCAATGTGTCGTTATTGCAGTCGGGAAGATAGAGTTCCTCCAGCACCACATTGCCCCTGAAATTAATGCCTACATACCCGACAGAGATGTCGACGCCGAAACGTGATTTGATTTCATCAGTCACTCTATGGGTAAGAGCGGTCTGAACAGACGGAAGAGTGAGCAGCCCACATAACAACAAAAGCAACAGCAGGATGACTCCTACCGTTGCTATCATTATCTTTAATATTTTTCCAGCCACTCTCATAAGTGTCTGTACGTTTTATTCCTTCGCATCAGGGTACTGCTTCAAGAAATCTGCAGTCTTATCCATCAAAAGATAAATCTTAGTTTTACCCCATCCCATTGCTGATAGTCTACCCGCTACGTGAAGCATCATCTGTGAAGCTCCGTTATCTGTCAAAAGGATAAACTTCTCATGATTTGGATCAAGAGACTCTATTCTTGAATAGATTGGATCATCATCATAGTAGAAAGCATCATCGTTGTCAAGCGGCATAGAAATTGCATTCTTAACATGACCTGCAGCATACTCTTTTGCAGAACGAGTGTCAACAACGATAGTCGACTCTTTTGTATTATTAGTCAAGCCATTGTAGAAAGCTTTCATGTCAGCTCCTGTCGACTCTCCAACAGCGGCACCATGTGGACGTGACTCGTCGAACACGAACTTGTTGTTGCTGTTATTGTCATCATCGTCATCCTTACAAGACGAAATTGAAACTGTTGCAAATGTAGCGGCGGCAACAAACGCCAAAGTCCTAAAAAATCTTTTCATGATATTTACGATTAAATTCCTTACAAATTTAGTGCATATAATGTCATTTCAAAATTTATATCACAATAATTTTGTGGTACATGTTTAATGACACATTAGTACACATTATTCATAGAATGTCTTTGTAAACGGCACATATTTTTTCTGTCCCAACACCTTCTTCTTCCAGAACGCAGTGAGGAATCCACATCCGTAGCCAAACAGCTGGATGAAACTTGTGCCGATGCTCAACACTGCAACGTGAAGCGACTTTGTCGTCATCAGCGAGTGAAGGAAAATCAACGACAGATAACACGGCACCACAAGAGCGAAGCCCCACCAAACGAATATGCCTAGCAGAATGCTGAACGGAACGGCCAAAGTGAAAGCGGCAGGAAGCATGTGGACTAGCTTCATGGCTCCTTTGTGTCGTTCAGAAAGTGCTATACGTGCTGTGCCGGAACAGAACACCTGCTTGAAGAACGACTTGAATGTGTTGCGGCGCTTGTGGAACACATATGCGTCTGGCACCAAACCGACGGTGCATCCGCTCTCCACCACCCTCATGCTGAAATCCACGTCTTCACCATATCGCATGTCGGCATAACCATTGATATTATCAAAGACGCTGCGGCGTACACCAAGGTTGAAACTGCGTGGATAAAACTTATCCATCTTCTTCTTGCCTCCGCGTATACCTCCCGTCGTCAGAATGGATGTCATGGAATATGATATAGCCTTCTGAATCGGAGAGAAATCAGCATGTTCGCGGTCTGGTCCGCCAAAACAGTCAAGTGGTTCTTTCTCCAAATGGGCAATCAGACTCTCGAAATAAGTGTCGGGAAGGATTGCGTCAGAATCAAAGAAAACCAAGTATTCGCCTGTAGCAAGTCTGGCACCAGTGTTGCGGGCACCACCAGGACCAGTGTTGTCCTGATAATGATAGACAATGTTTAGCCTGTCTGCAAACACACTCACCTCTTTCTGACAGCTCTTTTTTGAACCGTCTTCCACTATTATCACCTCGATATCACAGTGAGCAGTCTGCCTTGTGAGCGACTCCAACAATTCAACCACCTCTTCAGGGCGATTGTAGACAGGTATTATGACTGAAAATTTACTCATTACTCTGCTTTGTATTCGTAGGTGCAAAATTACGATTTTTTATTGAAGGATAATGAATCATAAATACTAAGATTATTGAGACACCCGAAATACAAGAACAAAAGTATTTTTTCAGCAGAAAATAGGACAAAAAGTACGATATATTTTAGAATTACGAATTGATTTCTATATATTTGAAACTGAATACATTTATAAGGCGTACGATAATGTCAAAAAAAATACTATTTATATTTGGTATCCTTTGCAGTCAGATCAGTTTCGCTGCAACAACAGAGAGCTCCGCTCCACAGGCTAAAGAACAGAGCGTCAGTGAAAAATTCTCAGCCACATTTGGAGAAGACACCATCTTTTTCAGCAATAGATCCGCGCAGGAACAGTTTGTCAAGATGACAAAAAAGCATAGAGCATATCAGCAATATGCGGAAATGATTTCTATCAATCTGATGGAGACACTGAAAGAGACGCGTAATGAACTTGGAAAGATCAGAGACGCAGCCACTAACGACAAAGTATGCGACACAAAGAGGGCCGCTTCATATCTTACTAAGCTAAAGAATCAGATGGAGGATATGTTTGAAGCGTCTGCAAATATGCGTAAGGCTTACAATCACGTTTCTCAGGTGGAGATCGCGGTAAGCGGCATGAGTCTTTCCAGCGACGACAACGGTGAACGCAGCCGCTATTGGGAAGAGTGTAAGGATGCTTTCAACAACTGTATTGATGCGATCAAGGATGCTCGCAACGACGTTGAGCAGAAAAGAGACGAATACTTCACTCAAATCACAAACATAGTGGAGATTAAGAAATAAATTGACGAAGACTATTTTTTTGAAGAAAACCAAAGAGGGTGAACCAAATTATGTTTTGGTTCACCCTCCTCTTTTATAATATTGCTTGGACATCTTCTGTTTATTCCAGACATACTTTGTATGTTGATGCCGTATCTACTGATTTCAACAGGCATACTCCCTTGCCAACAAAACCTACAACCTCAGCTGGAAGACGTCCGTTTGTGACTTCAACTGCAGCCAACATGCGTCCTGCGATATCATACAACTGATATTTGCCGCTTGGAATCACGTCGCCACTTGTGATTGTGATCACGTCGGTATGCGTCGTCGACTTGAATTTAATCCAGTCGATATTGACGTATGAGCCTTCAATCAACAGTCTCAAGATATGCTTGCCTTTTGTGATTTCGCTTGTCGACGCGGTGATTGTCTGGTATGTCTCCCAATCCTTACCCTGTGGCACTTCAATCTTGTCTGTGACTGCCTTGCCATCAATCAGTAATGAGAAACCGGAACCTTCCAAACCAGACGCCACTCTCAACTCCAAATCGTAAGTGTCTGTATATTCAACATCCACTGTGTACTCAAGCCACTCTCCTTTGACTGTCCAGCCTACAGCATAGCCTCCGTCGTTGATTTCTGTGATATCCACGTCGTCTTTACGATATACTCCACCTTGATTTGCGGCGTCGTTATCCATAAACGCAAGTCCGGCTCCTCCTTCATCATAGTTTTCAGCCTCCAATATTCCAGGAATTGCAATTGGTCCGTCGAATGGTTTCTGCTCTGGCAATTCAAAATTGATTCCTGGATAGTCGATTACCTTGTCGCTTGTAGAGAGGTTCTTGAATCCAAGTTTTGCCACTTCCGACAGATTATCCACCTTACCTTTCAATGGACAGATTCTAAACTTATGGCTGTAGTCCTTCTTAGGAAGCATCATCTGATCTCCCTGTGGCTTGGCTCCCCAAGAGTTTACGCCTCCAAGTCCCTGTTGCTGAAGGTCGACGCGAAGAGTGATATCGGCATTGTTCTTCAAATCCCAAGGATAAACAGTCTTCTCCAAATCCTCTGGAGTGTGATGCTGAGCGTTGACCTCCATAAATGGCGAACCGACCACCATCAATCCTACTCCCACTGAGTTGGTAAGTGCGGCCCAACGAACATTTGTACGCTGACCAGTCTCACCAATCTTCATATATTTAATAGTGGTAGAGTCGACTAGAGTATTATATAAACCTTCGAATGCACTCGCGTTTCTACCGAAGTAGTTCTCGTGAGGTCCACGGCCCAAATATGTGAATCTCTCGAATCCACCAGGCACAGTGAATAGCGTTCCGATGTTTGGAATCTCATCCTGACTGCCGTCCGGACTCAATGTGTATTCCACGATGATATCGCCGCTTCCGTAGATTGTGTAGCTCATGTTCATCGCTGACGATCCGGCTTCTGGCAATGAGATCTTGAAGTCGACGCGAGTCTCTTGATCAGAAACCTTAGTCACATTAGATGAGTTGACAACTCGTTTGCTACCTGCGTATCTCCACTCCTTACAACGGTCGCCCATCTTGTTACCACGGTCGTTATCCGTAGTGGCACGCCAGAAGTTTGGCACAGGGCCATCCTTGATCAGCTGAATGCCGTTGCTTGTGTAGTTGGTGATTGTGGCAGTCTTAGTGTTGATCTCAACAGAGAAATCCTCACCCATCACTTTTAGCACACCATTGGATTCGTTTGCTATCTGCTTAGGAAGAGATGAGATGTTGATCTTCGGTGAGTTGCCCTGACCTAAGTTGAGACTGATCTGATCGTGTGCGATACTGTGCCCGGCTTTAGCCCAATTCTGATTGTTCTTCAAACGGAAATCAAAATCAAGCACGTATGATGAACCAGCCTTCACGTTGCTTGGCTTCTTGTAATCCAAAGTGATTTCCTTTGATGAAAGTGGATTAATATTTGTAGACGACGCGTCAATAGTTCCACTTGCGATTTCAATTCCGTCTTCCTTCAAGCTCCAAACTCCTTCCGCGATATCGTTGATATTTGTGAAGTCAAAACGGTTTGTGATAGTGAACTTGCCAGCCGCAGCGTCTTTAGCCTTCACCCAAATATTCTGATATGCGTGTTTTACCTCCCATATTTCTGGTTGCAACTCACGGTCAGGGAATACAAGTCCGTTGGCACAGAAGTTGTCATCGTTTGGCTTGTCTCCCCACAATCCACCATAGTTAAAATACTGGGAATCCCCACGTCGCAAACCTTGATCAATGAAATCCCAGATGAATCCACCGAATGTGCGAGGATTGCCATACCATGCATCCACATATTTTTGAATCTCACCTACACTGTTTCCCATCGCATGCTCATACTCGCATAGCATGAATGGCTTGTTATTGTTGTTGTATGTCTGCACTCCCCATGGATCACAATACATACAGCTCTGCACGTCGGCATTGTTGTTGTCGCCCTCATAATGCACTGGGCGAGTGTTGTCGGCCTGATGTGCATAATCCTTCATAGATTTGAAGACGTCGCCCCAACCAGCCTCGTTACCAAGTGACCAGATGATCACACAAGGGTGATTCTTATCACGTTGGATCATTGCAGACATACGTTCCAAACAAGCTGGACGCCAGTTGTCGTCACTCTTTGGAAGTTTGTCGTTTGCTCCGTGCGACTCCACATTACACTCGTCGATCACGTAGATTCCCAAGCTGTCGCAGATATCGTACATTCGTGGATCGTTAGGATAATGGGACATACGCAATCCGTTGATGTTGAATTTCTTCATCAAAATAACGTCGTCGACCATAAGCTTATCCGACATCACACGACCATTATCCGGATCAATCTCGTGGCGGTCCACTCCACGCAAGATGACTGGTGAGTTGTTGACATAGAAACGAGTGATTCCGTTGGCATCTTTCTTTAGCTCCACCTTACGGAATCCCACTTTTGCACTCTCCACGTTGACTGTCTTTCCACTTGCGTCCTTCAACGAGATCACAGCGGAGTATAGATCTGGATGTTCAGCCGACCACAGTTTTGGAGCCGACACATTGATTTGAAAATCAACTCTTGCCTCTCTGCCTGGCTCAATAGAAGAGATAGGCTTGCTTTGTGGAGCAAACACCTCTTTGCCGGATTTATCGTAAAGGCCAAGCTCAACAGTGAGAGACGACTCTGTTGAATTGTCGAAATTGTCCACCCAGACAGTTGTGTTCAACACACCGTCTTTATAATTAGACGCAAGAGTGGCGTTGATTTGGAAATCCTGGATATGAGTCTTAGGAGTGGCGTAAAGATAGACGTCGCGCATGATTCCTGCAAGACGGATGAAATCCTGGTCCTCAAGCCAAGAACCGTCGCACCAACGGAACACCTGCACAGCGATCTCGTTATCTCCAGACGCATTTAATTTGTCTGTCACATCAAACTCGTGGTCAGTGAATGAGTTTTCGCTATAACCGACGTATTTGCCGTTTACCCAAACATAATATGCCGACTCCACACCTTCGAAGTGCAGACGGATACGTTTGCCATTCCAGTTTGCTGGAATATTGAATTTGCGTTTGTAATGGCCTACAGGATTAAAATTCTTTGGAGCGGCTGGTGGACTTATCATCCAGTCTGCACCGTTCCAAGGATAGATCACATTTGAATAGATAGGATGGTCGTAGCCAAGCACCTGCCAAGAGCTTGGTACAGGGATCTCATCCCAACCAGTAAGGTCGTAACCAACTTTGAAAAACTGATCGTTGCGCTGAGAAGGCTTGTCGACGTGGAAGAACTTCCATGTGCCAGCCAACGTCTGATACCACTGCGACGCTTTTCTCTTGCCTTTGATAGCCTCTTCCACAGAAGAGTAAGGCATCGACGTCGCATGAGGCTTCAACGTATTCACGCCATAAGTTTTTGGGTTGCCATCCCATTCAGTCCAAGATTGGCCAAACGATAAAGTTGGCAATCCTGAAGGCAAGAGCAAAGCAGAAACTACGGCTGCTTTGGAAAGTGAATGCAGAGATTTGCACATTCTTTTTGTGTACTTGTTTTTCATGTAGATATGGTTATGGTTTGTGTAATATATGATGTGGCAAACGTAAAGATTTGGAACATAAAAAACAACTAGAAAAGTACGTGAAATAGTGGGCAAAAATAAATGTGAAATACTTTAGTAATAATGTTAAGGCAGATGTTACAAATGCATATGTCAATTGGGAAAGACGCATCGCATATAAAAGTAGAGGATAAATGTTTTTATCATGTTCTTTTCTCTATTTATTTAAATTACTATTTTAGCGGAATAAATCAGGATTTAAAAAAGAGGATTGAACTAAAAGAAACAAGATCATGAAGAAAAACCTAATATTAGCTTTATGTTTATCAATCATTAATACGATCAGTGCGCAAACGCATGTCTTTCTTATTGGAGATAGTACAACTACTAACCTTTGGATTTGGGATTGGTATCCTCGCATGGGTTGGGGAGCAGTGCTTAACCATTTTTTTGATAGTGAAAAAGTGATAGTTGATAATAGAGCGGTAGGAGGAACCACAACAAAAAGCTACTTCAATGAATATTGGGAAGAAGTGATAGCAGACATTCAAAGTGGCGATTACCTATTCATCTCATTTGGAGCAAACGACTCCAACAAGGCAGCCACATATTGCACAACAACAGATGAATTCATCGATTATATTGGAATATTCTGTAATGCCGCAAGAGAAAAAGGAGCTACTCCTGTGTTATTGTCTACTGTAAATCAAAACTGTTGGACACCAAGTAACGTATTGGAATCTTCTTATGGAAATCATCCTCAGGCGATGAAAGATGCAGCGACTAAATATGACACACCTTTCTTTGACTTATACACCTTTGGATTCAATCTTTCCAAAGAAGTTGGACGAGAATACAACACATACTACCGTCACAACAATTATAAGCCAGGCGACTATGACAACTATCCTGACGGAAATGAAGACAACGTACATCTTCAAGAAACAGGAGCCACAGACTACGCTAGATTTATAGTGGAAGAAATAGAAAAGTCATCAGACGAAAGACTTAAACAGCTTGCTGATGCCACAAAACCACGATACAACGTTGTATTTGACACAGATGATAATTATACGGTTTCTTCTATTTCACGTTCAGCCACTTTCCCCGAAGGAATCAACGTTACTCTTAAATGCTACAGCGTTGACGAAAACAAGAAATGCTGTTGGATAAATGAAACAGGCGACACTATTTCTTATGACAATCCTTGCGTTTATGTTATGCAGAACCATGACGAACACTTCACAGCGACATACTACAATACTACATCTGCCATACTAACTCTTGCAGACGACATTAGGGTATTGCCTAATAAGATTTTGTTCACAGACCATAAAAACCACACTATCAATATATATTCCATGAATGGTAATAAAATCACAGCAGCATCTACAACCAACGAGTTTCCTTTAGATCTACCTACAGGAACATATGTTCTTACTATTGATGGAATAAAAAGCACAAAGGTTTTGATCAAATAAAAGGCCTCAAAAAGAGAATTTGGATTTTCGCGCAATATTGGGCAATTTAAAAATCCCGACTGCACAATTGCAATCGGGATTTTTAGTATTCTGACTTCGCTTTTACTTGCCGTAATAGCCAAAGATTGTTAAGCCTTCCCCAACATCAGAAGAAAATCTGCATACGACATGATTTTGACATATTACCATTGTTTTGGAGCAAGTCCATTAGTTAAATCATCTTTCTTCAAAGCACGTTCCAACAACTCCGGAAGTTTGTCTGGCGGACAAGCAAAACATGGAATTCCAAGAGACGCTATTCTTCTTGCATTATTCTCGTTGTAGAACGCGCGACCTCCGTCTGCAATAGCAAGCAGCACAATTACCGTCGCCCCACTATCTTTCAACTCCTGCAAACGATTGATAAAGTCTTTTCCTCCGTATTCATCCAAATCTGAGATTAGGAAAAACAATGTGTTTTGAGGGTCTGTCATCAATGTCTGGCAGTACGCTATAGATTTGTCGATGTTTGTTCCGCCTCCCATCTGAAAACCATATAGCAAATCTACAGGATCTTCACACATCGACGTCAAATCCATTATTTCAGTATCGAAAGCCACCACATTAGTCTGGACAGACGACATGGAGGCAAGAATACACGACATGATGGAAGAATAAATGATCGACTCTCCCATTGATCCTGATTGGTCGATATCAAGGATAATGTTCCATTTATTGACGGAATTTTTCCTGTCGAAAAACCAAACCTTCTCCGGAATAATAGTTTTAAGACCCTGATTGTAGTTTTTCAGATTGCGTCTGATCGTATATTTGAAGTCGATCGCGCTTGCAGACGGTATTGCTGAATGCTCACGTTTGTTGACAGCAGCCGTCACACTTGACCGTATGTCGTTTTCCAGCATTTTGTTGATCTGCTCCACCAATCGTTTGATGAACTCTCTAGCCGCAGACTTCGACTTTTGTGGGATCTGGTCCTTGAGCATCAACAGCGCAGACACCATTTGCACGTCTGGTTCCAGATCGTTTAGAATCTCAGACTCCATAAGAAGCTCCTTCAGATTCTTTCGTTCGATCGCATCGTTCTGTATGATCTTTATGGTCTCCTTATCAAACAGTTTTCGGATGTCACCCAACCATTTTGAGATGACAGGTGAAGACTTAGCGTTGCCTGCTTTCTTGTTTGAGCCTCCATCAAAGCTGCCTTCTCCTGTGCCGTATATGGCTTGTAGCGCACTGTCGAGCATAATGTCAGCCGGGCTCATAACACTTTGTGTCCCTATGCCTCCTGCCATCTGGCCCAACATGTCGTCACTCTCTTTTCCTAGAATCAGTCTCCAACGCTTTAAATTCTGGGTTTCTTTATCTGTCATAACTGTTCTTCAATTTAAATGTCGTCAAAGTCAAACTCATCAAGTTCATCGCTCATTTTCTTGGTCTGCTCAGCTATCGCTGTCTGCTCCTCTTCTGTAAGTGTTCTGACGATGGCAGTGGCCGCCTGTTGCTTGTTAAGGCCCCAGATCTCACCTAGGTTTTCAGCAATTTCAGACTTCTCACCGGCAGTGAAATCACACAACGCTCTACGCAAACATACGACAGCACGCATGAACTCCTCTTCGTCAAGATTCTCAACATAGTCCGACATGCATCGCCAAATGGCAAGACGCGTGATTAGCGAATATCTGTTTTTGCTGGCAAGACCTTCAAACCATGCTGAACCCAGATCAACTGGCATTCCAGGAGAAAGTCGTCTAGACAATTCTGTAAGCAGCAACGTCTCATCAGCCTCTCCACGTTCCACAAGCAAAGCCATGGCATATCCCGAACATTTAGGATGCAAATCGTCTCTTGTGGATATTCTAGACATAAGTTTCACAAATGTGTCTCCCTGCTCCGCCAAAGAATCGATAGAGAGCTGAACATTGCTCATGATGTTCATAGAATTCACCACCTGTCCTACACCATCGTCGCTGCAAACGCAAGCACCTTCCAAAGTCAGTATGTAGCGTAGATAGAGCTTCTCCAACAATGGAATAAGTATGGAGCTATCGTATTTTCTGACAGAACCGAACTTTATAATTGTCGAAAGTATATCCGCAGTATTCGCGATGGAACTGATAGCAGCACCGTCTACAGCAATATTGCTCAACGCATTCAACGCATATACGCTGGTCTCAGGAATACCACACATGAAAGCCAAATGGAACACACGAGCAGCCTCATCGATGCTGACCGCGGCGTCCGCCATCTCTCTAAGTTTGTTAGACGTTGCAGACAAGATAGAGTCGCCTAACAATGACGATTCTATTATCTCTATTTCAACATTTGTAGTCCACTGGAGAGACCAACGCTCCGACCAGCCCTTCATATGTGTAGAACCATTGAGAGCAGTCTGCAGCGGTTTGGCGAAATGGATTCCCAATACATACAGGCGGCACAGGAAGAAGGACCGTCTAAGGTCGATCAAGGCCTTTTCCTCATCCTTGACAGTGTTCTTTTCACGAAGGTCGAGAGCCAACTCCTCTGCCACCTCGTTTCTATATTTATCAAGACGCAGCAGTTCCAACTGATTATTGAAATCCTCCTGAACGGATGTTGTCCCCATGCCTTCAGGCACACTTCCGATGTGGTCACCCTTAACCTCTATTCTAAGGAACGACTCAACCAACTCAGACTCATTGCCATGACCCATTGCGGAGATAGCAGCGTCGTGCATGTCTGTTAGCGACGGAATCCTGTTTGCACGGAAACTTGCCAGCGTCTTGGCCAACAAGTCAGCATCAATGACCTCTGCCGACGACACAATATGGCCAGACTTTCTTTGCTCATCAGCCACAGCCACCAAGTATCTCTCAGTGAAATTCTCATTCAGTGTGTTGTCGTTCAACGCTTGCCAAAGCATATCGTAGTAGCCGGGAGCCTTGTTGCCAGCGCCGTAACCCGACAGACGCGACAAGCGATAGTAAGTGTATGGCATCAGTGTGGACGACGACTCCAGACGAGGCAGTTTGTTCACCTCATCGTCCGTCATCGGCTCATTAGTCTCCAATCCGCTCACATGGTACGCACCGCAGACACAGAACACTTTTTTGTCTTCCGTCGTCTTGCAGAGAATCACACGTTTCATGTATGCTTCACGTATGAGATTTCTAGAAAATGAATAGGTGTCATTTTCCTCAAGAAGACGCAACTCTTTTCCCAATACTTTAATAGCCTCCTGATACTTTCCTGTCCCTGCTATTGTCTCAAAATTACGGTCCCAGTAATCTTCATACTTCTCCCCCGACACCTTTTCCAACTCTTTATAGACATCAAATCGAGACTCTTGGCCATCTTGGTCATAAATTCGGTTGTTGTCAAAAGCCAAAAAGACAGATGTCGGCAGATCCATGAAAGCGCACTCCTTATTGTTTTTGTGAGCCCACAGAATAGCCTGCACTTCAGGAGAATAGCTGGCAAACGGATACAATATAGACTGTACAGGTTGCGTCTGGGTATAGGACATTAGTGCAATAGGGAAACGGATATCCTTATTGCACAGCCATTTCATCATATTTGTAAGATCTTCAGGCCCCTCCACAAGAACCACATCCGGGTTCACCTCATCCAGACGGCGCAACAATTCGAACGCACCTGTCGGAGAATGATGGGCAATACCGAAGATTTCCACGTTTGACATATTCATGATTAATCATTCAACGCCTTGCATGCCTTGTAGAGCGGCATCCATTCAGAGCCACGCTTCTTCATGACATTTTCCAAGTACTCTGTCCAGCTAACAGCATCCTTCTCCTCATCTTTAACGATGGCACCCTGCAAAGAAGCAGCCAAGTCATCAGCTGATATCTCTCCGTTTCCAAAACTTCCGGCCAACGCCATTGAGTTGGACAACAACGAGATAGCCTCTGCAGTAGATAGGACACCAGATGTCTGCTTAATCTTCATTGTTCCGTCCTCTGTCACTCCGTTTCGGATCTCACGGAAGATAGTAGCCACCTTTTCTATGATGTCCGCGTTAGGAATAGACGCATTGACTGTATTAAGAGCAGAAAGCTGAGTGACACGTTTCTTGATGATCTCCATCTCTGTGCTCTTATCGTTAGGTGTAGGCAAAACGATGATGTTGAAACGACGTTTCAAAGCGGCAGACATTGCATTTACACCCTTGTCTCTGGTGTTGGCAGTAGCGATAATGTTGAATCCCCTTTGAGCAGGCACCTCAATATTGAGTTCAGGCACCGCGATTCTCTTCTCCGACAAAATAGAGATCAAGGCATCCTGCACTTCGCTGGCGCATCTTGATATCTCCTCAAAACGAGCGATTGTGCCGCTCTCCATTGCTCTGTAGATAGGGCTCTTCACCATAGCGTCAGCAGACGGACCCTGCGCGATCAACATTGCGTAGTTCCAAGAATAACGTATCTGCTCCTCAGATGTGCCGGCAGTACCCTGCACCACCTTTGTTGAATCACCGTTGATAGCTGCGGAAAGGTGTTCTGAAAGCCACGATTTAGCAGTTCCCGGCTCACCAATAAGCAGCAAAGCTCTGTCTGTTAGCAAAGTGGCGATGGCAACCTCCACAATACGTTTGTTGCCGATGTATTTTGGTGTTATCTCCGTCTTTCCTGATTTACCACCTATGATATAAGTCAACACTGATTTAGGAGACATCTTCCAACCAGCTGGAATAGGATCCTTCTCGTTCTTAATCAATGTGTCAATCTCTTCCTGGAAAAGCAACTCCGCTGATTTCCTAAGTATGTTTTCTGAACTCATAATTTATGTCTTATCCTTTATTTTAGAGCAGTTGCCCTAAATGAGGATTGTTAAAGGCCCATGTCTGATTTATTTGGGCCTTAACCCCTCCAACTTGTATATAATTACCTTATTTTTTAGACTCACTATTCATAAACGTAATGATAGTGTCTGTCTCCCAGTTCTGACTCTCAAAGAAATTCAAAACTTCCTGTATTTCAGGACATCCGGGATGCTTTGAAATCAAAGCCTTTGCGATTCTGATGTTGTCTTTGATATCTTTCGACTTTTTAGCGGTGATAAACTTGACATACAACCATGCAGGGACATCCTTTTTTTGAAAATATAGATATGTAGCGTCATTCGGCTTGAATTTAGTGATGTTTTCCGCATACCATTTGGCACCAGCATGATCCCCTAAAGCGTCTAGCAACTCCACAGAATAGATATTTGTCGACTCTTTGACAATATCTATATATTTACCAGTTTTATCATTTTGGATAGCATTAACAAGAATATCAAGGAAGCCTCCATTTGATCCGTGATATACCATGCTATGTCTGTAAAATTCCAATGTCTTTTTGAACATATTTGTGCTCAATAAAGCCATCGGATTTGCAATCAAGAATGTTCGCAAAGGAGCATAATTCTCAGTTGTCACATCACACATGACAGACAAGATAGATTTAGGGATATTTACATGAGGACGTTCAGATGTCACAACCTCTTCGTAGCCATCCAACTCTTTTGTGCCAATAGTACCCTGAGTCTTGATCACAGCATATACTGTTCCAAGAACAGTCAGGATCTGCTTGTTGCGCTTCTCTTTCTCTGTTGTGAAAATAGCGTTGGCGGCCGACTGTATCTTACCAAATACAGGGTTTACCGCAGCTAACGACGACATATCCTCAATAGCTTTCTTCAACTTGAAATCGTCGTCGATAAGATTGGTTCCAGCAATAACGATATGGTCCAATCTCTCTTTAAGATTATATAATGGTTCTAGATTCATCTTTTATGATTCTTATAATGGTATCAATAAACTTCCTTAGGCGATTCTTATTATTTTCTCCTCGTTGATGTAAGAGAATGGCAAAAGATAGATACTGCCGTCCTTATAAAACATCTCACCGAAGATAGCATCACCAGGTTTGATTTCAACAGGCAAATCCTTGATCTGCTCGGATGGCTTCATGTAGACGCTGCCCCTTAGGATGATATTGTTGCCTGCTTTATCGACAATTACCATATGATTCTCATTCGCAAGGACTTTCTCGATAGTGAATAAGACTGGGTATTCGTTGTTTGCCATCGTATTCTTGATGACATTCTTCACTTTTTTCGCAGCGGTCGGGATATCCGGATCAGCGACACTCAAGATACGAGCGCAATCGTCAGCAGTGACTGGAGATGTACGCGGTTGCTCCCAACGGATTCTTCTGCAGCCGATACCTGGATATTTCACCATGACAGACGCGCTGGTCTTCTCGAAATTGGAATCCTCTTGCGGCAGATTGGAAGAGTAAGGACGGATATTGACAGAACAATATAGTTCACCAGTTTTAAGTTCAATATAATACGAGATGTCTCTTGACTCTTGTTTGACGTTATCCCATTCAGTATACATACCAAGCTGAATCAACTGGACATCCTTTTCAAAACTGTTGATGCCGATAAGAGAGTCGAACTTCCAGATACCACCCAATGCCTCGAAAAGATATCCGTTGTCTTCCGAAATGTTATCCATCTCAATATTAGACTGCAGATAATCTCTACCCTTTTGAATGATAGTGTTGATACACAGTATCTTCTCTATTGTCTGTTGATATAACAAGTTTATAGTTTCCTCGTCGGAATGCTTCATTCTATCGATATAATTAGCAATCTGCATGAATGCAGCCTGAAGTCCAGGAATATAGTATGTTCCTAAATCATTAGCGACATCGACGAATTTTTTAGCAGATTGTCCGGAAAGAGTGGCCACACCTGATGAAAGCAATTCATCGACGATCTTTTCAGCAACGTCTAATCCCTCCAATTGTTGAGCCATCTTCTTCTTGCTGGCAGCCGCGCTTGATTTTGATTTAGCCTTTGGAGCTCCAGCATTATCGATAGCCTCCTGTATTTTTGCCTCTTTCTTTGCTTCCGCAGCTTCTTTCTTAGCTTTCTTAGCCGCTAGATCCTCAGGTATCGCACTGTCAGAGAAAGCCTTTCCCGAAATGATTTCATACATCAAGCCTATACCATGCTTACATGGGAACTGTCGGCTAGGGCAAGAACATCTGCACACAGGGTCCTGACTACCATCACCAAAGTCAACTGATGTGTTATAAAAGCCGCTGCTTCCTGCGCATTCCGCCCAATACACTGTTGATTCCGCATCTTTGCACAAATTTTTAAAACTGCCTTTCTGACTTAGTTTCTTACCATTTGATACTGCACTCGCATTGGCAGCAATTCGCATAATCGTTGCTTCCGTCAAATCCATATGTATAATTCTATAAGTTTCTTTAATTTAATCACTTTTTCATATAAGTTCACATTCCACTTAAAACCGACATTTACTGCCTAAACAATTCTGTTTTCCGTCATCAGTCAAGTGGGAGACAACCATAAATTTTCATAAAAGTACAAAAAAAGAGTTTCGAAATTTTCGTTCGCAATATTTTTTCATGTTGTTTTATTATTTTTTAACATCTGGTCAAATCAATCTTATTCTGAACCTAAGACAATATCCATCATACCACATGAAGTAAAAAAAGAGGTCATTTCAAAAAAAAACTATCAAATGTTGTGTAAAAGCGATTTAATATGTAATTTTGCAGTCACAAAATTATTGTAGACACAATGCAACAACGATATTTCGCATATTATTACTTTTTTTACTTTTACTTTAGAAGGTAAGAGCGGGATTTTGTTGTGTATAAAATAACTTATCAAAAAGATATAATCCCGCATTCATCTGAATGTGGGATTTTTTTGTAATAGAGATGAAACGAGTAGCAATCCAAGGAGTGAAAGGCTGTTTCCATGAGATAGCAGCACGTGAATTCTTCCAGGGAGAAGAGATTGACGCTGTAGAGTGCGAGACATTCGAGGAACTTTTCGAGACAGTCAAGAGAGAGGGCATCATCGCCACTCTTGCTATTGAGAACACGATAGCAGGAAGCCTTCTTCAGAATCATATTCTGCTTAAGGAGAGCGGATTGAAAATTGCTGGAGAACAGAAGATTCGTATCCGCCACAACCTTGTTGCCATGCCTGGCCAAGAGTTGGAATCAATCAAAGAGGTATATTCGCATCCTATCGCGTTGATGCAGATCCGCAACTTCCTCGACGACCATAAGTTCCTTAAGGCTGTTGAGTGGGACGACACAGCATCGTCGGCAAAAATGATCGCTCGTGAGCAGTGTATGGGTAAGGCTGGAGTATGTAGCGAGTGGGCAGCCGAAATCTACGGTCTTGAGATCCTTGCCAAAGGCATTGAGACAAACAAGCGTAACTTCACTCGTTTCTTGGTGATCTCTGATCCATGGACTGTGGATGAGATCAAGAAAGACCAGACTCCTAACAAAGCGTCTCTTGTGTTCCGTCTACCTCATGAAGAGGGCAGTTTGGCAAAAATCCTTTCAATCATGTCGTATTATGGCATGAACCTTACTAAGATCCAGTCTATGCCAATCATCGGACGTGAATGGGAGTATGAGTTCTATGTCGACTTGCGCTTTGAAGACTATTTGAAATACAAGCAGAGTCTTGAGGCTTTCCAACCATTGACTAAAGATTTGGTCATCCTTGGAGAATACCGCGAAGGTAGACAAACTATTTAATTAATAGTTATTAGTTAATGATTAATAGTTGACGTGACAATCCACGTCATTATAAACGAAACAAAGAAACAAAAACAATATGAATATCACACCGGCTGATAGAGTATTAGAGATTCAGGAATACTACTTCTCAAAGAAACTCAGAGAGGTGGCTGAATTGAACGCACAAGGAAAAGATATTATTAGTTTGGGTATCGGTAGCCCCGACAGAATGCCGTCGGAAGAGGCTCTTAACACCCTTAATGAGGTGGCTCACCAGCCAAACGCTCACGGATACCAGTCGTATCAGGGAATTCCTGAACTACGCAAAGCATTTTCAGATTTCTATAAGCGCTGGTATAATGTCGACCTTGATCCCAACAAGGAGATTCTGCCTTTGATCGGTTCGAAAGAGGGAGTCTTTTTCTTGTCGTTGACATTTATCAATCCAGGCGATGGTGTGCTTGTGCCAAACCCAGGTTATCCTACCTACACTTCTGCTTCCAAGATTATCGGAGCAAGAATGATCAATTATGACTTGAGCGAGGAGAACGGTTGGCAGCCAGATTTCGAGAAACTTGAGAAGATGGATTTGACAGGCGTGAAGATGATGTGGTGCAACTATCCTAACATGCCCACTGGCGGAAACGCACGCCGTGAGACATTTGAGAAGCTTGTCGACTTCGGTCTTCGCCACAATATCATCATCGTCAACGATAATCCATACAGCTTTATCTTGAATGATAATCCGATGAGTATTCTTTCTGTGCCACGCGCAAAAGAGTGCTGTTTCGAGTTGAATTCAACTAGTAAGGCTCTTAACATGCCTGGCTGGCGTATCGGTATGCTTGCAGGTAATCCAGAACTTATCTCATACGTGTTGAAGGCTAAAAGCAACGTCGACTCGGGAATGTTCAAGCCAATGCAGATGGCTGCGGCTAAGGCTTTGGCTGCTGGCAAAGAGTGGTACGACAGCATCAACACCGTCTACAGAGCTAGAAGAAAATACGCTGAAGCTATTTTGGAATACCTAGGATGCACTTACGACAAGACACAGGTGGGTATGTTCATGTGGGGAAAGATTCCTGCTTCTTGCAAAAGCTGTGAGGAGTTGGCTGACAAGATTCTTTACGATTGCCGTGTGTTCGTGACTCCAGGATTCATCTTCGGCAGCAACGGCGACAGATACATTCGTCTTTCTCTATGTGCGACAGAGGAGAAACTTGCTGAGGCACTTCAGAGAATCAAGGACAATTTGAAAATGTAAAAGGGAGGATTATAAATATGGAACTTAAAAAAATAAATCTTGCAGGTGCATGTGACAGCCGTCCGATGGTGATCGCAGGTCCATGTAGTGCAGAGACAGAGGAACAGACTCTTAATACAGCCCGTCAGCTACACGCTCAGGGCATCAAGATATTCCGCGCTGGAATCTGGAAACCACGTACAAAACCAGGTGGCTTCGAAGGAAACGGAGAACCAGCATTGGAGTGGATGAAAGAGGTTAAGAAGGAGACAGGAATGTACGTCTCTACAGAGGTTGCTACAGCAAAACATGTGGAGTTGGCATTGAAGTATGGTGTTGACCTTCTTTGGGTAGGTGCACGTACGACAGCCGATCCATTCGCAGTGCAGGAGATCGCCGACACATTGAAGGGAGTTGATATCCCAGTGTTGGTGAAGAATCCAGTCAACCCGGATTTGGAGTTGTGGATCGGAGCATTGGAGAGATTGAACAACGCTGGCATCACTCAGCTTGGCGCAATCCACCGTGGATTCAGCTCATACGACAAGAAACTTTACCGTAACCTTCCACAGTGGCATATTCCAATCGAGTTGCACCGTCGTCTTCCTGAATTGCCAATCATCTGTGATCCAAGCCATATCTCAGGCCGACGCGACCTTATCGCTCCACTTTGCCAGCAGGCTATGGACCTTCAGTTCGACGGACTAATCGTAGAGAGTCACTGTGATCCAGACAAGGCATGGTCCGACGCTTCACAGCAGGTCACTCCAGATGTTCTTTCATTGATTCTTGACAGCCTTGTAGTCCGCACTACAAACGCCTCTACAGAGAATATCAACGCACTTCGTAAGCAGATCGATGAGATCGATATGTCTATCCTTGAGATCTTGGCTAAAAGAATGCGTATCTCACGTGAGATCGGCCAGTACAAGAAGGAGCATGACATGCCAATTCTTCAGAGCCAGCGTTACGATGAGATTATATCAAAGAGAGTTGCCGACGGTAAGTCAATGTCGATGGGTGAAGAATTCTTGAACACTGTGTTCGAGGCAATCCACGAAGAGTCTGTACGTCAGCAGGCAGAGATTATGAATAAGTAATTAATAATTAATGGTGAATAGTTAATAGTTGCCAACAATGAAAAACAATTAATTATTAACCATTAACTCTTAACTATTAACTAAAAAAGATGCGTATTTTAATTCTAGGTGCAGGCAAGATGGGTACATTCCTAACAGATGTACTTTGCATGAAGCACGACGTCGCGCTATACGATAAAGATCCAAAAAGATTGCGTTTTGTGTTCAACACACAGCGTATGACTTCGCTTGAGGAGGTGAGAGACTTCAAACCAGAACTTCTTATCAACGCAGTGACAGTGAAGTATACACTCCAGGCGTTTGAGGAGGTTATGCCTTATTTGCCAAAAGACTGTATCATTTCCGATATCTCGTCAGTGAAGACGACGTTGCCTAAGTTCTATGCTAACTGTGGATTCCGTTTCGTCTCAACACACCCGATGTTTGGACCAACGTTCGCAAGTCTTTCTGATCTACGCACACAGAACGCCATCATCATTGCAGAGGGTGACTGTTTGGGCAAAGCGTTCTTCAGAGAGTTGTACGCGTCATTGCACTTGAACATCTTCGAATATACATTTGAGGAGCACGACGAGACAATGGCATACTGCTTGTCGATTCCATTTGCGTCGACGCTAGCATTCGCATCTGTGATGAAGCATCAGGACGCCCCTGGCACTACATTCAAGCGCCACATGGCAATTGCTGAGGGAGTGTTGTCGGAGGACAATTTCTTGATTTCAGAAATCTTGTTTAATCCTAATTCCTCAAAACAACTCGCTCTAATCCAGGAGCAACTTGCTGAGCTACAGAAGATTGTTGAGAGCAAAGACTACGACAGAATGTTGAAGTATTTGAACCAGGCTCGCGAGAATATCAAATAAAGAATCTGTTTTATATATTTATAAAAATCCCGTCTTTTATTGGAAAAGACGGGATTTTTTGTTTATCATTTCCCATAATTTCACCCAAACCTACATATATGATAATCAAAAGGTTAAACAACTTTTTGGATTTATTTATGTATTTTTCACACGAAATATTTTGCAGATATCAAACCTTCTTATATTTTTGCGTAAAAATAACATAAATAAAATATATAGATATGGAAACAGGAAATCTAAACGGTCTGTTCGGCAAAGTTGCCGCAGGGTTGTGCCGAATAACTATCAATGGCAATATCGCCATCAAAACAGGGAATGGATATAAAACGTATAATGTCGAGAAACAGGAGATGACAAACGTCAATAATTTCTGCTTCGATTTCGGAGGCAACTTCTTCTTCATTATGCCGACGACTAAAGTCAACGTCGGAGACATAATCCTGATCGACAGAAAACCCAAATGCGTGATTGAGGTCGGCCCCAAAATAATCACCGTCATCGATTATGAGACATCAGAAGTGAGACAGATTCTCCCCGAAAGACATGTGTTTATGGGCAACACTTATTTCTATGGCAAACTGGTATCTATGTTTGGCAACATCCGCAAGAAAGGTGGAGCGAAGAATATGATCAAAATGATGATGGCAGCTCAAATGATGGGTAATAACAACACCGACAATAATGCGGGACTCGGACAGATGATGGCAATGTCGATGCTTATGGGCAAGGACGGCAATCTATTCGACGATATGTTCGATAATGATGACGACAATGAAAATGAAAACAATATGTTAAACGAATTAATTAAGGAGGATTGATTATGGGAGCAGGACGATGGGATAACGAAGATTTTACTCGTTATGCAACAGCAAGTGGCAAGAGTTATGACGCCAAGACCAAACGTGTGAATGGGCAGACATATAGAAGCACTCATCTTGATAAAGATATGGATCCTAAAGGTGTGATTCGCGAGTGTGTCAACACTGCAGAACACCCCAACACGATTCCAATCATACTGGCTTTGGATGTCACAGGAAGTATGGGAAGCGCATGTATAGAGACAGCACAAAGTTTGGCAGTCATTATGGAAGACCTATACAAGAAATACGCAGACATTGAGTTTATGGTGATGGGTATAGGCGACCTCGACTATGATAACGCGCCGATCCAGGCATCTCAGTTCGAAAGTGACGTGAGAATCGCAAAATGGCTCGACAAAATCTATATGGAGCACGGTGGAGGCGGTAATAAATTCGAGTCTTACACCGCAGCATGGTACTTCGGTCTGTACCACACCAAACTAGACGCTTTCGACAAGCAGGGTCGCAAAGGTATCATCATCACAATGGGAGACGAGGGACTAAACCCATATCTGCCTAAAGAGAGACTTAACAATGTGACGGGAGATAAAAACCAAGCCGACATAGAGACTAAAGACTTGTATAAGGCAGCAATAGAAAAGTTTGATATCTTCCATATTGCGGTAGACGCCACTGACAGCAGCTATAACTACCACAAAGAAAATATCGAAAATTCGTTTGGCAAACTTCTAGGCGACAGATATAAGGTTGCCACAATCAATGGATTATCAAATGCAATAACAGAATGTATCAACGATAGCCAGAAAAACAATGAGATCACGTTTGATACAACAGGAGACGACACTGGCAGATTTGATATTCTTAAGATGTTCGGTATAGACAATAAAAACAACGACGTGAAGGCTAACAACCTGAACGAGATAACATGGTAGTATTATGAAAGCAAGGGTAATTATCGGTGCCAATTATGGCGATGAAGGCAAAGGCACAGTTACGGCGACATACACCAAATACGCCACAGGAAAGGTGTTGAACGTGCTGACTAACGGTGGTGCTCAAAGAGGTCACTCTATCCTGACTGAAGACGGTAGCTTCACATTCCAGCACTTCGGTTCTGGCACCTGTTTTGGCGCTGATAATTACTACCCTGCCTTCTATATATTGAATCCAATGCAGTTTGTGGATGAGTATGACGATCTGTTTGAAAGAGGCGTCATACAGAAGGTAAAACTCTTCAGAGACAAACAATGCCGTTGGAGCACACCATACGACATGATGGCCAACCAAATTCTTGAACACAAACGAGACAAAAACAAACACGGAAGCTGCGGAATGGGTATATGGGAGACGATACTTCGATATCAATGCACTGTGACGATGGATATCGACCAGTTTTGCGCACTAGACACCGTCGACCAAAAGAATTATCTGAAAACCATCCGCGACTATTTCGAAAAAAGAATAGGCACCATTCCGGCCGAATATAAGATGGCGTGGTATGACGAGCACACAATGGACCATTTCATTCGTGATTGCGGCTTTTTAAGAGCAAAAACAAACACTTTATTTGACGTTGCCAACTATGATGAGATAATTTTTGAAAATGGACAGGGGCTATTGCTAAACGACACAGGATTTGACGTTGCTGGCACCACTCCGTCAAAGACAGGTGTGGACTATGCGCTGCAGCTGATGAAAACGTTTGGATGCGACGATGTTGAGCTCCACTACGTCACCCGACCATACATGACCAAACATGGCAGAGGCGGATTTGAGCTTGAAGCAGAGAGACGCGTGGTTTCTACCTACGTCAACGAAGACAGGACAAACCACTACAACCGTTTTCAGGAGAATTTCAGATACGGTATGCTAGACATAGAAGATCTGCATGACAGAATACAGGATGATGCCAAAAAACTGGATAATCAGCTACGGTATACTTACAAACTTGAGGTGACGCATTGCGATGAGATGGACAGACTTGCAGAATTTGGCAAACATTTCCAAAACATCAACAGCTACGATTGCGCATTGATAAAGTAGAGACCGACATATATTTGTAGAGACGCCGAATTGTGACGTCTCTACAATTTATGACATCAAGAAATGTCTTTGCAATATTTTTCTTTAATATATAATAAATTTTATCTATTTTTGAGCGATAGGACTAATTTGTTAAAAATGGAAAAATTTATAATATCAGCTGCGACTGTTTTAATGTCGCTTTCATCATTTGCACAGACACCAGCAGAGCAGACAGGTTTAGGTTTTAAATACGACGACTATTCTAAGACAGCAAAAGTATATAAATGGTCTGGGAATAAAAGTGAAATCACTATTCCGTCAGTTGTAGTCAAAGACGGGAAAGAGTATACAGTGACGTCGATCGGCATGTCCTCGTTTGAAATGAGCAAAGTCAAGAAAATAGTGCTACCGTCGACAATAAAAAATATAGAGGAATCCGCATTTAACGGTTGCAGAAATCTGCAGAGCATCAATTTGCCAAAAGATCTCACAGAAATTAAAGACTATTCTTTCCACGAATGTGTCAGCCTAACGTCAATCACGATTCCCAATACAGTGACGGCTATCGGAGAGGAAGCATTCTCCGGCTGTGAGAATTTGCAGAATATAGCGTTGTCCAACGCAGTGAAATCGATCGGAAAAAGAGCTTTTGCGGCTTGTGCAAGCTTTACCAAGATCACGATCCCTGAAAGCGTAAGTGTCATTCCTGCCAGCACATTTGCAGGATGTTTCCATGTCACTACCATCACCATCCCCAAATCGGTCACAAAGATTCATGAATCCGCTTTCTATAATTGTCAGTTGCTACAGGGATTTAGCGTAGACAAAGAAAACCCCGACTACACTTCAAAAGATGGCGTGCTATACGACAAGAAATTAACCAAACTTGTAGCATTCCCTAGTCAAAAGCAAAACATAACAATACCAACTTCCGTCACATCAATCGGCGACTATGCTTTTGGATGCTGTCAGGGGTTGACAAGAATCATGATCCCAGACAATGTCAAGAAGATTGGAAGAGGTGCATTTATGAACTGCAGCAATCTGTACACGGTGGCTCTACCAAATGATATCACAAAGATCCAATCAGCCACATTCTACAACTGCGAAAGTATCGAGAACATTGTGATTCCCGCGTCGGTAGAGACATTGGAGGCAACTGCCTTTTATGGATGTTCAAAACTTGGCGTAGTCAGGATTCCAGACGGTGCGTTGAAAACAATAGAGAAAAATGTCTTCATGAATTGTGAAAGTTTGGCGTCTATCAGAATTCCGCAGAATGTCACTAAGTGCGACGACAAGTTTGAGAATTGTATCAGTTTGAAAAAGATAAATGCTCCAACAGGATTACAAATTCCAGACAACAACAGTTACGACAGAAGCGTCGTTTACTATTAAATGATTAATCTTTACCATACAACAAAGGGAAGGCTCATCGGTCTTCCCTTTTTTCGTTAATGGAGTATGTTTACAAAATGGGAGGGTCCAATACTGGAATAATTAAATTATCGGTATCTATTATGTTTTGATTAAAAAACATAATATAATAGATAGGCATATAAGTGATCCCATTTTCATTGTAAACTTCGCGTTCATTGCTTAATACTACAGCACGATGGATATTGTATAATGGAGTTGAAAGGAAATTGTCTAGTGCACTATGTATTTTATAGTCTTTACCTGATTTGATTTCGAGAGGCAATGCCATTAGATTATCGAAATCATCGATAAGAAAATCTACCTCTCCTTTTTTCTTGTTATCGTAATAGTGCAAAGTATATCCATGTGCATGAAGTTCTTGAGCCACTACCGATTCATAAACAGTTCCAAGATTGACGCTACGCTCGTCATTAAGTACAGCATTGATATTGTTGTCGTATAATAAGCTTGTAAGTAGTCCCACATCGTTAAGATAGAGCTTCAAAAGATTTTTTTGTTCAGATTCTGCAAGAGGAAAATGAGGATTACTTATGGCATTAACGGAAAGAGCTATTCCAGAATTAACAAGGTATTCAAATTCATCAGCATAATCAGTAAACTGTTTATGACTTTTTGTTTCTTCGATCTTGTTAACCACAACACGTTTCTTTTTGTTCTCAAGGTTAGACGGAATCATATCATAAATGCGACGAATGACTAATTTATGCTGTTCGTCGTATTGTGATGCATCTATGCGATATAGATTATGAATGTCTTTTTGTATTTTCCGGACTTCTACTATATTTCGAGTCTCAATGAATTTATTGATGACTTCGGGTAAGCCTCCAATAAGAAGATATATTTTGAACTGACGAAGCATATAGTCGTGTAATGATTCAGAAAGAGATTCTCCTTCACGAAATTTCATTTTCATTACGTCTATAACATCGTTTCCACAATTCATAGCTAAAAGAAACTCTTCAAAATCGAGAGGATACATTTCTTCTATTGCAATACTACCCAATGGGACTGATGGTGTTTGTGAAAGAGCGACTCCAAGCTGAGAACCGCTTGCAATATATGTATAACGCCCTTCTTCATTTAGAAATTTCAACATAGTAAGTAAAGATGGATAACTTTGTATCTCATCTAAAAATACAAGTGTATTCTCCTTCTTATCTAGATGTTTGCCCGCAATAGCACTTATTTGAAGATAAAAATCATTTGTGCTTCGGACATTCTCAAATATTTTATCTCCCTCTTTATCTGCTTTCAAATTGATCTCTACATAATTCTTAAAGAGATGTTTGCCGACATGTCGTATGATATACGATTTGCCTATTTGTCGAGCTCCGTTAACTAATAGGATTTTCCCCTGTTGTGTACTCAAAAATTCTTCTATTCTTTTTGCATATTTTCTATACAACATAAATTCTCTGATTTATAGTAATTTAGTATAGCAAATTTAACACAAAAATTGATAGCCAAAAAAACAAATAGGGAAAAATTCCATATTTTGGTCCTTGTTTTTAGGGAAAAATTCCACAATATTGATATGAATTTAGGGAAAATTTCCGATTTTAAAATTTCACATCATTAATGTTCATCTCCACACTCTTGTCTCCAAAGGTATCATCACCCGCGTCGGAGCAGATAAGAATGGATATTGGAAGGTGAATCTATAACAAACAAATAGAGACGCCACAATGTGACGTCTCTACTATGTTATATTACAGAATGAAATTACTTCTTATTCTGCTCGATCCACTTTCTAGCATTAACGAATGCCTCAATCCATGGAGTAACCTCATCAGTTGACTTTCTGTTCAATGGGTAGTGTGCCCACTGCCATGGGAAGATTGCACGCTCCAAGTGTGGCATCATTGCCAAGTGGCGTCCGTCTGCAGATGCGATAGCTGCTGTAGCGTACTTAGATCCGTTAGGGTTAGCTGGATAACCGTCGTAAACATACTTACCAACGATCTTGTACTCGCTCTCTGCGTATGGAAGGTCGAACTTTCCTTCACCGTGAGCCACCCAGATTCCTAGGTTAGATCCAGAAAGTGACTTGAACATCACTGACTCATTCTGAGGAATAGTCAACGCCACGAATGATGACTCAAACTTGTGAGAGTCGTTGTGAAGCATACGTGGCTTCTGCTCGTGGTTAGGATAAACAAGTCCTAGCTCAACCATTAGCTGACATCCGTTGCAGACACCTAGTGAAAGTGTGTCAGGACGCGCATAATAACGGTCTAGAGCTGCCTTTGCCTTCTCGTTGTATAGGAATCCACCTGCCCAACCCTTAGCTGAACCAAGGACGTCTGAGTTAGAGAATCCACCACAGAAGACGATCAAGTTGACGTCATCCAATGTCTCACGGCCTGAAGCCAAGTCTGTCATGTGGACATCCTTAACATCGAATCCTGCCAAATACATTGAGTATGCCATCTCACGGTCTCCGTTTGTACCCTTCTCACGGATGATAGCAGCCTTGATGCCTGATGGAGCTGTACGGTCGGCTGTGATGCCAAGCTTAGAAAGCTTACCTGAGAAGTCAGCATTGAACTTGAATCTCAATGGCTGGTTCTTGTAGTTCTCGTAACGCTTCTTAGCGCAGATCTCACCGCTCTGCTTTCTATCCAATAGGTAAGACGACTTGTACCATACGTCGCGAAGCTGATCGATCTGGAAGTCGTGCTTGAACTTATCCTGAGCAACTCTTACTACTCTGTCTTCGATTGGAGTGGCGATCTTAGCGAAGCCTACACCAGCCTCCTTCATCATCTTCTCTGCCAAAGCGCAGTCTGAAACCTGTACCAAAACTCCTGGGTTCTCAGCGAACAATACCTTCAAGATATCATCGCCAACACCGTTCAAATCGACGTTCAAACCACCCTCTGAGTTAGCAAAACACATCTCAAGAAGTGCAGTCAGCATACCACCTTCTGAAATATCGTGTCCGGCAAGAACGATACCTGCCTTTAGCATATCCTGTACTGTGTTGAATGCATCCATGAAGTACTCCGTGTCTGTGACACATGGAACCTCTGAACCGATCTTGTTCAATGATGCGTACAACGCTGAACCTCCAAGCTTCAAGCTGTCGAATGAGAAGTCGATGTAGTAAACTGCCGAACCTGGTACGTTAGCGATAACTGGAGTAACGATGCCCTTAACATCAGAAACCTCTGCACCAGCAGAAATAATCACTGTACCTGGAGAGTATACTTTCTCATTGCCATACTTCTGAGTCATTGACAATGAGTCTTTTCCTGTAGGGATATTGATACCTAGTGAACAAGCGAATTCACTTGCTGCGTTGACTGCCTTATACAATCTTGCATCCTCACCAGGATTCTTACATGGCCACATCCAGTTAGCCGACAACGATACGCTATCCAATCCCTCTGCGAGTGGAGCGAACACGATGTTTGTCAATGCCTCTGCGATTGCAAGCACTGAGCCAGCCTCTGGATCAGCAAGAGCTGCAGCAGGAGCGTGTCCGATAGACGTTGCGATACCAGCCTTTCCTCTGTAATCCAAAGCTACAGCACCAAGGTCTGCCAATGGCAACTGCATCTCACCACATGTCTGCTGACGTGCCACCTTACCTGTAACGGAACGGTCAACCTTGTTTGTCAACCAATCCTTACATGCTACGCTCTCAAGCTGAAGTACGTTGTTGATGTACTCGTCTACCTTGCTTACGTTGATTGTAGCGTCAGTATAGTGCTCTTCTACTGTATTATCTGTGATGACTGTGCGTGGAGGGTTACCGATCATATCCTTCATCTCCAAGTCGATTGGTGTCTCACCGTTCTTCTTCT
>JAKSKU010000024.1 GCA_024401565.1 Paludibacteraceae bacterium
GGAATCGAACCCGGATCTAAAGTTTAGGAAACTCGTATTCTATCCGTTGAACTACGAAGCCATCGCCGAATTTAGCAACGCAAAGATAATCTTTTTTTATGAATTTCAAATAAAATATTCAAAGCAATCATTTCTTTCCTCTCGACTTGTTGACGAGCAGCACTCCAGAAACAACCGCGATGCATGAGAACACTTTCATTGGCGAGAGTGTGTCCATACCAAGATAGATGCCAAGAGACGTCGCTACGATAGGCTGCATGTACGAGTAGAGGCTCACCAACGTCGGACGCAAGTTTTTCTGACCGACAGGAATCAGAAAATAAGCGATGAATGTGGCGAAAAGCACAAGGTAGCCCAATTCAAGCAAACATATTGTCGGCACAGACGCGAAATCTACAGACAACAAATCAGGTGCAGAAAACGGAGCCGACATAGCAAACGAAAAGAGAAATATCCATTTCATGAAAGTCACGACTGAATACTTCTGAATCACCGGGCGGAAGATTCCAAGGTACGACGCGAACAAAACACTGTTGAGCAAAATAAGCATGATTCCGAACGGAGTTGTCGTACGGGCAGTGTCTGCAGTGGCTATACTACTGTTATAGATCAACAGAATGACGCCAGCCAAACTGATCGCGACACCCAACGCTTTCTTTTGAGTGATCGGCTCCTTCAAGGCCACCGCCGCAAAAAGCATGGTGAACACAGGGCCCAACGAAGCGATGATGGAGCAGTCGAACGGAGTCGTATAATTAATGCCGACAAGAAAAGTAAGCTGGGTGCCATAGTAACCAAGCAGGCTAGCCAACAGAATCTTAACAAGGTCGCGTTTATCCACCGTCTCCTTAGGAGAGAATACGGACAGAATCCAAAACAACAATCCAGCCCCAACGGAACGCAAAGTGAAAAGGGAAAGCGGTGTGAAAATATGTGAATTCGTCAAATCCTTCGTCAACACAATATTGAAGCCAAAAATCAAATATGCTCCGCACGCCGCGAAATGGCCCGCAACCAAGCTTTTTCTATTACCGTCTTCCATCAGAAAAGTCATTAAATAAACAAAATGCAAAATTACTATTTTTCCAGCATTTTGCTAAAAAGAGTGAAAAAAGCGCACAATATTTGTATATAAAGCCTTCTCGTACTATATTTGCTCTAATTTGTAAACTTAAAAACTTCCAAATACTTTGAAAAACTTAGTTATAAGGGCATTAACTGGTGCTGTACTCCTAGGAGTGATGATCACAGCCATTATGATGCCGCCATACATATTCGGTATCGTATTTTTTGCATTGACAATGCTTTGCCTATATGAATTTTACAATTTGTGCTACAGAGTCGAGCAAGCAAAACCTATTTCACGTTGGGCAATGTGCGGAGGAGGAATGTTGTTCCTTTCAGTCTATTTGTCCCAGTATTACCAAATACCATACTTAGTGCCATTGATCTATGTGCCGTTCTTCACAGGAACATTCGTTGTGGAGCTTTTCCGCAACAACGGATCTCCTATTCTTAATGTTGCGATGTCATTGCTAGGACATATATATGTGGCGCTTCCATTCTCATGCATGTGTATGATTGAGAGTATGGGTGCGGACGGCAGTGCTCCGGGAGCAAACTGGCAGGGTAGCCTGTTAGTTTTGGCTTTCTTCATCGCGATATGGGTTTCAGACACAGGAGCCTATTTGTCAGGGCGTGCTTTCGGACGCCACAAGCTTTATGAGAGAGTCTCTCCTAAAAAATCGTGGGAAGGATTCATCGGCGGCTTCATTCTGGCAACAGCATCAGGTTACTGTTTTGGCAAGTTCTGCCCTAACCTTCCGGCAATCAACGGACACGAGTTGTGTGAATGGCAATGGGCAGTATTCTTTGCCTTCATGTGTGTGCTTGGAACATTGGGTGATTTGGTGGAGAGCCTATTCAAACGCTACTTCAAAGTGAAGGATTCAAGCAATATGTTGCCAGGACACGGAGGCTTCTTAGACCGATTCGACAGTGCCATTATTGCAGCTCCGTTCGCATATGTCATCCTGCTCTTTTTTTTCACAAAGTAGCATAATATTCGAGAAATTATATAATTTTGCAAAAATTGCATGTTAATTAACGGGGAATCTACGTTACATTTAATCGCAACTACCTAATTTAAGGATTATTAAAAATTATTGACGTGAAAAGAACATTTAAATTTTTGTTGATTGCAATTTGTGCAATACTGTTGTCTTCTTGTAAGACTCAAGAGAAGATTCTGTATTTCCAGGACGTACAGTTAAACAAGAACGAACCAGTTGTTGGCTCACGCGACATACGTTTGCAACCGAAAGACCAGATTTCTATTATCGTCAATAGTAAGGATCCTCAGTTGGCAGCATTGTTCAATCTTGCCACATCAAGCAATCAAGTAGGCATGGGCGGTGGTGGCTCTGGAGCCTCTTCTTCAAAAATCTCCGGATATACAATCGACGACAAGGGTGAGATCGACTTCCCTGTACTTGGAAAGATCAAAATCACAGGAATGACAAAGAGTGAGGTGGCAGAGCACGTCAAGACATCTTTGATAGAAGCAAACTTGATCAATGACCCAGTTGTCACAGTTGAGTTCATGAACCTATATTTCTCAGCATTGGGAGAGGTCAACAGTCCAGGTAAATACATGATATCAAAGGACCAGATCACATTGCTTGAGGCACTAAGTATGGCTGGAGACTTGTCGATCTACGGTATTAGAGATGGAATCTATGTCATCAGAGAAGAGAACGGACAACGTATCACATACAAAACTGACATTCGTTCAAAGAATCTATTCGCGTCTCCTGCGTATTTTTTGAAGCAGAATGATGTGATATATGTTGAGCCAAACAAGACAAAGACAAAGAACTCTCGTGTTGGTAGCGCAACAGGACTAGTGTTCAGCTGTATCGGTGTGTTCTTCACTGTCTTGAACCTTGTTCTCAACCTTACAAGATAATTTTATAAAGGATAGCATAAAAGATTAGAGATGTCACAACAATCTCAGAATAGAAATATACAAAACAACCAAGAGGAGGAGGAAATCAACATTTCCGACCTCCTTCAGTTGTGTCTATACAATTGGAAATGGTTCGTATTGTCAATCGGACTATGTATGTCTGTTGCCATACTTTACCTGATGTCAACATCTCCAATTTATACGCGTACAGCAACATTGCTAATTCTATCCGACAAAAAAGGAAAATCAGCAACAAGCATGACTAACGAATTCCAAGATTTGGGATTATTCACCAACACCACAAATATCAACAATGAACTTTTGACATTGAAATCGCCATCGTTGATGACACAGGTGGTTAACAACCTTGACTTGGCAAACAAATACGTGGTCAAAGATGGTCTCAAGAAGACCAATCTATACAAGGTGTCTCCTGTCAAAGTCGTATTGCCAGACCTTGACAATGTAACTGACAACATCTCGTTCAAGATCAATGTTAGCAAGAACAACAGAACAGTGTCACTTTCAGATTTCAAACTAAATGCAGATGAATCTGAAAAGACAATAACAGGAGATCTCAACGACACATTAGCAACCCCAATAGGCAGAGTTATTGTAAACGAGACAACATATTTGTGTGACGATGCCGAAATATACTACAGCCACAGCAGATTGAAATCAGTCACAGACGGATACTGCAACAGCCTGACAATCAGTTTGGCAGACAAAAACTCAGACGTTTTAAACCTATCTATCAACGATCCGTCTCCAGCAAGAGCAGAAGACATTCTAAACTCATTGATCTTTAACTATAATGAGAATTGGATTCAGGATCGCAACGAATTGGCGACAAAAACATCTACGTTTATCACAGAACGTCTTCAAATGATTCTTCAGGACTTGACAGGAATCGACAAGAACATTGCAACATTTAAGGGAGAGAACCTTTTGCCAGACATCAAAGCTGTATCTCAAATCTATTTGGAGCAGAATTCAGAAAGTGTGAAGCAATTGCTATCCCTAAACGGACAGTTGATGACATTAAAGTATATCAATGACGTTCTAAGCAGCAAAACATTTGAGGAGCCTCTTCCATCTTCTTCCGCTCTATCTAACGGAAGCATACAGCAGCAGGTAATCAAATACAACGAGAAGTTGCTGGAAAGAAACCGTTTGATTTCAAACAGCAGTTCCAACAACCCACTGGTCAATGAATCGACAGAGACTTTGAAAGAGATGCAAAAAATCATCCTTCAGAGTGTGAAAAGTGAGATTACTGCTCTTACTATGCAGATAGAGCAGATAAAGCAGCAGGAATCTAACACTATAAGCAAATTGGCCCGCAACCCTAACCAGGCCAAATATCTGTTGTCGGAGGAACGTCAGCAGAAAGTCATGGAAGGTTTGTATTTGTTCCTACTTCAGAAACGTGAAGAGAACGAGCTTTCAAAAGCATACGACGCATACAAGTCGAAGATAATCACAGAGCCTCGAGGAGCTGACGCACCAATATCTCCACGCAGACCTATCATTCTATTGGCCGCATTTGTAATCGGTTTGGCTATTCCGGCTGCCATCTTCTACATCTTGGAAAGCATGAACACTAAAGTTCGTACTAGAAAAGATCTAGAATCTATGATAGTCCCTTTTTCTGGAGAGATTCCTATGCAACCTACAGGTGACACAGGCAAACTTGCCGTTCAACAAGACAACAGAAATCTTATCAACGAGTCATTCCGTGTGCTTCGTTCAAACACAGACTTCATTCTTGGAAACGACAATAAAAAGGTTGTGATGATAACATCACTCAACCAAGGTAGCGGAAAGAGCTTTATCTCTGCCAACCTTGCCGCATGCGCAGCTCTCCGCGACAAAAAGGTCATTGTATTGGATTTAGACTTGCGTAGAGGAACATTGTCAAAGATTGTAGACTCTCCTAAACTAGGTTTGTCAGACTATTTCAATGGCAAGGTGAAGAATTGGAGAGACGTGGTAGCCACAACAGAGGAGAACCACAACCTACACGTTCTCCCTACCGGCACAATGCCACCAAACCCAACTGAGCTTTTGCTTAACAAGAACTACTTGTCAGACATGATGACAGAATTACGCAATGAATACGACTATATATTCGTAGACTGTCCTCCTGTTGACGTGGTAGCAGACGCAGGCATTGCGGCGAAATATGCGGATATGACAATATTCGTTTTGAGAGCTGGTTTGATGGAGAAAAGTCATCTTCATATTGTTGACGAGTTCTATAATGAAAAGAAATATCCTATGATGTGTGTCGTTCTTAACGGAACCAACACAGACAATTATAAATACGGGTATGGTTACGGCTATAGCTATGGTTACGGTTATGGCTATGGAAAAAAAGAAAACTCATACTATTAATGGGAATATTTAGCATTTTTAATTCAAAAAAAGAATTAAAGAAATCCGGCATATTGGATGGTTTTACAGACAATCACATCCACCTTTTGCCAGGCGTCGACGACGGAATTCAATCTATAGATGATTCTTTGGAGTTGCTCGGCATTATGGAGGCAGCGGGAGTAAAAGAAATCTGGTGTACTCCGCACATAATGGAGGACATTCCAAACCAAACAGATTTCTTAAAAATGCATTTTGAGAAATTAAAATCACTATACTCAGGAAACATAAAACTCAACTTAGCCGCGGAATACATGATTGACAGCCTTTTTCTTGAAAGATTGGAAAAAGACGATCTATTGATACACACCAACAACCATGTGCTTGTAGAATCATCAACAGTGTCCGCTCCATACGGGTTCAAAGGAACATTAAAAGACCTTATGAAGAAGGGGCATTTTGCTCTTCTTGCGCACCCTGAAAGATACATTTTCCTTAAAATGAAGGATTATGAGGAACTTAAAGCAATGAAAGTGAGATTCCAGCTCAACATCACTTCGCTATTAGGTTTGTATGGACAACAAGTAAAAGAAAAAGCAGAAAAACTTCTTGAGGCAGGCTATTATGAAGCTGTCGGCACAGACACCCACAAGGTAAAAAGATGGCTTCAGATGGAAGAGCAAAAGCTAAACAAGAAAATAATTAAGCAGGTCCGTGAAATCCCAGGATTGTAATTTTCCAATGAAAAGTAGGGATATTTAGTTTTTTTGACTAAATTTGCGAGCCATAATTAATAGACAATAAAAAGAATGACTATACACAAAGAAGGAAAAGGAATGCTATTGACGCTACTAGTAATGATAGCGTTGGTAATAACTGCATCATATGTTTATTTTGGAACAAATGCTGCTTCTATCGCTATTTCCTGTCTCAGCATAGGCGTATTCTTATTCTTCTTGAATTTTTTTAGAAATCCCAATCGCGTATTTGAGGGTTTTGAAGACGGCATGATCATTGCTCCGGCAGACGGAACTGTTGTGATTGCGGAACCTGCAGAAGAGCCTTTCTTTTTTAAGGACAAAAGAATTCAAGTGTCAATTTTCATGTCGGTGCTTAACGTGCATGCCAATTGGTATCCAACAAGAGGCAAGGTGGTTTATTACACTCACAATGACGGCAGATTCATGGCCGCCAACCTTCCTAAATCAAGTACAGAAAACGAACGATCAACAATAGTCATTGAGCTTGAAAACAAGACTCAAGTTTTATTAAGACAAGTGGCGGGTGCGCTTGCTCGCCGTATTGTAACTTATTCACGTGAGGGAGATACGTGTGATGAAAACCAGCAGCTTGGTTTCATCAAATTTGGTTCACGTGTTGACCTTTACTTGCCGATGGACAGCGAAATTCTAGTCAAAGTCGGAGACAAGACTACTGGAAACCAGACTGTCATCGCAAGAGTAAAATAGCGAGATTTATGAATAAAATAATCAAAAGCATTCCAAACGGACTGACTTGCACAAGCCTTTTCTTCGGCTGTTTGTCTGTGCTCTGTTCAATAGAAGGAAATTTCCTTTTTGCAATGATTTGCATATTGATCGGATCAGTGTTTGATTTCAGCGACGGATTTGCCGCAAGAGCATTGCACGCATCGTCACCAATCGGTAAAGAACTAGATTCACTTGCCGACCAAGTCAGCTTCGGTGTAGCTCCTGGTTTTGCGATGTTCTACTGGATGAAGGGTCACGCTAACTGTACATGCTGCGAATACTTGCCATACATCGCATTCATGATCACTGCTTTCTCAGCCTTGAGACTGGCAAAATTCAACGTTGACGAAAGACAGACAACAAGTTTCATAGGTTTGGCTACTCCAGCTAACGCAATGTTCCTATCGTCACTTATAGCTACAGCTGACATGCTTTTGAAAGACGGCACAAACAATTGGTTCACAGATTTCTGCTGCAATCCTATTGTGATGACTGTGATAACAATCGTAACGTCACTCCTATTGGTTTCGGAAATCCCAATGTTCTCGCTAAAGATCAAACATTGGGGTTGGAAAGAAAACGAAAGAAAATTCATACTTGTAGGTTTTGGCATCATCGCAATAGCCGTGTCAAGCGTTATGGGCCTTCCATTTGCTGCAGTGTTCGCGATAATCCTTTTCTACATCGCGATGTGTTTTGTAGACTACTTCTTTTTGAATAAATAAAGGAATTTATAGCCATAAAAGACGGAGATGGATACCCATCCCCGTCTTTTTTATATTACCACACTAAAATATTTCACACTACTTCTTTGCTTTTATCATCAAAAAACATTAATATTGTAAACTATGTTTACTACAATTAAGACGCAATGAGAAATAGGAGTTTAAAGTATTTATTTGTGACATTGATGGCACTTTTGGCAGAGACTCTTTTTGCCCAGTCGCCACTCCACTATCTTGAATCGACATTTCCTCGTTTAACTGAAATATACAAAGATGACATAGACAAAAGTCACGCTCACTACGTCTTCGCCATTGATGTGTCCGGTTCAATGAACGCATATGAGCCAACAATGGTTCCGCTTCTTAAAAACTTCATACAGGCGTTGCCCAACGGAGATAAAGTGACGGTAATCCCTTTTGGAACTGAGATCAAGAATCCTATGGGTTTCTCTGGCATCATCTCAAATGAGATGAAAAGCACGTTGTGTTCAAATATGGAACGTCTGTATCGCAACCCTAATTACGATCAGTTGTTTTGCGACCATACAAACATCTACAAAGCGATAAACGGTATATCAAACGCAGTGATAACAAATTCGGAATACAAGGTCAATATTCTGATTCCGTTGACCGACTTCCTTAATAACATTCCAAAAGTGCCGCCTCATCAGTTCAACAAGAGACGTCTGACGGCTGAAGAGTTATCAGAGATGAGAAGCCAGCTTGCTTCCGCAATCAAAGGTAGCTATGTGCGATGTGTGGCTGTAGAGCTAGGCAATGAAACTGAAAACAGACAGCAGAAGGAGTTTTGCTTGGATCAGTTGCAGAACAACGTGTTTGATGTGGCAGAAAACGGTTTGGAGATTGTTTCGACCAACAACTCAAAAGAGGCTATCGAACAATGGTTTGAGCAGTTGAGACGCGATATTCTTGTCGTCAAACTACGTTCCATCATCGATTCAGAGAACAAAGCCGGCAAAGTAAGGATGTCCACAAAGATGGATATCGACGGTAACACCATCTCCGACATCACTTGGAGTCCCAACCGTCTATACTCAAAAATCAAGATCGACTCCACATTCCTTCGCCAGCAAGGGTTTGTCTTTGTCAACGACACAACAAACTATCAAACAATGCGTGACACCATCCTGCATCTAGAACTTGGACAGGCGAAACACCAGAATTATGGATTTCACTATTTGAACGACAGTCTGTCGCTTGGAATCTCGCTGCCAACAGATTTCGATTCCGAACTGGAGAAACTAGGCATAAGCAAACCTTTGTCGTCGACCAACACAGAAGAGAACCAGTGGATTTTCACATTCTTCCTTCCTTTCTGGGTCACATGTTTGGCTGTCTTCTTGATTATCCTTTACATAATATTGGCGATAAGAGCTGCGTCTATCAATGCAAAGGAAAAAATGAGCGGAAAAATCGTAGTGTCTGACGCCACTGGAGGAGAAATATTCACAAAGAAAGTGGCTGAATGCGATAAACTCACTATCGGAAAAAGCGCAGATATCAGAGTTGACGATGCAGAATGGACACTATGCGTGACAAAGGTGAAACCATCACCGCTGCTGCTATTCAAGAAACCATATTTTGAATGGTCGGCTACAAAAGGGTACGTAGGATCAAAGATGGGCACAACAGGCTGCATCAACACAAGAAACGATAATTTATTGAAAGTAAGCTGTGGAGGTCGCAAATCCGACATCACACATAAAGTAAGCTTACGTCTTAACACGAAATAAAAAGGTATAATAATATGGCAAACGAAAAACACATTTTCATCGGTTTGGGAGGTTCAGGCTGCCAAACAGTAACACAAATCAAGGAGAAGGTTTATGCTAACCGTTATCCTACACATACAGCTACAAAATCTCGTTTGGATGCGATGAACGAATCATATCGCTTCCTTTTCATAGATACTGACCAACGTGACATAGATCAGGCGAACAAGCGCAACCGCAAGGATTTCGAGGAAGGCAGAGTGCCGTTCATCAACCCACAGTCGGACCTTGTAAACCTTGGATTGGCAAACCCTCAGGCTATCTACTATGAGGCAACACAGGACACATCAACATTGATCAACAAGAGAATATTGGAGGCATGTTCTCCAGAACTTGCAGTGAAGATTCCTGATCAGCCACTAGGATTCGGAGCAGGAGCGTTCCGTATCAAATCACGTATTGCATTCGCCCACTCATTGGCTGATTTCCAGACAAAGCTACAGTCCGCTATATCTTCATTGAACGATGTCAAGAACGTCGGCGGAGAGAGCTGCACCATCTTCTACTGGGTAGTAGGTAGCTCTAACGGTGGTACTGGTAGTGGTATCGTCAACGACGTGCTATACCATATCAACCAGGTACACAAGCAGGTGGTAGGCGACGGTGACCCACAGCTAGTGCTAATCATGTATATGCCTAAAGTATATATCGACTGCAACGCGACAGAGGAGAAATACGCGTTGAACGCATACGCCGTATTCTCAGAGGTACAGGCATTCAAAGAGATGAGCCAGAGCAGCCAGCAGAACACCGTAATGCATAGAATGGCATTCGTCAACGACTATAATCTGATTGACAGCAAACGCAAGTATTGCCCATTCTACTACATGATTCCTATTGATATCCAGACAGATAAGGGAACATCTTTGGGCAACACACACGTGATGTACCACAATACAGCCGAGATGATCTACATCTTGCATCACGGCGCAGGCGGAGAGACATTCCGTTCGGATATCGACAATTACATGAATGACATCATGGAGAGAAATCACGAAGATTTCTTGGTTCCGATGGGATATGTTCAGCTACACAAGCCAACTGACCAGTTTGCCCGCTATTTCAGAAGAAGATTCGAAAGAGACGTGCTTCGCACCTGGCTTCTTAACGCTGACGCGAAAGAGAATGCCATTCCAGACAGTCAATTGCCAGCCCTTTACAAGAAATTGTTCCGCGAACTAGACCACAAGATTCCAGACACAGTTGCAAAACAATTGGTTGGCGGCTCACTAAGCGACTTGGAGGACGAGGCTCTCGACCCTTCAATCATCGCAGGCAAGAAGGAGCTTCCTTCTGTTTTGAAGTTAAACAACGTGTTGACTACATTGGAGACTATCGAGCAAAACGTGCGCTCGGCATCCAAAACAGTCGAGAAGAGATCAGAGACCAAAGAATTGCTTGTCAGTGGCGCTTGGAAGCAGGCAGAAGAGTGGATACGCGAATATGGACTTATCTACGCAATCAATGCCGTGGATGCAGTCAGAACATATGTAAGAGGCATCTACGAGCAGCAGGAGAACTCAACTAAAGACCGCAAAGACGAGCTTGACAGCAAGTTTGAGGAGTTGAAGAAACTTGAGGCAAAAGCTGCAGACATCACCGTTCTAGAGAACATCGGAATCAGCAGCAACAATGCCCAGATCAATGAGTATCGCAACGCTTTGGAAGAGTACGTTAATGAGTTTACAGACCACGTCATACTAGATTGGGCACACGACTTGATCCGCGATTTCTGCAACAACGAAAAGACAGATGAACTTTCAAAGTTGAAGTCACAGTTGATGATGATCAAAGACAAGGCGTCAGAGATGAACGAACAGGCCGTACGCTATTACGACCGTTTGGCTACTGAGTTTGGCAACACTGCCTTGGATGTGACAACTGTATACCTTCCTATGCTGAAGGAAATCTGCAGTGGAGACGGTTGGAAAGCAAACAACTTCTTCAGCCGCTGCTACCGCAACATCATCGGTGCTGACGAAGACAGAGCAGAGACTCCAAACCGTGATGACTTGAGCAAGCTTATCAAGGAAGGCATCTACGAGACAAAGAACGAAAAGCGTCTTGAGCAGTTGATGGCCAACCAATATATTCTTATTGAGAAAGATAAGAAAGCGAAGAACGGAAAAGAGAATATGATCGAAGAGTGCCGTTTCTTCACAAACCCTACTCTTGAGGAGCGTAAGCCAGAGGCCATCATCGAAGATTTCATCGACTTCGCGCAACAGGCTCTCGACGTAGCAACAAGAGAAAACAAGAACATCCAGGAGAATTGGGCAAACAAGAAGGTATCACACTTCTTCCATGATCTGCCCAATGATCAGAAAGATGAGGTACGCAAGAGTTTGAGCCCTGCATTGTTCTTCAACTACAACACCGCTCGTATCGAAGTGATGAAGAAAGAGGAGCACATGGTGTTCGTGGCTCAGGATATGGACCTCGCAAAGGAGATGCTTGGATACGAGGAAGGAAATATCCGTCACCGTTATGTGTCGGGTGGAGACGCTAACTCCGCATTGGTACTTAAGTCAAAATACGGTTTGTCATTCCGCGACTACCGCATCTACGACAACATCGAGTCGGTATACAACAACGCGACATTCCGTGAGAAATACCACTTCCACCATGATTTCGCTCAGTTCCTTGGAAAGATTACTCTTAATGATCTTCCTGACGAGGTGCTTGCACAGCACAGAACATTCGCGAAGATGTTGATTTTGAAGGAGTACGAGAAAGATTTGGAACCATTGTTCTACAAGGATGAGTTTGACACAGAGTCATACGAGACATCAATGTACTTGGTAAATCCAAAGAACCCGACTTCGTTTGAAGTGGCTCGTCCTGAAGCATTCACAGTACACAAAGGATCTCTTTGCCTACGTAAGATAGAGAACGGCAAGAAGCTATACGATGAAGTGACAGGAGCAGACTTCAGCATCCAGTTTGACGAATACTTCCGTCTATTCTACAACAGAAGATACAGCGAGACACTCGACCGTATGCTTCAGGCAATCCTTCGTCAGAGAAAGACAGCGTTGGACTCAAATGGCAGCATCATCACCGATAAAAACGGCAAGGCTGTGATCTACGATGGAGAGCAGATCTTGAAAGACGGATACGTTGAGAAACAGAAGTCAGTATTGAAGACACTTTCTACATTGAAACAGCAGAGCGCTACAGAAGATGAGAAGCGTCTTTACAATATCTTCTTCAATATCATCCGCAACGAGTACGACACTGTACACAAGTTTATAAGCTAAGTTTATAGACATTAACAATCGGGGATAACCCATTAATTAGAAAGAACCAATGCTTCCTCTTTGGATTATTGATCTAACAAATAACACAGAAAGGCGACGACATTTCAGGTCGCTGCTCGGAAAATTGCAAGGCGTCCTCCTTCAGGAGGATGCCCAAGCATGGTTGGACGACGAGGCAAAGCATGACAATCAGCAATGGCTATACACCCATTTCGACAATCCGTTTATCGAGACATCGCTCAATGACGATGTGACGATGGCTGAAGACATTTATAACTTCCAGGAAAAAATTGTCCGTGCAGGACAAGGCTTTGTCAAGATGTTAAGAAAATCAAACGTCGACAGTTCCGTCACTCTCAACATTGTAGTGCTTGGCGATTCAACGGAGTCGTTATCGCAACTTACATTTCCTTCAATAGCTGTAATGATACAGAAGGAGAAAGGAAGAATACTGCCTAACCATATCCATCAGGGCATAGCCATTGTCGGAGCTTACTACGTACCATCAGACCTCAACAGTTTGGATGTGCTCGTACGCCAAAAAGTCTATCTTTCTCTACGTGAGATAGATGTACAGCACAACATCCCGTCTATCAGAGGATACGACAAGATGTTCTTCTATCAGGATATCCAAAACCGTACGGAGAGCTATTTCCCACTTCTGTCTCAAAAAGAGCAGGCGGAGTATCTGTTGCAGTCGATGATACACCTCTACTATGCATGCGACAAAGTGCACCCGCTTATCAACGGAAGCAGTTCAGACGATTGTTTCTATTTTGCATTGGGATGCTCTTCCGCATTCTTTGACACCGAGCTGCAAGACAGAATAGAGAACGCGTCGGTGATGAACCATATCATAGATGTTCTCGAAAAGGAGGGCGACCTCGAACAGCCTGATGAAAAAGATGAGTTGATTGATTTCGACAGAATAAGCGCAGAAAATATCATCCGTAAATTCCAGGATGTCGATTTCGATCTGTCAGACGCCAAAATGGAGGAACCCAACCCGCATCCTATCGGCGACTTCCTGCATAGAAAGCTGAAACGTCTGTACTATACCAGATATTTGAAATACTATCCGGCCAATCTTAGAATCAAGATTAACGATGTGATCAGCCGTGAGTCGAAAGACGTGCTGGAGGATATCAGCGCCACAAGAAAACGCTATCAATCAATCTATGCCGAAACGACGTTGCCAGACGCCATCGAAAAACAGTTGATGTCGAGCGACAGTCATATAGGATGCCTTACCCGCATTGTCAGAAATCTGAAACTATTCAAGACACAGATCGGCAAGATGAGGGTGAAGGTAAAAACACAAGTTGAGCAGAACATCTGGCACCATCTCTTCGAGCATAATGTGCCTAAAAACTTGAAAGATGAGTTTGAGGCCTATCACGAAGCATACAGCGAGGATAACGATGGCAAGAGAAACTCCCATAAGTGCGAGGAGATGAAGCAAGCCGCAATGAAGGATTTCGTAAACCTTCTACAGCAGGAAGCGACATTCCTAAGCCGATTAGGACGCGCTTTTCTGATGGGTACGGTAGCTGTGTTCGTATTTGTGCCGTTCCTTACAATGGTGGCCGAAGACATTTACTATTTCGATAATGTCAAAGCAAACGCCGTCTACTGGTCAACACTATTCTTTATCATACCTCTGCTTATCCAATTCGTCTGCATGTTCCTATATCATAGAAACAAAGGCAAGAAGGAGAGACGATTGAGAGCATTCTATCTGCACGATGCCTACGCACGTATCGCAAACAGAATAGAGTCGGAGTCGTATGGCTTGTACGACTATATGCAGAGCCTATGCGACGAATATTTGAAACGTTGCAAATGGATAGAGAAGGATATTCGTCCGATAGACTTGAACGACCTGTATACAGGTACGGATCTGCCTATCACTATGTTCAACCAGCCTGTTATCCGCGGCTCATTTGCCAACAACAAGATGATCGACGACTTAGACAACGAGGCCCGCGAGATATACGTCAAAAGGATACCGCGTCGCGTCAACATTCTTGATGATGACGACTGCCATCTGCTTATCCACTCTTACAAAAATGAGGTCATGCAGCTTTTCGGCAGCGTAAAAGTCAAAGAGAAGAACGAAAGACGTTTCGACGAGAAACTTGGATATAAAGTATTTGTCTCAAACGCTGAGCGTCTGCAGGAAGAGCAGGAATTCTGGTCAGAAGAGAGAAATCTGTTCAAAACCAACTTGAAAGCGCGTATCGAAAAAGATATGCTGCCACGCAAGAACCCGACAATCGGAGAAAAGGTGTATGCTTATGCCGAGAGTCTCGACGACCACAATGTGCTTATTCCATTGATACGCGCAGCCGCCACTAACGGAGAATTCACATCTTTGGCAAACACAGAGCATGGAGACGTGAAAGCAAACGATCACCGTGTGCAATCACTGTTTGAGAACGAGATGCCAAACAACGCCACACAGTTCCAGTTTGACTCCCACATGAACATTCTCAACAAGTACATTTTTGTCACACGTTGGAGAACATTCGACTCATTGGCACTCAACAGAATACTTCCGTCTGAAGACTTCGACATGGAGATCAGACAAAGCCGTGTGAACGATGAGGATTTGAACATTTTCTACAATTCACCGTCTTCCATCATCCTATGGGCTATATGCCAGAACGACAATTCAAGCGAATGGCTAAAACTGTTCGACAGCACAACGTTTGGAATATCGATGGAGAAAAGAAATGTTTATATTAAGAGATTAAACAGCAAAGATTGACAGTATGTTCGAAGATATAAATAAAACATATTTTTTGCTTGCAGTAGTGGGGATCACTCTCCTCTACCTCTTCATCCGTCGTTTGAAGGAGAAGACGCGTATTTCTATCTCTGAACCGGGGAAATTTCTAAGAGACCTTGGATTGCTTAGCATCGTGGACGACGGTTCGCTGATGGAGCTCATGTTAAGCAACGTAGAGCTAGACAAACCAGTAGCCAGAGTGATGTCGGAGAACGAGAACCAGCCCAACGTCTGGATACTCGACGGTGACTTGGATGACGACTTCGACTCCTTCGACTACAGAATGCGAGGATACATAACTCCAGAAGGATTCATCTACAAACAGTTTTACAAAAACGACAAACCTGTCCTTGTGGGCTATACCGCCAGACTGAAAGAGCCAAACAAACCGACAATAAAAGGCAAACGTTCGTGGACTTCATTATGGCTGGAGAGCGAACTGTACGCTTTTGAGGTCAATCCAGACGGTTCAATACCAGACAAGCCTCTTACAAAAAGAGTCGGATACGCTTGCAAGTCAGGCATCGCGTTCAACGGCAAACGTCCTGTAACATTCGAGGCAAAGGCATGTGCCACTGCCCTATTGTATCAGAAATACGGTCCTAAGGAGAAGAAGAACATCATCTACCGCGAGCCAGTCTACGGCTGGAACGACACCGCGCTGCTGACAGCCATCGTCTACAGCGTGATCTTTATGATTCTATACTTCACCTACACATGTATGCTCAACAAGCCTTTGCTTGGAAACGATTTCTATGCCGTTTTCATCCTTTACGGTTGCTATTACGCGCTGTGGGCCCTGATCAGACAGTTCAAGATCGACAGCATAGAGAACTCGCACAGCATTCAGCCGCATCTCGACATGCTCAACAAAGGTCTAGGATTGAAAAGATTCGACTCTGCTATCGCTATTCTATGCTCTATAGCCGCATACTACATTTATTTCTTCATGGACTACGATCTGCTTCCGCTGATCGGAGCCGTCATGTATGGAATTTCCCATAATGCGTTGGCCAACAAAATACGCAGACCTTGGAAGATCGTCACTAATTTCGATGAGGAGAGAAACATGAACGATGAATCCTATGAAATAATGCCTTTTGCATCGATGACACCGCCTTCGGGAGAGATGGTTCGCGTGTTCGACTGGGATCTGGATTCATCTAACGGCAGAAAGCTACACGGAAATCTGACCGTGCATTTCTCTATGGATCTTTACGAGCAGATGCGTACGGAGAATCCTTTCTATTCACAAGACACCCAAAAAAGCAAACATGTGCGTGTGGCCGAGATGATACACAGAATGCTTAACGACCATATCTACTCCGAACGAGTACGCTATATCGCCAGCTACATAATCAATGAGGCCAACTTTGCCAAACTGGATGAGATCAACCGTCTGCAGTTCGCATTGGATTTCGTGCAGGAGCCTAACATTGAATACGTACAAGACAGGTACAGCAAAAGCATACAGTATGCCCCAGAGTACATGAGATACCCAGACGAGACACTATACGACCAGGAAGGTGACTGCGACTGCAAATCACTGCTTGCCGGTATGATTCTGTACTACATGGGCTACAAAGTGTTGTTCATCTCTTCAGCGATCAGGCAGCACACAGCCATCGCCATCGAGTTTAAGGAGAACGACTGGCTAAGCACCGTCTTCTCATCATACTCATCTTTCGAAAACGCAATAATCGTACACAACCATAGAAAATACGTTTATTGCGAGACAACAGGTGATGGATTCAGAATCGGACAGCTTGTGGACGAAATGCGTGTGGACGATTTCGAGACAAGAATTGAAATAGAAAAAGAGGAGGAATAAAAATGAATAAACGTACAATAACTACATTGTGTTCTGTCTCGGGTATATTCTTGGCAACAGCGCTACTGGTAGGTAACGTCTACAAGAAAAGCTTGAGCAGACCTCCTATACGCCACGCAGAAATTCCCGATTCCACCCTTGACTTTCTAAGAGGAATCATCCGTATGGGAGGCCACATGGCTGGCGTCAAAGTTGAAATCGACGGACCTTTTGACTGGGAAAACGAAAAAGACTTGGGCAACACCGAAGAGGATTGGGCTAAAGAGGAAGACGATTTCTTTATCGTCTACTACAAAAAAGATAAAGACGCGGTATGGCAAGGACATGCCTTGAACACACTAAAGGCCGCCAACGGCAACATCACACCGCTTATCAAGCTAATGGGCAAGTACTACTACCCTAGCGATGCAAACGGAAGAAAACTGCCTATTTATCTGACAACTTCAGTGGAGCAATATGGAGAAGTCGCTAGCAAACTTTTAGGTGGTCCTTACGATTCAGGCTCATCAATCGGTGTGACGATATCACAGGTGGGAAGAGCAGGCTGTAAGGCGTCTATTGTGCTTCACCCTATTTGCTTCGTCGACCCGCCAAGAAGCCACAACGGCTATGTGTCGGTGCTGATGCATGAGATGAACCACTACACATTCATGTCGAACATCGATATCGGCAAGAATGTCAGCTTCAGGAACTGGGAGATTGAGGGTATTGCAGACTACTGTTCCAACAATTTCATCGAGGATGTACATACGATCACAGATGAAAGCCGTATCTCATACATAGACAAAGACTGTAATCTATTGGAAGATTTCGACTCACCTGGCTCTGAGTATTGGGCAGGAGAATCATACTTCAGATTTATGGTTGAGGAACGAGGAGAGAAATTCCTGAAAGAATTCCTTCAAAAGGCATACGTGACAAAAGTGGAGAACACTTTCGCCCAAATGGATCTCAACCCAAGCAAAGAGCATACCAACTGGGTTGAAAACTTGAAAAAGAAGTCAGAAAAGCAAAAAGAAGAGTTTTTGTCACAGTTGCAAAACATGTCTAATTAGACAGAATTGAATAACTCGAGAAGAGCGGGAGAAATTAGCCTTCTATAGAATAAAAATGGAGATTATATAGCAGTTGCCCCAAATGAGCGTATAAATAAAAAGCGTGTGTTGGACAACTCGTGTATAATTACTATAAAAATTCTGGATGGATGTTTATCAATAAAAGCCGTCGACTGTGGTTGACGGCTTTTTTCATACGCATTGTCTCGTTCTCTGGTAAACATCCAACTAGATATTTTTTCAAAGTTGGATGTTTACGTTCATTTCAAAATTAAATTATTTAGATGGAACAAACAATAGTACATCACTATTTGACTGAAAAATAAGTCCCAAATTCGAATTAATCGGATTTGGGACAAAATTTATTCATTAAAATGTAGATACGATTGGACTATTCCTCGTCTTCGTCAAACACTTCTTCATCATCACTATCCTCGTCAGAGTATCCTTCGTCATCAAAATAGAAGTCGACATATTTCTTCTCACTGAAATTAAAATTAATGACGGTACCTTCACTTATATTTAATTTATCACTATCTGAAAGGCACTCTCCTTCAACAAATAATTGAACTTTGCCTTCACACGGCACGCCGATACAAAGGTTCTTGAAAATATATTCGTCGGAAAGGTCGTCTTCGTCAAAATCGTTTATAATTTCACCTCCATCGCAACAACTGTAATTAAGCGCATCATCCACAAGATTTTCGTCTTTTCCATCGAATTCAGTGCACAACCACAGTAGTTGTTCTACTTCTTGTTCGTTCAACTTGTCTTCACCTTTTCCATAACGGGTGATCTTTAATTTTTCCCACTCTCCGAACATTCTCACATAGGCGTTGTCTCCCACATGCCATTCATATTCTGTCAGTTGTTGTTTTGCGGCAGCATCGCCTTGCGCAGCAAGTTTAGTGATTTTTTCGATGTCAATTCTCTTTTCCTGATCGCCGTCAGGCTCATTTAAAGAATCACAATCATTGAAACAACCTTCACCTAATGTAATGGAATCAGACAGATTGATAGATGTCAAAGACTTACAATTCATGAAACAGATTATTCCTATAGTCGTGATAGTGTTGGGCAAAACGATACTTGTCAAAGACTTACATGCATAGAAACACCCACTAGGCAAAGAACTGATTGAATTTGGCAACTTGATATCAGTTAAAGACTCACAGTTATCGAAACAATGAGCCCCTAAAGACGTGATAGAATCTGGCAAAATGATACTTGTCAAGGACCTGCAGTCCACAAAGCAGTAACCTCCCAATGATGTGAGCGAATTTGGCAACTTTACCTCTGTTAAAGATTTGCAACTATTGAAACAGTTTTCACCTAACTCCTTGATAGAATCAGGCAGAGAGATACTCTTCAAAGAATTACATTCACAGAAACAAGACTCTCCTATGAATGTGAGCGAGTTAGGTAGATTGACGCTTGTTAATTTCCTACATTTGTAGAAGCAACTCTTTCCAATTGACGTGATTGAATCAGGAAGGTTTACCTTTTCTAACTCTTTACACTCATAAAAACACATATCAGGTAGTTCGACAATCGTATTCGGAAGAGTTATACTGGTCATATCAGATCCCTTTGACAATCCGTGAAAAGCAAAGCGATCTAACGCTGTCACCTTATATTTCTTCCCCTTAACAGCAATCTCTTCAGGAATAACCACATCATTCATTCCTCCATAATATTTTATCACTTTACAGGTATACCTAGAGGTGATCTCATATTTTACCTGGTCAATAACAATGTCATCTTCAAATGCCTTATTGAGCCATTTATGGTACAGTTCACTGTTTTTCTCAACACCATTTCCACAATGATAGCAGTCTGCTACAACCTTACAAGCTTCGGTATGTCCTTGTTCTGCGGCTTTAAGGTACCATTTAAACGCCAAGTCGTAGTTTTCAGGAGTACCATAACCAAAACGATAGCAGCCTCCCAATTCATATTGTCCTTCAGCATCTCCTTGTTCTGCAGCCTTGGCGTACCATCCCAATGCTTTTTCTAAATCTTTTTCAACACATTTGCCATATCGGTAGCAATTGGCCAAACTGCATTGAGCTGACGCGTAGCCTCGTTCCGCACTTTTAGTATAGCATTCTATGGCTTTCTCATCATCTTGATCTACGCAATCACCATTTTCATAACAGACACCTATTATGCGAGTAGACTCGTCATCGCCTAGTTCTGAGGCTTTACTCCATAGTTCAAAAGCTTTCTTTAAGTCTTCTTCTACACCTTCACCATCATAGTATAAGAAACCTAAGTTGCGCATAGCTTTCGCATTTCCTTGTTCAGCAGCCTTGGTGTACCATTCCAACGCTTTCGCTAAATCATTAGCATCGTCATAACAGTACCCTATACGTCTGTTTATCTCAGAGTCGTTCTGATCAACCAATTTCAGGTAAAGTTCAAGGGCTTTCCCATAATCTTGTTCTACACCTTCTCCATAATAATAACAGTCTGCCAATTTACGTAAAGCAACGACGTCGCCCTGTTCGGCGTTTTTTGTAAGTTCTTTGATGTTAATTTGATTTTCCATTTTGTGTATATCATTTTTTCGGTTAACATCTATATTATTAATTATATCTGCAAATATAGCCTAAAAAACGCTATAAAACAATAAGAGGGTGTATCAAAATGTTAACCCAAGTTTTTCGAGCTTACATTTTGTCACTTTTTATATGAATAAAGCCGTTTCAGAACTTAAAAATTACAGTTAAGTCTCTGAAACGGCTATATTTTTGGCGAAATTAAAAATCAACTTACATTTTGATAGTTTGATTTTTTATAAATTGAGTTTTGATACACCCTCCTAAACCATTCTAAATTTCATTGATTCTGTCTGGTGTCAGTTTTTCGTAGTCTCCATAGTCATTGGTTAAGGCCTCCAAGACCTTGACGAAATAGTCCCTTGGAGACACGCCGTTTAACTTGCATGTCTCCACCAAAGTGTAAACGGACGGATTGACCGTTCAGATAACGCGTTGTCAATATCGTAGTTGACGTTGACTATCAATCATCGTGATGATGATGATGGTGATGCGAGCCACCGCCTGAGCTTGGTCTCTGTTTATAAGTTATGTGGTACGAGTAAAGCAAGATGGCAGTCTTACCGTCTGGCATTATTTCCAACTTGAAATTTCGATAATCATACTTATAATCAGGTTCGTCATCTGACACGTCGGGTTTTACCATATCTATCCAAGAGCTATCCTCTTCTGGATCAACCACTTCAGACATCTCCTCAAACACAATAGGGAATAAAAGCACACTGCCGTCTATTCTTGACACACCGCTAGGATCCATCTTTTCTAGCTTGGCGTTGTCAATGGGTTCTTCAAACTCAATAACCCATTTGTCATATTCCTGAGATTCTCTTTCATACGTCTTTACATTGAACTTAGGCAAAACAAGAACTCCCGCTTCATTTTCAGCCAAGAATTTACGGACGTACGATTCTTGTGTCCTTTCTTTTTGGAATTCATCGCTAACATGATCAATACAAGACACGCAACCTTTGAATAAAGCGAACGGGAGAATTGCCATTATCAAAAAGGTTATCCCCATTTTATTCTTTGAAACGTCTTTATGAAATATCTTGACTATTAAGAATTTGATAATAGCAAACGCAACGACTAAGAGTATTAAATAGACTAGGTAAAAGGCCATTCCCATATCTATAAAAATTTCTAATGTTAATAATCAGTTTTTCACCATATCCAAGCCGAAAGCTATCAATCTCCATCCGCAGTACACGCCCAAGACAAACTTTACCGTCGTCGCAATAATAAATCCAATTAGGTTACCCATACCTGATTTAACCGCCACGTCATTGCTTTGTCCCGCAATATACTCTCCGATTATCGCTCCCAAAAACATACATATGATTGTAGACGTACCGGGAGGCAACGGCAAAGGCAAGAAGAATCCAGCCAACAGGCCGACTATACTACCCTTCACTCCAGCGGAAGTGCCTCCAAACTTTTTTGTCGTCCACATAGGCAGAAAGAAATCCACCGCAAAAGTCGCGGCCACAAGTATGAAAATGACAAAAAGCTCCAGATTCGACATGTTTACGTCGGCACAAAAACGAGCGATCAGCATCGCCACAAGATACAAAGGAGTGCCAGGCATTCCTGGAATCACACTTCCCAAAAGGCCAAGCCCAACCAAAATAAGACACAATACTAAAATCATTCCTATCTCCATAAGCTCTATCTTTATAAGTTTATAACGCAAAATTGGCAAAAAATCATTGTCTATCTCTAAAACTAACCCACTAATTTTATTAATTTTGCAAAAATATGTAAAACGACTCTATGGATAATATAGTAGATAAAGTCACCACTGAAGATTATAAATACGGTTTTACCACCGATATCGAGACCGAGGTCATACCCAAAGGTCTCAACGAAGATATAGTCCGTCTTATCTCAAAAAAGAAAAATGAGCCCGACTGGATGCTTGAGTTCCGTCTTGAAGCCTTCCGTCACTGGCAGACGCTTACTGTGCCAACTTGGCCTCATCTTTCCATCCCAGAAATCGATTTTCAAGACATTTACTATTACGCCGCTCCTAAAAAAGAATCTGAAGGGGCAGAAAACAAGGAGATAGATCCTGAGCTTCTTAAGACTTTCGACAAACTTGGCATTCCTCTACACGAACAGAAGGCCCTTTCAGGCATGGCTGTAGACGCGGTGATGGATAGTGTCTCTGTCAAGACTACCCAACAGGAGGCTTTGGCAGAACTTGGCATCATCTTCTGCTCGATCGGAGAGGCAGTGCAGAATTATCCGGAGCTTGTACGCAAGTATCTTGGCACAGTTGTCAGTCATACAGACAATTTCTACGCCGCTCTTAACTCAGCTGTGTTCAGCGACGGCACTTTCGTATATATACCCAAGGGCGTCCGTTGCCCTATGGAGCTTTCTACATATTTCCGTATCAATGCAAAAGGCACTGGTCAGTTTGAGCGTACACTGATCGTTGTCGACGACGACAGCTACGTCTCTTACCTTGAAGGATGCTCCGCTCCAATGCGCGACGAAAACCAGCTGCATGCGGCAATCGTTGAGCTTATAGCTTTAGAGAATTCAGAAATCAAGTATTCGACTGTTCAGAACTGGTATCCTGGAGACAAGGAAGGCAAGGGAGGTATCTACAACTTCGTTACAAAAAGAGCTCTTTGCAAAGGAGCTAACTCAAAAGTTTCTTGGACACAGGTGGAGACTGGTTCCGCCATCACTTGGAAATATCCGAGCTGTGTGCTTATGGGCGACAACTCCGTAGGCGAGTTCTACTCTGTGGCGGTGACAAACAACTACCAGCAGGCCGATACAGGAACAAAAATGATACACATCGGCAAAAACACTCGTTCGCATATCGTATCGAAGGGTATCTCAGCCGGACACAGCCAGAACAGCTACCGCGGACTGGTGAAGGTGGTGGAGAACGCCACAAATGCGAGAAACTTCTCTCAATGCGACAGCCTTTTGCTTGGCGACAAGTGCGGCGCGCACACATTCCCATACATGGAGGTAAGAAACGAGAGCGCAGTGGTGGAGCACGAGGCCACAACATCAAAAATCAGTGAAGACCAGGTGTTCTACTGCAACCAAAGAGGAATAAAAACAGAAGACGCTATCGCCCTTATCGTAGGTGGATATGCGAAAGAGGTGATCAGCAAACTGCCAATGGAGTTTGCGGTTGAAGCAAAAAATCTTTTAAGCATTTCATTGGAAGGAAGCGTCGGATAATCAATAAAACAAAGAATTATGTTACTAGAAATAAAAAATTTACACGCTATAATCAAGAGCAACGGCAAAGAGATTCTAAAAGGTATCAATTTGACCATCAATCCAGGTGAGGTTCATGCTATCATGGGGCCAAACGGTTCTGGCAAGAGCACACTGTCTTCTGTGTTGGCTGGAAATCCAAGCTACGAGGTGACAGAGGGAGAGGTGATCTTCAACGGCAAAAACCTTCTTGAGTTGTCTCCAGAAGACAGAAGCCACGAAGGATTGTTCTTGAGTTTCCAGTACCCAGTGGAGATTCCTGGAGTGAGCATGTCCAACTTCATGCGCGCGGCAATCAACGAGCACCGCAAATACAAAGGTCTTGAGGCACTTTCAGCATCAGATTTCTTGAAGTTGATGCGTGAGAAGCAGGAGTACGTTGAGCTAAACAACAAGCTTGCAGGCCGTTCGGTGAACGAAGGATTCTCAGGCGGAGAGAAAAAGCGCAACGAGATTTTCCAGATGGCAATGTTGGAGCCAAAATTGTCTATTCTTGACGAGACAGACTCTGGTCTTGATATCGACGCACTACGCATCGTGGCAGGCGGTGTCAACAAGTTGAAGAATGCAGAGAACGCAAGCATCGTCATCACACACTACCAGCGTCTGCTTGACTATATCGTGCCAGACTTCGTGCATGTGCTATACAAAGGAAAGATTGTGAAGAGCGCAGGCAAGGAATTGGCTCTTGAGCTAGAGGAGAAGGGTTACGACTGGATTAAAAAAGAGTTAGGAGAATAATCTATGGTAGAAGAATCATACATAAGCATCTACAACAAGTATAGAGAGTTGCTGCAGGAGACCACTGCCGCACCGCTCGATGCAATACGTGACGACGCGTTTGATGTGTTCTGCCGTATGGGATTCCCGACAGACGAACAGGAGCGCTACAAGCGTAGCAACATAGCCAACGTGTTTGGCACTGAATACGGAATGAATATCCGTCGCGTGGAGATCGCAAGCACAACAGCGCCATACAGATGTGACGTGCCAGGATTGAAGACACACAATTTCTACGTTGTAAACGACATCTTTGCGGAAGCTATCGCAAAAGAAGAGATAGCTGAGTTGGCAAAGCAGGGCGTCATCGTTGGCTCATTAAGCACCGTCGCAAAAGAGCATCCTGAAATCATCAGCAAATATTACGGCAAGATCGCGCCGCATAAGTCAGACGTATTAGTAGCGTTCAACACTGCTTTCGCGCAAGATGGTTTTTTGCTATATGTGCCTAAGAACGTGCACATTGAGCGTCCGATCCAGCTTATCAATTTCATGCACGCTGATTTCGACTTGTTGGCAACAAGCCGCAACCTCATCATTCTGGAGGAGAACGCATCGGCAAAAGTGCTTGTATGCAATCACAGCGAGTCAGGCCACAATTTCTTGGCCAACAGAGTGACAGAGGTCAGTCTGGCAGAAAACGCAAACTACTGCCATTACGAAATATGTGACTCTGAACGTCAGACAACCAACGTCGGATCCCTATACGTCGAACAGGCAAAATCGTCGGTGGCAAACATCAACAACATCACACTACGCACAGGCTACACTCGCAACAATATCCGCGTCAACCTAAGCGGAGAGTATGCCGAGACAACATTGTGCGGAATCGGAATCGGTGATGAGCACGACCATATCGACAACGACACATACATCAACCATAAAGTGTCGCACTGCAAGAGCACAGAGCTATTCAAATACGTCATGGACGACTGCTCATACGGTTCGTTCGCAGGACGCATCCTAGTGGAGAAAGACGCTCAGAAGACAGAGGCATACCAGAGCAACAAGAACATCTGCGCCAAGTCGACAGCCAAGATGTACACAAAACCACAGCTTGAGATCTATGCCGACGACGTGAAGTGTTCGCACGGAGCCACAGTCGGCCAAATCGACGAAGACGCGTTGTTCTATCTGCGTACACGAGGCATTTCAGAGAAAGAGGGAAAAATGTTGCTTCTTCTTGCGTTCACAAACGATATTGTGGAGAAGATAGACATTGAGGCTTTGAGGAACAGAGTCAAAGTGCTAATCGAGAAGAGATTCCGCAGAGAAGCTCATAAGTGTGCGACATGCAACTCATGTCATATTTAAGAAACAAGAGCAATAAAGGCGAAAAATCATGGTGCTCAATTACATTTGGATAGGTTGTTTTATTATTGCGTTCGTCGTAGCAATCCTGCAGTGCATTATACATCAGGATTATATGGTGTTCGAACGCATAGTACGCAGCACATTCCACATGTCAGAGTTTGCTGTGATGAAAATAGCTCTTCCTCTTGGAGGAGTGATGATTCTATGGCTAGGATTGATGAATATCGGCGAGAAAGCCGGAGCGATAAACTTCCTTTCTAAAATCATCGGTCCATTCTTCAACAAGCTCTTTCCAGAGGTGCCCAAAGACCATCCCGTCAACGGGCAACTTCTTATGAATTTTTCAGCCAACATGTTAGGGCTAGACAATGCCGCCACTCCTCTTGGGTTGAAGGCCATGAAAGGCTTGCAGGACTTGAATCCGAACAAAAAAGAGGCAAGCGACGCTCAAATCATGTTTCTTGCCCTCAACACGTCAGGCCTGACACTTATCCCTATCACAATTCTTGCCCAAAGAAGTGTGTTGGGAGCAGCTGATCCAACAGACATTTTCATTCCATTATTGCTTTCCACCTTTGTCTCGACGGTGGCAGCGATCATCTACGTCGGAATCAAACAGCATTTAAATCTTCTGAACAGAGTCGTCATCGGCTGGCTACTAGGAATATGTCTGGTCATCGGGCTTATGATGTTTGGATTCTCACAGCTAGATCAGGAGCAGATGATAAAGACATCCAAAATTGTCAGCAATGCCCTGCTCTTCACAATTATCGTCACATTTGTCGGTGGAGCCGCATACAAAAAAGTAAATGTCTACGAATGCTTCATTGAGGGAGCAAAAACTGGATTCGAGACCAGTATCAAGGTGATGCCATACCTGGTGGGCATGCTGGTGGCTATCGGAGTGTTCAGAGCATCAGGAGCCATGGACTACTTGATGTATGGATTGAAATGGATATGGAATTGGACAGGTCTCAACTCTGATTTTGTAGACGCGTTGCCAGTGGCGATAATGAAACCTCTATCGGGAAGTGGAGCCAAAGCAATGATGGTGGAGACGATGCAGACATTCGGCGTCGACAGTTTCACCGGCAAACTGTCATGTTTGTTCCAAGGAGCAGCAGACACAACATTCTACATTGTAGCGCTGTATTTCGGATCAGTGGGAATCAAAAAAACAAGATACGCAGTCACAGCCGGACTTGTGGCAGACACAATAGGCGCGATAGCTGCTATATTCATAGGATACTACTTTTTCAACTAAATTATCCAATTTTAAAGATATTTAAGATATATTTAAGAGTATCCTATAGATTATATTTTAACTTTGCAAAAACAAAACATAGAACCATTAAAAACGGAGAGTTATGAAGATAGGATATTTTGGTATTGCACTATGTGCAGCGATGTCTGCTACAGTGGCAAACGCGCAGATCAATGCTAATGCATTCTCTGCATTGGATTTGAGTATTGAAGACCCTACTTTAGGTTCTGCAAGATATTCGGGTATGGGTGGTGCCATGGGTGCTATCGGAGGCGTGACAAGCGCATTGAAGGATAACGCTGCAAGTATCGGAACAAGCACAAGATCTGATATCGGCTTAACTTTCGACCTATATTCCAACAACGACCGCCAGTGTTCGTTTGCAGTGAGCGACGCTTCCCTTCTTTTCAACATCGACCACAGAAACAGCAGCGGATACATGTCGTCTGCATTGGCTATCACTTACAACCGTAACCGTACATTCGACCGCGCCCACTATCGTGAGGTGGAATACCCTACTGGTTTTGCAAAAGACAAGGGTGAAGACGAAGGTGGTACAGACGCTATCAATTTCGCATACGCAGGTAACATCAACAATATGATCTATTTTGGTGCAGCCGTAGGCATCACAGACCTTCGCTACACTAAACAGTCTATTTACAATTTTGAAAGCGACTATACATCAGAAGACAATGTATCTGATGATTACGTAGTCAATTCAAGAGGTACAGGATGCAACTTCAATGTAGGTTTGATTGTCCAACCAACCGACTTCATGCGTATAGGTGCCGGATTGCAGACTCCAACTCTATACAATATCGAAGAAGACTGGTCGTTCTACAGCCTCGACTTCGAAGGTGAGAAGTGGGATGAGTACGAATTCAAACTACACACTCCTATGAAGTTCTCCGCTCAATTGGGATTCATGCTTGGAGACAGAGCTAATATCGGCATCGACTACTCTATGAGAAACTACACTCGTATGTGGGGTGAGTTCGACATGAAGATGAGAGAGTTGGAGAAAGACGTCAAAGCAGTGATGAAGACACAGCACACTATAAAAGTAGGTGCCGAGGTCAACGTTATTGACGGTCTTGACTTGAGAGCAGGTTACGCTATAGCAACAGCTCCTATCGAGTCTATGGAAATCGCTTGCGCTAACCTTTCACAGATGGGTGGTATATACGCTGGAGATTACTGGAATAAGAAAATGGTGGAATATGAAGACCACGATACAGAGGTCATCCCTTACTACGATGGTCCTTACTTCTCATTGGTGACACCACAGGTACGCCACTACATTAGCGCTGGTTTCGGATACAGCGGAAAGATCGCATACGTTGATTTCGCTTACATCCATAAAATCGCTAACGAGCAGCACATCGAGCAGCTTCCTTTGACTAGACTTGATTGCGCAAAGATTGCAAGCCAGTATGAGGATCAGAAAAATACAAGCAACCATTTCATGCTTTCTTTCGGATTCCACTTCTAATAGAAGGTTTGAAAACAATATAGAAGAGACGCGATTTTGTCGCGTCTCTTTTTGCATTTTAAGGCGGCTAAGAGACAGTTGCCCCACAAGCCAAGCCCGTTAACAGCACAAAAGTCACATACGGCAAAAGAGAGCCGTTTATTCGCTTTCTTCGACCGTCATCCACAGCCGTACTAAAGCACATAGTTTATAAAGCATCATTTATTTCTATTCTCTTTTTTCGTAACTTTGCAATAGAATTTAGAACACACTAAAAATGTCTGATAAAAACGGGTCAAACTACGAATTCCTAACAACAGGAAGTATCCCCAAAGTGATACTTACTATGGCCGTGCCGACGGTAGTGAGTATGCTGGTGACCAGTTTCTACAATATGGCAGACACCTTCTTCGTCGGCAGAATCAACACTCAGGCCACAGCGGCAGTGGGCGTCTCCTTCTCACTGATGTCCGTGATCCAGGCAATAGCCTTCTTGTTCGGCCAGGGCAGTGGCACCTATATCAGCCGTCGGCTCGGGGCCAAAGATGTGGAAGACGCAAGCCGCATGGCAAGCACCGCTTTCTTTGCCGCATTGGGCGTAAGTTGCCTTATCACACTCTTTGGATTCATTTTTCTCGATCAATTGGCCAAATTTCTTGGGTCAACACCCACAATCCTACCCTACGCCAAAACATTCATGAGCTGCATTCTTATCGGATGCCCCTTCATGATCTCCACACTTGTGATCAACAATCAAATGCGATTCCAAGGCAATGCGTCGCTGGCAATGTATGGCATCCTCAGCGGAGCCGTCATCAACGTCATGCTTGTCCCTCTCTTCATCTTTGTATTCGACATGGGAATTCTCGGAGCCGGTCTTGGCACATTATTAGGACAGTTTTGTGGATTTTGCGTCATCTTCACGATGTCGAGAAAAGGGAATAATTTAAGGATCAACCCAAGGCATATCACCTTCTCATACAAATATGCCAAAGAGATCATTCGCGGAGGGTCACCGTCGCTCACAAGACAAGGACTGATGGCCATAAGCACATCCATGCTTAATGTAGCGGCAGGCGTTTATGGCGACGCTGCAATCGCCGCGATGTCTGTCGTCACACGTATCTGCTTCTTCATACAGAGCGTAGTGATCGGTATCGGACAAGGATTCCAACCGTTGTGTGGATTCTGCTACGGAGCCAAACTGTATCAGCGAGTACGCGACGGGTATATGTTCGCCGTCAAAGCATCCGCAATATTTCTGATTGTATGTGTGGCGGCAGGGGCGCCGTTTGCCGACACACTGGTGAGAATCTTCCGCGACGACGAGATGGTGATCGCAGTAGGCACGCCAGCACTACGTTGGCAGATGCTGACGTTCCCGTTGGTGTCAGTCATTCAGATGAGCAACATGATGTTGCAGACGACGGGAAGAGCTTTGCCAGCCAACATTCTGGCAGCGTCACGCAACGGATTCTTTTTTATACCATCTATACTTATCCTTCCATACTTCTTTGGGCTTGATGGTGTGGAAGCGGCTCAAGCACTATCCGATTTTCTTTCCTTTCTTCTTGCCACTCCGTTGGCATTGTGGATGCTTGGACAATTAAAAGGGAAATAAGCGTGTTTGTCCAACTCGTATTTTCACCACAGAGACACAAAGTTCACTGAGAAAGTCTGCGACTTTTTCTATGAGAAAAAGAGATTAACCGGAGTTGATTTGAGAGTTTTAGGAGATTTTATAGGTTGTCCAAAAATGAGGATTGTTAAGAGCGGAACGCCTAACCCCTCCCACCAACGCGAGTCCGTAGGACGAGCCAAAATGAAATGATACAAGAGCGGTCAAACGATCGCTCTTTTTTATTGATAATCAGTCAAAAAAAATAAAAAAAGATAGTAAAATATTTTGAAAAGCTTTAATGAAAATCAAAATAAATTACTATCTTTGTAGTGTAATCAATGAGGGTTACACGGCACGTGAGGACGAACCTCCGAAACAGTTTAAGCAATTGATTATGGCACGAGTCAAAGAAGTCCAAATCAAGGTTGAAACTTCAATTGGTGAGGTTACCATAAAGGAAAAGCCAAATAAGAAGTAAAAACCGAGGGCGGAAAGTTAGAGGCTTTCCAAACCCTTTTGCTTAAATGTTGACGCAAAAATAAACAATATGGAAACACAAACAAAACAAAGAGGAGGAAAAAGAGAAGGTGCAGGACGCAAAAAGACAACTGCAAAGCAAATAGGCTTTTGTGCCACGCAAGAAGTTGTTGATGTACTTGCAGATGTGGCAAACAAAAGTGAGTTTATTTGTAAGGCTATTTTAGCATATATAAACAGATAAATATGGAAATAGAAGAACTATTGCAGCATCCTCGAAAAGTGTGGAATGTTGGCAAAGAACAAGGTCTAAAGACCGAATGGGGAGTTTACCTGGGGTATTGAGACTGAAGAGGAAACGGGGAGAATAATAATATATGTAGGAGGCTCTGCATATTTGGATGGGAAACCTATAGGTCTCACAATACCGATGACGATTCACTTGCTGAGCACGTTTGTGGATAGTGATGAATTCCCTGAAGCACTGATCCCGGTTGTTTGCAATGCAGAAAGAAAACTGTTGAAGAAAATGCAAGACGTTGGATAAATCTAACGTCTTTTTTTATACATTTAGGACAACAAATTAAGTTTTAAATTATATTTGCATTACATAAATATTAATGCAAAAATGAACGATTTAGAATTTGAAATGAATCGTGTTATTGAGGTGGCGGTAGCCCTAACCCCTCCTCCTCGCGAGTTCGTAGGACGAGCGTTTAAAATAAGCGTGTTTCTTCAACCCGTATTTTCACCACAGAGGCACAATGATCACTGAGAAAGTCTGCGACTTTTCTATGAGGAAAAGAGATTAACCGGAGTTGATTTGAGAGTTTTAGGAGATTTTATAGGTTGTGCTAAAATGAGGATTGTTAAGGGCGGAACGCCCTAACCCTTCCTAACTGCGCGAGCCGTAGGCGAGCGCATAAAAATAAGCATGTTTAGACATCTCTAACAATCACCACAGAGACACAATGATCACAGAGAAAGTCTACGACTTTTATATGAGGGAATGAGTTGATTTGGAGTTGATTTAAGAGTTTTATTTATTGGCAGTAAATAAAACTAGTCAATTTTATTTATTGGCAGTAAATAAAATTATATTTTTGCATCAGATAAACGACAACTTATACAAAATAGCACGATGCAAAAAGATATTTTTAGAACACTTATCAAAGAGGGACAAGAAGATATAGAGAATATAGAATTAGTAAAACGACCTTTTGAATTTGAAGAGGAAGGCAGATACGTTCTTGTCGGCATCAGACAAGCGGGGAAATCATATTTACTATATCAGCGTGCCAAAGATTTTTTGGAGAAAGGACACAACATAAAAGAATTTGTCTATATAAATTTCGACGACGAGCGTCTTTTAGGAATGACATCAGATGATTTTGATTTGATTCTGCAAGCATACTCATCGACATATAATTATAAACCAATATTATTTTTTGATGAAATACAAAATATTGATGGCTGGGAACATTTTGCAAGAAGGTTAGCAAACCAAAAATATATGGTTTTTATAACTGGATCCAACGCGAAAATGTTAAGCCGAGATATCGCGACTACATTAGGTGCTAGATATTTCGACGAGAAGGTTTTTCCATATTCGTTTGAGGAATTTTTAATAGCTCACGATATCAAACTGGATGACGATTGGGAATTTTCCAAACAAAAGAATAGTGTCCAACTCTATTTCTCAGATTATTTCAAATGGGGAGGTTTTCCTGAGTTGTTGTTATATCGCAACAAACGTCATTGGCTCAATGGCTTATATGAGAAAATCCTTCTTGGTGATATTATCCAACGCAACAACATAAAAAACGAGCATGCAATTCGCTTAGCAATAAAAAGGCTTGCGGAGAATGTAAAACAGCCGACTTCATACAATCGTCTTGCAAATATGATTAAGAGTACGGGGATATCTACCAATACGGCATCCATCATCGATTATATCAACCATGTAAAGGATGCATGTCTGATATTCACTCTTGAAAACTATGCTTCAAAATTTGCAGAGAGAGAAAGCACTAAAAAACATTATTTCACAGACAACGGGTTGCTGTCTATCTTTTTAACCGACGAGGACACTTCTCTGCTTGAAAATCTATGTGCAATAACTCTTTACAAGAAATACAACAAGACAGAAAGTGCACCTCAATTATACTATTATAACAAGAATGTCGAAGTGGATTTCTATATACCGGATGACGCCATTGCCATTCAAGCGTCATATAGTATTCAGAATACAGAGACCAGAGTTCGCGAAGTTTCAGCATTAATAGCACTTAACAAATTATATCCATTGAAACGAGCAATAATCATCACTTACGATGAAGAGGAGACTATCGAAGAATCAAATCTGACTATTGAAGTCATCCCAATTTGGAAATGGTTGTTAAGATAAAAAGCAGCTTCGAACAATCACCACAGAGACACAAAGATCACAGAGAAAGTCTGCGACTTTTCTATGAGGAAAAGTGTTGATTTGGAGTTGATTTAAGAGTTTTATTTATTGGCAATAAATAAAAAACAGCCAATTTTATTTACTGGCAATAAATAAAATCGGCTATTTCTGTATTTTTCTCCCTACCCTATCGTCTTCATTATCTCCGCCGTCTTATCCAATATAGCGATGATTTTCTGATAATGACGAATGTCATCCAACGACAGGGTGCGACTCTTACGGTCTTTCAACCATTTCTGTGCTGGCTGATAACCTCCTACATAAAAGTCCCACGCTGTTTCACTTACTCCAGAAAAACATTGTTCACTGTTTATCCAAACGCATCCATCCGCATATTTCGGGATCTCCACTTCGTTGCTTCCTGCTTTTGGAAATTTTGGCAGCGATGCCATTGGCAAACTTGCTCGCATCAGATGCAGATCGATCAGTTCATTTCCCAAATCCACAAGTCTCTTATACTCTTTTTCATCCGTAGGCTGAGGAATACGTGGGAAATCTATCTTCAAAAACTCTTTATACTTCTCCCTGTAGCTTGGAGAGTGAAGCACAGCATAGATATAAGCAAAAAACTCCTCTGCGTTTCGTCCGCCTAACATCTCTTCCTTGATATTCAAATGACGTCCACC
>JAKSKU010000025.1 GCA_024401565.1 Paludibacteraceae bacterium
TTCTGCTTTTTGATCCTTAACAAAATTTTCCACTAAAATTTAAACAGCTTCTTAAATATTTGAATTATTCAAATTACTTTGCAACGATCAAGAAGTAGTTCTTCTTTCCACGCTGAGCAAGAATGTACTTGCCGTTAAGAAGTGAATCAGCGTTGATCATAGTGTCGTAAGAAGCAAGTTTCTCCTTGTTGATTGAAACTCCGCCGCCCTGAACCATCTTTCTCATCTCACCCTTTGATGGGAATACGTTTGCCTTCTCTGTTAGCAAGTCAGCTGCTGCGATACCTGCCTCGATCTCGCTCTTTGCAACCTCAAACTGAGGCACACCCTCGAATACAGAAAGCAAAGTATCCTCGTCGAGCTTCTTCAATGAATCAGCAGTTGCGTTTCCGAACAAGATGTTAGAAGCCTCAACAGCTGCCTCGTAATCCTCGCGTGAGTGAACCATAACAGTGATCTCCTCAGCAAGCTTCTTCTGAAGTGGACGCAAGTGTGGAGCCTCAGCCTGCTCCTTCACCAAACCTTCGATTTCCTCCTTCGATAGAGAAGTGAAGATCTTGATGTACTTCTCTGCGTCGTCGTCAGAGACGTTTAGCCAGAACTGGTAGAACTTATATGGAGAAGTACGTTTTCTGTCAAGCCATACGTTGCCCGACTCTGTCTTTCCGAACTTCTTACCGTCAGCCTTAGTGATTAGAGGGCAAGTCAGAGCGTAAGCCTCAGCGCCGCTGATCTTACGGATCATCTCAGTACCAGTAGTGATGTTACCCCACTGATCCGCGCCACCAAGCTGAAGTTTACAATTCTTAGTCTCGTTCAAGTACACGAAGTCGTAACCCTGAAGAAGCTGGTAAGAGAACTCAGTGAACGACATACCGTCGGCACCATTCTCACCTGTGAAACGACGCTTTACAGAGTCCTTGCTCATCATATAGTTGACAGTAATAAGCTTACCGATGTTACGGATGAAATCAAGGAAAGTGAAGTTTTTCATCCAATCGTAGTTGTTGACAAGCTCTGCCTTGTTAGGAGCGTCGCTATCAAAATCCAAGAATTTAGAAAGCTGAGCCTTGATGCACTCCTGGTTGTGGCGAAGCATAGGCTCGTCGATAAGCACACGCTCCTGAGATTTACCAGAAGGGTCGCCGATCATACCTGTAGCACCACCGATAAGAGCAAGTGGTTTGTGGCCAGAACGCTGGAAGTGACGAAGCATCATCACACCAACAAGATGACCGATATGTAGTGAGTCAGCAGTAGGGTCGATACCCAAGTATGCTGTTGTGACCTCCTTTTTCAACTGATCTTCTGTGCCCGGCGTCATATCCTGAATCATGCCGCGCCATTTTAGTTCTTCAACGAAATTCATATATTTATATTTCTGTTTTCTATTAAAAGTGGGCACAAAAATAACATTTTTTAAGGAATATTAGTTGAATATTGCATAATTAAACTAAATTTGCGGACAGAAAAATAAAACGTAACTAATTATTCTTATGATCAATTCACAAGATATCAAGATTGGAAGCTGCGTTCGTTTGGACGGAAAGCTTTATTTCTGTATTGATTTTCAGCATGTAAAGCCAGGTAAAGGTAACACAATCATGCGTGTTAAGCTAAAGTGTGTAACTGACGGTCGCGTATTGGAGCGTCGCTTCGACATCGGTGAGAAGCTAGAGGACGTACGTGTAGAGCGTCGTGAGCACCAGTACCTTTACAAAGAAGGTGAGGATCTAATCTTCATGAATAACGAGACATTCGAGCAGATTCCTTTGAATCCAGAGTTGGTAACAGGTGTTCAGTTTATGAAGGAAGGTGATACTGTAGAGCTAGTAGTTGACGCTTCTACTGAGAATGTACTTTTCGGTGAGATGCCAGTTAAGACTAAGCTAAAGGTCACTTACACTGAGCCAGGTATCAAGGGAGATACTGCAACTAACACTCTTAAGCCAGCTACTGTTGAGACAGGTGCTGAGGTACGCGTTCCTTTGTTCATCGAGGAAGGTGCTATCATCGAGATCGATACTCGTGATGGTTCATACCAGGGTAGAGAAAGATAATAGACATTTCTATGTTTATTTAGATATGGGCAACCAGGCTTTATGCTTAGTTGCCCATTTTTGTTTGTCTCCATTTTCTTGCTATCTTTGCACACGAAATCTCTAATAAGAACTTGTAAAATGATTGCCATAAAGTATGTATTCGCCGCTTTAATAGCATTGTTTAGTCTTTCGGCACAGGCTCAGATAAGTTTTGGAGGATTACCTACTAAAATATGTCCTGACGGATTGCGTTCAGCAACAGCAATCCCTACAGTCAACATCTCAGTGGACTACACTCAAGACAGAGAAGAAAACCAATTCGCATACCAAACCGTCACCGACATCTCAATCACCAAAGAGGCTTTGGCCACCACTGTCGGCAACAACATCATATATCGTCTGATGATCCACAGCGACGAAGCTAAATCCATAAATCTTATTTTCTCGCCAATCTCTATCCCTGACGGCGCAAAAATCTACTTAAGCACCCCAGACGGCGAACAGATCCTTGGTGCATATACAAAAGGCTCCGTGGCTGGAGACGTGTTTGCCACAACACCTATCAGCGGCGACAACATCCTTGTACAATGCGAGGTGCCATCTGAAGAATCAAACAAATTTTCTGCCACAATCTCTGCTGTCAACAGCGGATTCCGTGAGCTGCGTCTTCTTCCCGGACAGAGCACAGGAAAACCTGATTTTTGTGAGGTTGACGCAGTATGCAACGATAATGGTTTTGAGGACCAAATCCGCGCCACCTGCATGGTCATTCTCAATGGATCTCGCTTCTGCACAGGAACACTTATCGCCAACGACGACAAAAAGCCATATATTCTTACATCAAACCACTGCGTCTGGAATAAATACACTAATGAAGTGGACCCTTCATACGCGAAAACCAGCGTCGTCTATTTTGGCTATGAATCTCCAATATGCGAGTCGAGCATAATAGGCTCATACGAAAAATCAATATCCGGAACAGAAATCAAGCGTAGCAACAAGGAGAAGGATATGGTTTTGCTTGAATTGTCGCAACGTCCTCCCGTCGACTACATGACATACGAAAGCGGATGGAACATAACTAAATCGCCACAGGGTCCGCTCACCTGCATACATCATCCTGACGGAGGGACAAAAAAGATAAACAAAAGCGACAACGACCCTATCCCATCTACATTTGACAACGAGTATATGGATCCCAATTCCCACTGGAATATCGCGCAATGGAATATGGGTGTCACAGAAATAGGATCTTCCGGATCCGCTCTTTACGATGCGGACGGATACATCATCGGTGCATTGACAGGAGGAGAATCGTTGTGCAAATCGCCAGGCAACGATGATTTCTGGCGTATCTACAAAACATGGGGCGGAGAGCAAGAGGAATCTAAAAACCTAGGTTCTGCACTCGACCATTCCAACACAGGCGTCATACGCATGGACGGAAGAGAATCATACGAAAAACCATGTCTTTTATTAAGAAACTACAGCAAGTATGACGAACTGAACGAACCTATGTACAATCACGACTACGCTACAGGATACAACAGTTGGGGCATGGATGAGTTTGCCGAAAAATTCGAGTCGCCATACGAGACCACAACCATCTACGGAATATCTTTCATCCCTATCGCAGGCAGCTACGACAAAGAACAGCCCATATACCTGAAAATCTATACCGGAAAAGACAAACCGGAAACCCTTGTATATGAGGCAGAGACAAAAGTGAAACGCAGCGAATATAAGTCATCGTCGTCGAGCTTCATCACCACAGCCAAAACAGAATGGTCTTACACGGAAAACTATATCCGCCTTGACTCGACGGTGACTGTCGGGAAACATTTCTTTGTCTCATTTGCCACTGACTACGAGCACACCTTCTTCGCTATGCTGGCAAACTATTCCGACAACAAAACAGCCCTATTCAAGAAAAACGGAGTGTGGGAGACGTGGGAAAGCCATCCTTTCGACAATACAGTCGGCAGCTTGCTCATCAACGCCGTTGTCAACGGGGACAATGCTGAAAGCAACAATGTCCTACAGTCGGAGAAAAACGTCACCGTCTTCCCTAACCCAGCGTCTGACATGCTTTACATCAACGCCGAGGAAGAACTTGTCAAGGTGAAAATCCTCACTCCTAACGGGAATGAAATCATGCAGTCCAAGTCAAACGCGATCAACATAAAAGGCTTTGAGAATGGCATATATTCTGTAGAAATAGAGACTATCAAAGGCTTTTACCACACAAAATTCATCAAACATTAACGCTTATAATTTGATTTTTGCTAATTTAGCGGCATAAACACATTATCGAAAACAAAATAATAGGGTAAAATGAGACGACTAACTACAATACTTGCCATCCTTTTAGCGGGATTGTCCGCACATGCCGAAGTGGCAACAGAATCATTCACAAGAGTGCTGAATCCAGTATACGCTAAGAATTACTCAAACGTTTCAGTTCAGATAGACGCTGCTTTCTACAAACTTGGGTTGCCGAAATTCTACCGTATTCCTCCATTCATGAAAGAGGGCTACTGTATTTTCCAGTGTACACGTATCGGAGGCAAAGAGTCTGATCTAAGCACTCTTAATGGTGAGCCTTACGGAGAAGTATTCTTGATTGAAGAGTCGAAGAAAGCAGAAATTGAAAAACTGACAGCCGGAGAAAAGCTGACAATCATTGGCAAGACAAAACCTTACGCCAACCCATTGGCATTCGGAAAAGAAGAAGTTTATTTCATCGTGGAGTCTATCACTCCTATAAAATAACTAAAACAACCAGCATGGGCATACTGCAAAGAATAGGCATATACATCGCTTCATTGATCATGTTAGCCGGCGTAACAGCTACGTCGGCCCAGACCCTATTCAATGTGTACAGCGAAGCCCACATGGACAACAAGACCCATCACAACTATCTCTGCATGCAGTATGATCAGGATGATGTGGGCTATATTCTGATCACTCACGTAAACGAAAGTTATTATGACGGCAATATCGACGCTGCTCTTTACGAAAATGCAGAAGACGTTGGTGTTCCGTCTAAAGCATTACAGACAATAACAGACAAAGCACCCAAAGATGCCGTCCTACGCGTGTACAGAGACGACATCAACCCAACCGGTGCCGCAAGAACCATGTCTAAAACCTACTACGTGCAAGTATGTAAAACCGGCACTAATGAATGTGAAATTACAGAAATGCCATTTGACACATATCATACTCAAGATGTACCTGAAATAAATATCGAACCATACTGCTATGGAAACACTCCGGGTGAACTGACTACAATAGTGCAAAGATACAATAACGACAACTATTCTTGGAAAGACGAAAATAATAAAAAGCTAGGATTCACAGACTTTCTTACCATCAGATCCCTAAGCGCGGGCGAACACAAGTACATATTGCAGAACAGAAACCATGAGTGCTATAGCCCGGGAATAGAGATCACACTTACCGTAAAGAAAAACGCGACTCCACATTTAAGCAAAACCAATGCCATATACACGTCTGAAGACATAGCAAACGGCAACTACACCAAAAGCATCAAGCAGAAGGTGGGCGGAGACATCGTTGACGATCCTTTCGAGTGCGACCTGACATGGGTAGACAAAAACGGAAACGTGATAACCGATTTCGAATCGTATGTTCCGCCTGTGCCAGACAAACCAGGTGTCACTATCGACGAATACAAAGTGTCAAGAGACTGCGGCTGCAATGACCAACATAAGACATCGTCTTTCTATGTCATGCTTTATGTGTTGCCTAAACCGACCGTTAGCGACTTGACTTTCTGTGTCGACGATCCTCGCGCAGCAAACGGTTTTGACGCAATTATAGGTGAGACATCAGAAATAGGAGAGTCGAAAAACAATTACCAGCTTGAGTTCAGCAAAAATGCAGACATGAGCGGTGCCATCACACTAAACAACGGTGAGGAACACTTTGATTACTCATTCGATGTCTCCACCGCCGGTAAAACCACGTATTATGTTCGCCAGAGAAAAGCGGCCGACAATGAGACTAGCGAGATAGTACCTTTCACAGTCACTGTCAAACAGCCTGTCAAACCTACATTGGCCAATCAGGACATATGTCTGAACACTACAAAGACTGTTTCTCTTTCATCTATCTCCAGCGAGACTAACATCATATGGAAAGACGCTGCGGACAACGTCATTAGCGACAACATCAGCATAGAAAGAAGCGGCAACACGACAGTGTACGGCCAGACATACGAAATAGTAGATGGCAGACGGTGTCTGAGCGAAACATCGTCGGCCACAATACATGCCGACTCTCTTGAAGTCACCATTTCAGGAGACGATGTCCTTTTGCCAGGACAAACAGGAAAGGCTGAAATAGCATTGGTCAGCAACGGCACTCCGACAATCGCATGGAGCAGCACACCACCTTCAGCTATCGTTGGAGACGCCAATAAAAAAGAGGTGTCGGTGACCATGGGATCATCAAACATCATATTGGAATCTACGGTCACTAACGGAAGCTGCACAACAACGAAAAATTGGACTATCCGCACCGACTTGTTCCAATGCCCAGCACCAACAGCCGACGATGTAAACCTATGCATCAACGACACTCACGCAGCTGACGGATTTGACGCAAACATCACACTTGAAAACACATCCGACGTCACTTCAAACTATGTACTTAGCGTCAGCAAAAACGCAGACATGAGCGATGCCACAACATTAGCGCCAGGAGAGACTCACTTCAACTACACGTTTAACGTATCCTCTGTCGGAACACAAAAAGTATATATCCAGCAGAAGGAATTGTCACGCAACCTGTCGAGCGCGATCGTTCCTGTGACAATCAACGTCAAACAGCCAGTCAGTCCGTCTTTTGCAAATCAAAATATTTGTCTGAACACTACAAATACTGTTTCGCTTTCGTCTATCTCCAGCGAGACTAACATCATATGGAAAGACGCTGCAGACAACATCATAAGAGGCAATATATCTATCGAGAAAAGCGGCAACACAACAGTGTACGGCCAAGCATACGAAATGATAAACGGCGAACAGTGTCTGAGCGAAAAATCATCGGCCACAATACATGCCGACTCTCTTGGAGCAACCATTTCAGGAGACGACATCCTTTTGCCAGAACAAACAGGAAAGGCAGAGGTGTCGGTGCAAAGCAGTGGCAGCCCGACATTTGCATGGACCAGCACTCCACCTTCAGCCATTGTAGGCGGGGCTAACCAAAAGGAGGTTTCCGTGAAGATGGGAACAACAGACATCACTTTGGAATGCACAATTACAGACGGTGTTTGCTCTACAATGAAACCATGGGCTATCAGCGCAGATCTGTTCAAATGTCCCAAGCCTACCGCCAACGAGGTAAATCTATGTATCAACGACCCTCGTGCAGCCAACGGATTTGACGCGAGCATCACACTTGAGAACACATCCGACGTCACTTCAAACTATGTACTCAGTGTCAGCAAAAACGCAGACATGAGCGGTGCCACAACATTAGCGCCAGGAGAGACTCACTTCAACTACACGTTTAACGTATCCTCTGTCGGAACACAGAAAGTATATATCCAGCAGAAGGAATTGTCACGCAACCTGTCGAGTGCGATCGTACCTGTGACAATCAACGTCAAACAGCCATCAGAACCATCCGCGAATACAGCTACCATCTGTTTTAACGACGGTCAGGAAGTGCTTCTTGCTGATCTTAGCACAGAATCTAATCTGCAATGGTATGACGAGAACGATGCTGAATTGACGACGAAAGCAGTATTCAGCAGCAGAGGCGACCACAGATTATCAGTAAAGAGGTATGTGTTGGTCGACGGTGCAAATTGTTGGAGCAACCTGACAACGACAACAGTTCATGTTGACTCTATCGGCGTCGATGTCAGCGGAGACAATCACCTCTGCCCTATGAGCAGCGGACAAGTAACTCTTAATCCAACTGCGACAGCCTTCGACATGATAATGTGGAACTCACCTTACATCACTTCTGGAATAACAAAAAGAACTGCATCAGTGACTATAGGCGAGGAAAACGCTACACTTAAATACGCAGTAAAAGCAGGAGTTTGCAAAACATCGGGTTCGTGGCATATCACTGTCGGGACAGGAAAAGTGAATGGCGACATCAGTTTCTCAGAAGGAACCAGAAAACGCACATTCCCACTATCAGAAGCGAACTACATCAGTTGCGGCAATGAAATAGAGGTTGAAACTACCATAGAGCATTCCTCTTCAAGTCTTTCAGTCAAGAAAGGAAACAAAGATTTAGGCACATACACTTTTGATGGAGACATTGCCAAATTCAAGATAGAGGGTGATGGCACTTATACAGTATCCTATGAGAACGATTGCCCGACATCATTCACTTTTAAAGTGACAACTCTTGAAATAGAGCCAAAACTAACTACGTCAAAATGGAGCAGCTGCTACGGCGGCCGTATAGCGGCAGACATAAGCAACATAAGCAATGAATGCAGCATCATATGGAAAAAAGACGGTGCACAAGTGGCAAACGATACAAGATCTTTGACAATCAGCAACGTCTCTGCAAATGATATCGGCTCATACACCTACGAGCTTGTATGCGACGGTTGTCCGTTTAATGGCATTGTATCAGACTCCAAACCAGACATTTATTCTCCTGTCGCTGTCAGTTTCACACAGTCGGCCGACACAATATGCCAAGGAGACCAGATTGAAATAAAGTTGACAGCCACACCTTCAAGCGACAAGGTCACATACGTTTGGGAAACGTCTAACGACATCCAAACACACAACAACGGTGCGTCCGCTACTCTATCTCCTAGATCATCTAATAATTTCACAGTGAAGATCAACAATGGAGATTGTGAAAGTCAGACGGTGACAATCAACACAAAAGTACACCCACAGATGACAGGAGACATAAACGCAGAAGCCATCATGTGTGAGGGAGACAGCACAACGCTTGACGCCAGCAGTCTGAAAGCAGAGAGATACGAGTGGAAACATACCGACTCTGAATCTCCAATTATCACCGTCGTGCCAAACGGAGTGGAAAACAAATATAATCTAACCGCATATCGTGGAAAATGCGTGCTAGAAAAAGAGTTCATATTGATGGTTGGAGCCACACCGAAACTAGCCTCTGTCGATTCCATCGGACTCGACGACGTGATGATCAATATGGAAAGCGACGGAGATTACCAATATATTGTTGATGGCAAATATAATGCGTCAAACATAGCCGATAATGTAAAAACACATGTGGGCTTTGGCAAACATACGTTGAGGATCATTGACATTGCCGGATGTATAACAGACACGTCTTTCACTGTCGTCGAACCTCCTTTTGAAATACAAAATGTATTCAATCCAAATTCAGATGGCAAAGATGCCACATTCAGAATTCCAGATGCAGTGATAGTCTATCCCGGCACCACAATGAGCATCTACGACCGTTGGGGCAAAAAGATTACCACACTAACGTCATCTGATGAAGAAGGTTGGGATGGAACGTATAATGGCAAACCTATGCCATCAGCCGACTACTGGTACGACCTAAATGTAGATGCTATCGACAAAAACTATTTCGGACATTTCACTCTGATTAGGGATTAGTTGCAAGTTTCTGGTTTCAAGTTTCAGCTAAATGAGTGTCAATAATTTGTCAGATAAAGAATTTATAGAAGAATACAAGGAATTGCGTCATTGTACGGATTTTGATGGATGCTTAGACATATTAGGAACAAGCATAATCGTTCTTTTTGTATCCTTATACTTTTCAATTATTGTTTGTTTTTTTGTTATAGGGATATGTGCGTTTTTTGACTTTTCGTGCTTCTTCGGCATTCTTGCTGGCATTGTTAGCACGATATCCATATTCTCTTATTTAATGAATGAAGAGTTAAAAGGCAAAAAGGAGAAAACTGCCAGAAAAAAAATCATACTTGAAAAAATAAACTTGAGCGAAGACGAATGCAACAAAATTTACGATGAATTTAAAAAAGTAAAAAATCACTTGACATATTTCTCCATAATCCAGCAAGTATGCAGGCTAAACCCCAATGCGAGCTATAGCCAAGAAGATTTGTTGAAGGGTTTATTTGGATTCGACGACGCCACTATCAAAAAATATGTCTTTGAAAAAGAGTACACTGAGGAAGATTTGAAATTCTATGGGGAACTTGCAATAGCAATGGACTTAAAGGAGAAAAAATCTTTCGTCGACTTGCTCTTCAAATTGGCTATCGTGTTAGATGGCATCCACAACGACGAGTGGAAACTCTTGATGCAGATACTTGCAGACTTCAAATTCAACAAGAACTATATCAATCTTTTCATAAGACGCTACGGTCCCCTACGCACTGAGTTTGAGGATGAGCGTAAAGATAGCACGTCGACGGGAGAGCGTACCGTCGCATTCCTTAATCCATATTATGCCATCTTAGGTTTGGATAATTCCGCTTCTGAAGAGGAGATCAAGAAAGCCTATCATGCTCTTGCGTTGGAACATCATCCTGATTTGCCGAAGAATGCCGGTCGTGTAAAAGAATGTGAGGAGATGATGACGAAGATCAATGAGGCGTATGAGAAGATTAAAAACTAAATAGAAGTCATGAATATATCAGATAAAAATTTTATTGAAAGATACGAGAATACACAAACAGAAGGAGATTTAATCAAACTATTTTTTCAAGTGCTTTTGTGTATGTTCGTATTTATATTTAAGGCAATTGGCTATTTTACATCGATATTAAAACTAGTGGGATGTTTAGCTTTACCTGCATTTTTGTCCATTCTGCCAATATGTGATCTTATAAATGGGGAATACTCGAAGCAAACAACTTATAAATTTATAGTTACGTTAGTATTCCTTGTCGGAATTATATTTATAAGGAAAGAACTCATTAATGATTATCATAAATCCATTTCTGAAATCAGAGAAACCCTTATAATAAAAAGAAATTCATTCTCAGCAGCTTATGATTCATTCATAAAGGCAAGGAGAATAAGGAAGAAAAGAAAAACTTTGTTGGTCGACGCAGGATTGAGCGAAAAAGGAGCAGAACGTCAGTATAATATATCAAAATACATATACTATTTCTTCTTAGCTCACCAAGTATGCAAATTGAACAATAGTGCTAGTTATAGCCAGGAGAATTTGTTGAAAGGATTGTTTGGATTTGACGACGCCACTATCAAAAAATATGTATTTGAAAAAGACTACACCTTAACAGATTTAGATTTTCTTGCCAAGCATTCAAAAGTGTTATTATTAAAGGAAAAGAAATCGTTTGCCGATCTACTTTTCAAATTATCGTTTGTGCAAGATGGCATCCACAACGATGAATGGAATTTATTGATGCAATTTCTAAAGCAGTTGAAATTCAACGATAATTACATAGCATTTTTCAAGAGACGCTACGGTCCACTTCGCACTGAATTCGACGAAGATAAAAAAGATAACGTTGCTACAGAATTACGTAATACTTCTTACTTAAAACCATATTATGCCATCTTAGGTTTGGATAATTCCGCTTCTGAAGAGGAGATCAAGAAAGCCTATCATGCTCTTGCGTTGGAACATCATCCTGATTTGCCGAAGAATGCCGGTCGTGTAAAAGAATGTGAGGAGATGATGACGAAGATCAATGAGGCGTATGAGAAGATTAGAGGATAAACGTCTCATTATTCCATCAAATTTCATAACTTTGCAGAAACTATACACAACAACAATATGAAGGTCGGAATTATTCAAGAGAGCCATACGGCAAATGTAGAGCAGAATATCGCGAAACTAACTTCTAAGATTGAGGAGTTGGCAAAGAAAGGAGCACAACTTATCGTGCTTTCGGAGCTTCACAACTCTCTATATTTCTGTCAGGTGGAGGACGTTGACAACTTCGATTTGGCTGAGTCTATCCCTGGCAAATCTACCGACCATTTCTCCGCTGTGGCAAAACGACTTGGCGTGGTGATCGTGATCTCCCTTTTCGAGAAACGTGCCACTGGACTTTACCACAACACTGCTGTTGTGCTTGAGAAAGACGGAACAATCGCTGGCAAGTATCGCAAGATGCATATTCCAGACGATCCTGCATACTACGAGAAATTCTATTTCACTCCTGGCGACTTGGGATTCCACCCAATCCAGACTTCCCTTGGCAAACTAGGCCTTATGGTTTGTTGGGACCAGTGGTATCCAGAAGGAGCAAGACTTATGGCTCTTGCCGGAGCAGACATGCTCATCTACCCTACAGCAATCGGTTGGGAAAGCACTGACACCGACGACGAGAAAGCTCGTCAGCGTGGAGCATGGATGACGGTGCAGCGCGGACACGCAGTTGCCAACGGACTTCCTGTGGTGACAGTCAACCGTGTAGGCTACGAGGCTGATCCATCAGGTGTGACTGGCGGAATACAGTTTTGGGGCAGCAGCTTCGTCGCAGGTCCACAGGGTGAGCTTCTTTACGAAGGACCCACAGACAAAGAGGAGAGCATCATCGTCGACATTGATATGGAGAGAAGCGAGAATGTTCGCAGAATCTGGCCGTTCCTAAGAGACAGACGAATCGAAGAGTTTGGCGACCTAACACGAAGATTCAGAGATTAATGTCATTTGTGACGTCAAATAAATTAAAAAAACATGTACAGACTTCTTTTATTCATAACATCACTTCTTGTCTCATTATCTGGTTTTGCACAAACTCCAAACGACTCAATACAAGAAGTTCGCAAAGCCCAAATAGAGAAAGCACGTGCCGCAGCAAGAGCAAAAGCCGAGGCAAGAGCTGCAGAACGATCAAAAATGGAGGCACAAAAGCAGGAGGCAGATGCAAAAAAACGTTCTTCTAAAGATGTAGATGCCGACAAGACAAACAAAACAGACTCCCCAAAAGCAGCGACAAATGTCAACGACAAAGCCGACAGTGAAAAGCCAAAGCGCGACAGGAAAGCACGCGAAGAGAAAGCGAAAGATCCTTCTGCGCCAGTAGCCGCTAAGACAGCACCCAAGAAAGAGGAAAAGCCAAAGAAGCCATCTATAAAAGAGCGTAACATGGCCGACACAGCCATTGCCAAGAGCAAGTATGGCGACGGAACATTCGGCATGCGAGGCCAGTTTGGAGCATCAATCGTATGGGGCACCTACGACAGTGAAAAGATCGGTTTCGAGCATTGGGGATTCGTTTTGAGTGGAGGTGCAGGCTACCGTCTCAACCACATATGTTACGCAGGCATCACATTAGATCTAGAAGTAGTTGAGCTATTGTCGTTCTCACCTATGCTAGACATCATCGTATCCGCACCTACACCTGTGGCACCTTTCGCTGAAATCACCGCAGGCCCATACTTCTCATATAAGGACAACCGTAATTGGGTGTTCTTTCCACGCGTCGGTTTATCGTACAGAGGAAAGAAAAACCATATAGCACGTTTCGGATTCGGAGCCCGAATGTACGACGACACATTCAAGGCAGAGTCGCTGAACCTTCAATACGGAGCAAGCGTCAATGTAGAATTCTAAAAGTATATAAAACAATGGCACTACAACTATTCATAATCTTTGCCATGTTGGCATTCGGGGAATTGGTGGTATGGCTGACGGGAGTTCCTGTTCCGTCGTCGATCATCGGAATGCTAACTCTTACGTTTTTGCTCAAGATTGGAGTGATCAAACTCCAGTGGGTGAAGTCGGCAAGCAACGTACTTACCGGCAATCTCACATTCTTTTTTATTGCACCAGGAGTATCGTTGATTCTATACTACGAACTAATTAAAAGCCAGTGGATTCCAATCACTGTGTCAATTATAGTCAGCACAATTTTAGTGATGGTAACAACCGTCTGGACATATAAACTTGTCAGAAAACACAATGGAAATTCTAGAAAATAAATACGTGCTAATCGCCTTGACGTTTGGCGTCTACGCAGTGTCGAAGCACCTTCAGAAGCGTACCAATATTCTATTGCTCAACCCTATTCTGGTAAGCATTGCTGTCATCATCATTTTCTTGAAATTCACTGGAATAGACTACAGCAAATACAAAGAGGCTTCAACAGCCATTGATATCTGGCTTTCACCATGTGTTGTGGCAATGGGAGTACCACTCTACCTACAGTTGGATAACATCAAGAAGCTAATTGTGCCTATACTTGTATCCCAGGTGGTGGGATGTTTAGTGGGGCTTTTCAGCGTCGTCTACATAGCCAAATGGCTTGGAGCGACAGATGAGGTTGTGCTTTCGCTTGCCCCAAAATCAGTCACGACGCCAATCGCGATGCAAGTGTCGGAGATGATGGGGGGAATCCCAGCACTCACAGTGTCAGCCGTGGTGATCGCAGGTATCTTTGGCGGAGTGTTCGGATTGAGCATTTTCGGACTTTCAAGAGCCAAGACACCAATCGGAGAGAGCCTGAGTATGGGTACGGCCTCACATGCCGTCGGCACATCAAGAGTGATGGAGATCAGCACACGTTACGGAGCCTACGCCGGAGTAGGACTATCCCTTAACGGAATCTTGACAGCCATCATCGCGCCAACGATTCTGAGCTGGATAATGTAAAATAAGAAAATCAAGAAAAACCTTCATAAAAAGAGAAAAAAACATTAAGTTTGCCAGCACAAAGGCTTTTTTCAAAAGAAAATCAGAAAAATGAGCATAAGCGGTAAATTATCAATTGCTTTTTGGGCAATATTCTTGATAGCCATTGGAGCTGTCATTGCATTGTTTGTTGGTATCAAAAACGGTTCATTCGGGCATCTTCCTCCAGTGGAAGAGTTGCAGAGCCCAAAAAATAAATTCGCAACAGAGATTTTTTCTAGCGACGGTGCCGTGCTTGGACGTTATTTCCAGTCGAAAGAGAACCGCGTCTACACTGCTTATGAGGATATCTCGCCAAAACTAATCAATGCGTTGATCGCCACAGAGGACATCCGCTACAAGGAGCATTCCGGTATCGACTTCAGATCTTTATTCCGCGCGATCTTCAAATCAGTGATCCTTCAGCAGAAGAATTCGGGTGGTGGTTCGACTATCACTCAGCAGCTTGCAAAGTTGCTTTACACAGAGGTAGCACAAGATAAAATAGAGCGTGCCATGCAAAAGCCTACAGAGTGGGTGATTGCAGCCAAACTTGAGAAACTCTACACAAAGGAAGAGATCATGACCATGTACCTTAACAAGTTTGACTTCCTTAACAACGCCGTAGGTATTCGTTCTGCCGCACAGGTATATTTCTCAACTACTCCCGACAAACTTAAGCAGGAAGAGGCTGCATTGCTGGTGGGTATGCTTAAAAACCCCGCCCTTTACAATCCTCACCGCGAAAGCCGTATCGAGATGTGTACCGAGCGACGCAATGTCGTATTCGGACAGATGGAAAAAGCTGGTTTTATCACCGCAGCAGAGAGAGACTCATTGTCACAACTGCCTATCTCATTACGTTTCAACAAGGTGGACCACAAAGAAGGTCTTGCGCCATACTTCAGAGAGTATTTGAGAAAAGTCATGACAGCGGAAGAACCTGTCAGAAGCAATTATCCTAAATGGAACCGTCAGAAATACTACGAAGACTCGTTGGCATGGGCTACAGATCCATTGTTTGGCTGGTGTAACAAAAACAAGAAACCAGACGGAACGCCATATAATCTTTACACAGACGGTTTGAAAATCCACACCACAATCGACTCTCGTATGCAGAAGCATGCAGAGGACGCTCTTAGAGAGTTCTTGGGCGGACACATCCAGACTTTGTTCTTCAAAGAGAAAGCCAACCGTAAGACTGCCCCATACTCTAGCAAGACATCTAAAGCACAAAGAGACTCGATGCTACAGAAAGCAATGCGTCTTACAGACAGATATCAGAGAATGAAAGCTGCAGGAGCTACCGCCACTGCAATCAAAGAGGCATTCAACACACCTGTCCAGATGTCGGTGTTTGACTGGGAGCATGGCTCAAAAGACACAACCCTTACACCGCTTGACTCTATCCTTTACAACAAACATTTCCTTCGCAGCGGAATGATGAGTATCGATCCAAAGAACGGATATGTGAAGGCATACGTCGGTGGTCCGGACTTCCGTTATTTCCAGTATGACATGTGTACTGTAGGTCGTCGTCAGGTTGGTTCCACAATCAAGCCATTCCTTTACGCATACGCAATGGAGAACGGCATGAATCCTTGCGACGAGGTAGCCAACACACAACCATCTGTAAAAGTAAGAACAGGTAACAGAGAAGAAGACTATACTATCTGGCAGCCAAAGAACGTCCCTTACGGTGAGTCAGGAAAGAAGGAGGTTGGTCAGATGATCACATTGAAACGTGGTCTGCAGACATCCAACAACTGGACATCCGCAAGAATCATGATGCAGTACCACCCAGAAGGATTCGTGAAGCTACTTCACTCATTCGGCATCAAGAATCAAGAGATTGAGCCAGTATATTCACTTTGTCTTGGTGTTTGCGACTTGACTATCGCCGAAATGTGCGCCGCATATACAGCATTTGCCAACCACGGTATTCAGGTTGAGCCGGTATACGTGGAGAGCATCCTCGACAACGACGGAAACGTGTTGGCGACATTCCAGCCACGTATGAAAGAGATCTTCAGCGACGAGACGTCAGAAAAGATGATATCATTGATGAGAGGCGTTATCGACGGTGGTACAGGTTTAAGACTTCGTTCTAACACAGCGTCATTCAACTTCACCATTCCTTGGGAGGAAGGTCACCCTAAACACTCATACAGAATCGGTTGGGAGACAGAAGTTGCAGGCAAGACCGGTACAACTCAGAACAACTCCGACGGATGGTTCATGGCATTCGTTCCAGACTTGATCACTGGAGTATGGGTCGGTGGAGAAGACCGTGATATCCACTTTGACAACCTACGTAACGGACAGGGTTCATCAACAGCCCTTCCTATCTGGGGTGTATACATGAACAAGGTATATGATGATCCAGCTCTTCACTACGAAAGAAAGATCAAGTTCGACGTGAAAGAGACATACAACTGCAAGAACCAGGACGCCAGCCAGCAAGTCGAGGAGAATGCAGTCGAGGGTATTTTTGAATAAATGAATATTAAAATTAATCCAATAGAGACGCGTGCATCGCGTCTCTATTTATATGAGATGTCAAAACTCTAAATATTCATCGTCATAGAGTTGAAGTTTGAACAACCACTATCATAATCTCCTTATTATTACTCAGATGAACCAGCCAACTTGTAAATAGTCCTAATAAATTAACATAAATACTAACGTTTTTTACATTTTTCATTTTTTAGTCCTTTTTATTGTTGGTATACTATACACCAACTTTTTTGTTACATACAACACCAGTTAAATAATTTTTTTGAATTATTTTTGATTAGTGAACGCAATAAACGGAGTCTCTTTTCCGTTATGCAAATGTAATGACTTAATAAAAACAAACATGATATACCGTAGTAAAGCACCATTAAGATTAGGGTTGGCAGGCGGCGGCACAGATGTGTCCCCATTCTCCGACTTGTACGGAGGAGCCATTCTGAATGCTACAATTAATATGTATGCTTACGCAACTATCGAGCCTCTTGACAACGGCAAGGTGGAGTTTGTAGGTCCAGACTGCAACGAATTCGAGATTTGTGAGGCTACAGAAACCTTGTCAACTGACGGTTTTTTTGTGTTGGCACGTGGAGCATACAATAGAATAGTATCTGACTTTACTCACAAACCACTTTCTTTCCGAATCACATTACATGTAGACGCACCAGCCGGTTCTGGTCTTGGCACATCATCTACTCTGATGGTTGCAATTGTAGGAGCCTTTGCAGAATGGCTAAAGCTACCTCTTGGCGAGTATGACATCGCTCAACTTGCATATAAGATTGAACGTGAGGACTTGAATATGGCAGGAGGAAAACAAGATCAATACGCTGCCACTTTCGGAGGCGTAAACTTTATGGAGTTCTATGCCGACAATAAAGTGATTGTCAACCCACTTCGCGTACGTTGTCAATTCCAAAATGAGCTTGCCCATAATCTTCTTCTTTGTTATACTCAGACAAGCCGTGAGTCGGCTAAGATCATTGAGGGACAGGTAAAGAATGTGAAAGGGAAGAACCAGTCGTCGATTGAGGCTATGCATAAATTGAAAGAGCAAGCTGTCCAGATGAAAGAACACCTTCTTAAAGGCGACATTGACGCGATGGGTGAATTGCTGAATTTTGGTTGGGAGTATAAGAAGAAGATGACAGATGGCATTTCAAATCCGTTTATAGACAAACTATATGAGACAGCCCTAAAAGCAGGTGCGACGGGAGGTAAAATATCAGGAGCAGGAGGCGGTGGATTCATGTTCTTCTACTGTCCTAACTGTACTCGTTTTGCGGTGGAGAAAGCGTTGGCTGAACTTGGAGTTGCAGCCAAAAGGTATGAGTTCACTTCAAATGGATTAAAAACTTGGACTATATGATTACTGAAGCTATTATATTGGCAGGTGGTTTCGGAACACGTCTGAAACATGTTCTTGGAAACATACCTAAGCCTATGGCACCTGTAGACGGAAGGCCGTTCCTTGCCTATTTATTCGCACGTCTGCGTGGGATCGGCATCAATCACGTCATCCTCTCTACCGGCTATATGCATGAGAAGGTACAGGAGTATTTTGGCGACAGTTATCGCGGCATCAATATAAGCTATGCACAAGAGACTACCCCACTCTTCACCGGAGGAGCAATAGCACTTGCGTCTACTCACGCAAAGAGCAACGACATACTTGTGTTGAACGGAGACACTCTTTTCGACATCGATTTCGACGTGTTTGAAAAGTTCCATTTCGAGAAAGGCAACAACATCAGCATCGCGCTCCGCAAAGTTGACAATGTGGAGAGATACGGTGCCGTACAGGTGGATGGAGACGGAAATCTTATCGACTTTGTGGAGAAAGGCAAACTAAGCGGAGAAGGATACATCAACGGTGGAATATACATCGTGAAGAAGGATTGGCTTCTCGCTCAGGGAATGCCTGCAAAATTCTCTTTCGAAAAAGAGATTCTCGAAATGCCGTCTTTCAGAAAGAATATTGTGGCTTATCCGTTCGGTGGCTACTTTATCGACATCGGTGTGCCTGAAGATTATTACAAAGCACAGCGAGAGTTTGGCGGACTATTTCCAAAAGCAAAATATCTATTCCTTGACAGAGACGGCACGATCAACAAAAGAATCGTAGACGGATACGTCACAAAACCAGAAGAATTTGTGTTCCTAGACGGAGTGAAAGAAGCATTGGCAGTGTTCGCTAAAAAGTTTGACAAAATCTTCATAGTCACAAACCAACGAGGAATAGGCAAGAAAAAATTCACAGAGGCTCAACTTGCAGACGTCCATACACTAATGATGAAAGAGATTGCAGACGCGAATGGACGCATCGACAAGATTTACTACTGCGTCGACCTAACAACCGAGGAGACAGGCAGACGTAAGCCAGAAATAGGTATGGCTAAAGACGCAAAACGAGACTATCCAGAAATTGACTTTGCAGAGTCGACAATGGTGGGCGATTCTATATCAGACCTACAGTTTGGATACAAGGCAGGAATGCAAACTGTCTATCTTCTCACAGATGGTGATGCTCCTGAACAAACAAAAGACTACACAGACAAATTCTTTGTAGACCTGAATTCATTTGCCAAAACACTGTAAACAAGATTGATTCAGATAAAAGACGCAAGAAACTGCGTCTTTTTTTAATTTTATTTTAAAAAAATCGCAAAAACATTTGCAAGTACAGAAAAAAGCACTACCTTTGCACTCGCAATCAGGAAATGAGAGCAAGACATAACAAAATGGTGTGGTAGTTCAGCTGGTTAGAATACATGCCTGTCACGCATGGGGTCGCGGGTTCGAGTCCCGTCCATACCGCCAAATTGATTAACCTTTTTTATAAATTTCAAAACTAGCGAGTTTGAATTTGTCGGGAGGGATAATCATAATTGAGAAAAAAGCATTAAAATTTTTATTTTAATGATATTATGCAAAAGAGTTATTTCATTGTGAAATGAGATAATTCTACTTTATTGTTTATTGCTCTATGTTTCAAAAGCGATGCAAAATTACATACTTTAATTTGAAAAACAAGCATGTGATTCAAATTTTTCGCTTTGAAATAAAAAAGTTTAATGTTATATTATGCAATCCGAGAATAAAACTTCCCAAGTTTTGTGGAAAAACAAAAAACAACTTCCCAAATTTTACGGAATTTTAGTGTTGCAATTATTTGAGCATTAGACAAATGTGAGCGGACTCTCTTATAGTTCTATGTTATAACATTATTGTCAAAAAAAGATACTCTATTGACTATAAAAAGGGACCGAAATTTGCAAGAGTCAATAATTATCACTACTTTTGCATCACCAAACGAGAAAAAGAAGAACTTTTATTAAAAGTTAAATTGTAATTAAAATAAAAATCATATTTCTGGAAAGCTGAGAAGCGTGAAGGAAGTCAAAAAAGAGGATATGGTAACATTTTCTCTTTTTTTTGTTGCAAATACGAATAATCTCTTTATTTTTGCAGTCGATTTTTATTTTAATAACATGAAAAAAATTGCTAAAAAGGAGGTTTTAGTCTCTCTGTTGCCAGACTTGACCTACCACACAAACAAGGCGACAGGACGCAAAATAAGCAAAACAAGCATTGTTCCCAATGATGCTAATTATCCAAACTTCAGTAATTTAAGTCCGACAAAGGTCTATGACGAATTAGAGAAACTCCGTTCAAAAGAGAATGCCGAGGACTCAGGACTTATGGATATTGCCGACATCATTACAGATGATAGAAAATTTGTCCGTTTACATCAGACTCCAGAGACAAAAAAACTATTTGCTGACTTCATGACCATCAGATCAGCTCACTTGTTTGCTTATCTTCTTGACCACATACAAATAGACAAGAAAAAAAATGTGAATGTCGTTACTTTTGATAAGGATATACTATGGAAAAAGTATTTTTTTAATTGCGACAGCACATATAACTATGCCATTAACGATTTGATTTTTGGAGGTTTAATTTCGAGACCTAAAGGGAAACGTCAAGCGATGACATATTATATAAACCCTAACATTTTAAGTTGTGGAAATGTCACTCCAGAGTCTTATTCTGGCGAAGCAAACAAAAAAGTTAAGGTTTTGACAAAAAAGGAGTTAGACAAGAAAAAGATAGATTCAAGCATCCTTGATGTTCTTGCACCTCAGTCAAGTAAAGAAAAAAATGGTAATACAAAAATAGGTGCTTATGTTGAGAAAGACGATAGTCGTTCCAATGTCCCCTTTTTCAAGCTTTTTCGCAATAAATTTTCTAAATCTCTTCTCAACATAAAGAAAAAGTCCTCTTTTAAGGTTATTGCCTGTATTACAGAACAATTCCTTCCAGAGGACGAAGACAATGCCAGAATGATGCGAGAAATGATTACAACATCATTAAACAACAAAAAATCAAACTGTTACACATTAATAGCTGATATTCTAAATTCGGGATTAATATACCGTGATTCAGAAACAAAGCTCTTTAAGTTCAATCCTAATATATGGTTTAATGGCAATGTCGTAAAGCTATTTGACAAGCGATTCAAAAACCGTCGTGCAATTAGACGAGACGATTTCTTGAGAATCCAAAAGCGGAGACTAGTCGACCATTTGGCAGATGTAGTATAGCCAAAATCATTTATTTTTCACCTTTATTGTCATCAGTGGAAGTCTTATTATTAGATTCCCACGCATTTAGTTTGTCCATTTGTTCTTGACGAGCAGAATCCATGACATCTATATATGGCTTAATACCTTTGTATGTAGTGTGACCAGTCCACTTCATTACCATTTCGTGTCTGATATCGAGGTGAAGACACAAACAAACGAATGTGCGTCTGGCGGTGTGTGAACTCAGAGACTCCCACAATCTTGTCCTTGTAACAACTTTTGCTGTCCCCGAATATTGAGTCTGTTCGATAACTCGCATAAATCTCAGTTTGCGAGCTATCCTTTTCAGTATTTTGTTATAAGTGATTGTATAATGAGGAATTTCAAAAACTAAATTGGATATCTTCTTCTTAAACTGTTTAATCAGAATCCCTTTTGAAACATTGTTGAGCTCAACATATGTCAGGTGGGATGTCTTTTGAGAAACAAATGCGATTCTGTTCTCTTTAAACTCCACCTCATCCCAGTTGAATTTAATAAGATCCGAAAATCTAAGACCTGTAAAACAAGCAAAAACAAAAGAATCTCTGACTTCTTCAGCCATTCTTCCCATACCCGATATGTTGCTTCTATAAAAAGTTTGAAGCTCTTCTACCGTTAGATATACAACTTTCTTCTGGATTGTTTGGAGTCGTGGCTCTTCAATCTTTCGAACCACACCTTCTGTTACATATCCTTTGTCTCCAAGCCAATAAAGGAATTTCTTGTAATAGATAAATCTTTTGTGAATTGTCGTGTTCTTAAGATTCTCAGATATAAGAAACTCATAGAATTCGTCGACACCTGAATGTGCAAGGTAGTCATAAGTCAAAACAAAATCTTTGTCTTGTCCATTTGTTACCAACCACGATTTGAATTTGATCAAGCTTTTTCGAGTTGTCTCAAATGTCTGAATAGAACTCTTTTTGAGTCCACCTCGTTTGACACTTATGTTCTGAAATGTTTCCCACAGTGCCATAACATCATCTTTCTTTCCGTTCATGATTTATGGTTTGTTTTTTGTTCTTTTATAGTCAACAAAAATAGTGGCAGATAATTTCTCAATCATCTACCACTTCTTTGCATAATTTCATTAAAAAATTTATTATGTCATTGCTTAACCTTGATCAAAATTTTATAATTGGCAGGTAATGTTATTTTTGTCTCTTTTATTTTGTTGCTGGTAGCTCCTTTGATTGTAGAAGCTGTTGTTCTGACAGCACCCACCAAGACACCACCAACATTACCACTTGCCATACCTGTTGTCATTTGATTGACACCAGAGCTGTTACTGATAGAATTGCTTGAAGACTCTTTGCTCACATCATTGATTAGATTGTCTGGTACATATAGACCTTCGAATCCATCCTTGTCGTATATTATGCCCTTGAAAGGGTAAACATTGTTGTTATAAGCGATATTTTCAATATGCACACCCATTCTATTATTTTGAAACCGAGCTTGACCATAGATAATAGTATTCCTAGGAATTGTTGTGCCATCAATCTCAATTTCATCTAGAATACGTAATTGCACCTGACTAGAAGTTGTTACATTCTTTTGCTCTCCATGAACAACTGCACGAATAGCTCCCTTTTCTCCCTTAGTTTGCTTTTCTTCCATTGGTTTGAAACCATTTAATTTTTTCGGTTTTTCCTGGTTTGTTGCAGTTGCGACAGGAGTGTTTTGTGCTATGTTTTTGTTATTTTCTCTCTGTACAAATGCGTCATATCCCATAGCCACCTCTTCTGGTGTCAGCTGTCGGACAAAGCATAAATCATCATCAACCAGGACACCAGTGGAGAACATTTGTTTCTTGCTTTTATTGATGAATTGTTTGCGTTTCTCATCTATAATTCTTTTGTTCTTTTCTTCATTTGTTTCAGCTCGCTTACCTCCTGTTCTTTGTACGCTACGCACTGGAGTTGAAACTTTAACTGGCTCTGCTTTGGGTTCTTCAGATTCTTTTGCACTCTCTCCTATTTTTGCTTCTAACTGAGCTATTCTATCGTCTATTGAAGTTTCCGTCTGTTCAGGAACATCCGCCTCATTATTAAAGAAATCAAATGTGTTGAATTCCTTTTGTGCATCCTGAACTTCTTGTTTACGATGTTCAATAGCCAGGGCTGTTTCATAACTTGCAATTCTGCTATTGTCAGTCGTTTTGTCCGATTGATATTCAGGAATGGTTATCTCTGTATTTACTATCTCTTCAGTAGGATTTCCCCCATCAAGATAGTAAAACATACCACATACTGAAGCGAAGCCGATAACCGTGGCTATCTGCACAAATAATAGTTCATTCTTTGTTTTTTGTTCCATAGGCTTATCTTTTGCGAGGTTCTCCAATCTGTTCGTTAAGTTCCACTTTCCAGTTTTCAATCATCAGACCATGAGGATTGTTATCATATCTCTGCACATTTACAAGTGTTTGAGTTGTGATCAGACTAAAATATGTTATGGATGAAGTACGCATATAAGAAGTTTTTCCGTACATAATCGCTTTGTATGGATAGCAGTCGGTTTTGACTATAACAGAATCAACCCTTATGTCTCCTATTACGTTACTTCCTATCAAAGACTTATAAAACCCTTTCTCTTGTTGGTTTTTGTAGAATTCCAACACGCTATTATCTGCTAAATACAAGGCTTGGTTGATGTTATAATCTATCGCTTCCTGATTTGGAGTAAGCGTAAAGAAGAGTTCGTGAAATCGCTTGACATGACTCTTAATCTCCGCTTCTCTATTCATCTGAACATCTTGCTGAAGTGCGAGGATAAGAGACTTGCCATTGTCAAGGACATATATCTTTTGTCTTTGTTCCTCAGCATACTGTAGACTCATAAAAATGGCGGAGCAACTGATTATTGCACACATGGCTATAGTGGCAAATGTGATACCTTTACTCAGCTTAAATGCCGATTCTATGTTAATTAGATTTTTGAATTCCATGTTTCTTCCTTTTATAGTTATTTACCCATTTTTGCTTTTGCGTTATCAATAGCTTTCTCTGCAACCTTTGCAGAACCTTTACTGGCAATGTTTATAGAAGTTCCAAATGCCTTTCCCATCCAAGATACGGCAGTCATGGCAGTGCCTGTCATAAATTCTCCTCCTGCACTTGATATGATTGCAGATGCGATTGTAGGAATAGACAGATACATACAACCTATGACGATAGACAACACGATTCCTGTAAAACATTGAAATCCATCACCAGAGGACATCACATCATAAGTCCCTGAACTTTGTACTTTATTGTAGAAGTCAATTTGTTTGTCGAGAAAGGATTCTGTGCAACAATTTTGGACTAACTCCAAAACATAAGAAATAGGAATCCATAACGACGCATGGATATATCGCCCGAACCAGTGCTTAATGTTGTCGTGGAAATATGGAAACATGCTGAGTGCGAATGCAAACGGTGCGAATATTGTAAGTATTATCTTATATAACGACGATATCATTATGATCACCAATTTTGCCACACTCATAAATATATCCGCTATACATTCAAATAGATACCATATCTTGTTTGTTATAACTGTTCCAAAATCCAAATTACCAGTGACACCATCCCACACTTCCGTGAAGGCATTAGATATTTTTGTCCCAAGGTTAGAAGGTTCGTCGCTTTCCGTACTTTGCTTTTCTTGAGTCACTGCTGTTTTTTTATCTTCTAACATTCTTCTTTTTGAAGATATTTTTTCTTGTTGTGCCTTATGTGATGTTTCAGTTAGGGCAATCAGAGGTTTTTCTATTATAAAGTCGACAGCAGGACAAACCAATCGGCACGACGCAATAAGAAGAAAAATCCCAACAGGACGAGACAATTTCCATAAATCCAATTTTTCCTCACCTCCGCTAGCAAGCACCTTTGATAGAATAGAACCGATGTAAAATACAGCACCTATTCCACAAACAACTTGACTTACAGTTATGAAATTGCCAAGATAATTATCAATTACCTTAGTCATTATGTCTTGAACTGAATCCTTAAAAGGAGTCGCTATATATTCATTAAGCGTACTTGATAAATTAAGTAGCATCATAGTTACCAGTTTATTTGTTTAGTTTGTTTTTGTGTTGTCTGTTTGTTGCTTTTTGCGTAAATCTCATATGTAGAAAAAGAGCTCTTTCTCATCATTGAAGATTCTTTTTCATATTCTATTTCTTTTACTTTTCTTACCACCCTATTTTGAGTCTCAATAGAGTTGTTGATTTGAGCATCATACTTAGTTATTTCATTGTAACGTTCATGTTCACTCATTTCGCTCTTCTCTGGATGTTCTATCAATTCTTTTATCTGTGTAACATCCTCAATTATATTGTCTACCAATTTAGTCGTATACAATAAAAGAGCTGTTTTTTCTTTAAGAGTAAGATAAGGTGAGGAACTTATAACTTCTGTACTATATCTTAGAGAAGAAACAGCATTTTGTGATGTCTGAATAAGATCCGTAAATCGTGATAACATTTTAATTCGGTTTGACACTTTGGTCACCTTGTTCTTTATGCTATCCATTCTTGAAACTTGTGAATTCATCTTGTCTGCCTGATCAAGAAGTTGCTCTAAGTTGTTGAGTGCATTCTCCGCATCAGCTGACATGGATGCGATACGTTGTCCGAAGGCAGATCCGTCAACAACAGTCACTGGTTGCCCATACATTTGTAAAGACAGCAACGCTCCTGCAATTAATGAAATGATTTTTCCCATTATATTTTCCTTTTATGTTTTACATATAATTCTATAGCTTGAGCCATAGAACAGTTCTTTTCTCTTTTTATATTGAACAAAGTCGCTTTCTCTGGTCGTTCAGTCGTGTATGCCATATACTCTTCATTGCTCACCTCGGTAGCGAAAACCTGACTTTTTTTCTTAACGGATACAAACACCTCCTTATATCTGTTTCTGTTGTTGAAGTCGAGTTTTTTATTGACCGATAAAAGAATAGCAATCTCTTCTTTGCTTAGACCTAACGCTTCTTGTATAGGTTGCATATTCTCTTTATAGCCAGAGAAATCAAGAAGTATTTTTGTGTCTGCTTGACTCACACATACATCCTGGACTATTTTGTTGCCGACAAGATCCTTGACTTCCTGAGTCACAACGGCAATCTCGCCAAAGAACTTACGCACTGTCTTGAAAAGATATTTGACAAATTCAGCCATATTCTCCTTAGACAATGCTTGCCATGCTTCCTCGATTAACATAAACTTTCGTATGTTGTTATTGTTCAGTTTACGCATCTTCTCAACAAATGTGTCCATGATAATAAGAGATACGATAGGAAAAAGGGTTTTGTTCTCTTTGATATTATCCAGTTCAAATACAATGAATCTATCTTCCAATAAGTTTAACTCTTTTTCACTGTTCAGAAGAAAGTCGTATTTTCCTCCTTTATAGTATGGCTGTAAATTGTGAAGTAAATTGCCTATATTAAATTCGGATTCGTTTACTTTATCTTTCTGAATAGATAAGTATTCACGAAATTCCTTATCTAGATATTCGTAATAAGAATTTAAATTTGGTTTGACAGTACCCAATAAAATATAGTCAATATAATTGTTTATTGACATCTTCAAAAATGTATATTCGGTTTGAGACGTCTTTTCATCACCTTTCCAGAGCAATGTTATCAGACTTACAAGAGTACCGATTTTTTCTTCTGAATATACATTATCAGACACAAAGAAGGGATTGAACTGGATAGGATCATCTTCTTTGTATGTAAAATATGTTCCATCTTTTCCGTTAGTTTCCTCTTTGATTAGGTTAGATAATCCTTGATATGAATCACCAACGTCGACTATTACGATATGTGTATTCATTTCGTAATACTGCATCAACATATTATTGATGAAGAAAGATTTTCCGCTACCAGACGGACCGACAATAATCTTATTTCTATTGCTTATCCATCCATTCTTCATAGGCATGTCATCGAGATCCACCTTGATAGGTATTCCGAAAATTCGGTCGCATAGGTTAATATGGAAGTTGCTATTATCTACCCAATCTTTGTAATTTGAGTCTGTTATTACAAAATCACATCCGTTGTTGACGAACGTGATAAAAGTGTCGTCCATCGGGTAATAACTTTCAGCTCCTGCTATTCCACCCCAGAAAATTTGAGGTGCTATATCAGAAACCCTTACTTGTTTGCAATCAAGAGAGATAAATTCTCTTTCTAATTTCGTGTTCTTCTTCTCAAGATTCTTTGCGTTCCTATCCCATGTGATGATATTAAAAGCACATCTACAGATTCTTTCTTTGGTTTCTGCTTCGTGATCAATGAAATCGTCTGTTCTCTTTTTAGTGACTTCATTTACTTTACTTAAAGAAGCTGTTGACCCAAGAAGGTTGCTTTTTCTTGTCAAGTCCTTGATGACATCTATATTGTCTTCAAGAAAAAAATATTGATTGTAGATATGTTCGAATCCAAGCCTTTCTCCAAGTGGAGATACAAATGAATTGCAAACATAGTACGGAGGTGTGCTATAATTGACATTGTAGCTGTGTGTCGCAGTATGTAATGGCAATTGTTCACTTTCTGCTAAAGTATGAATAGAAACCAGCTTGTTTCCTATTATTAGGTCTCCATCTTCAGTATGAATATCATTTAATGTAATTAAGTCTTCCTGACCAAAAGACAAATTGGTATATAGATCAAGCAACCCGAACTTACAAGGTTGCTTTGTGCCAACTAAATCAGTAGTTGATAGTTTTCTGTATGTGACACAAATGTTCTTTTCCTCATCAGATAACATTTTGAATCCAGCCATAGCAAGATCTACGGCTTTGAAAAAGGCAGTTTGCTCATTGGGATCACAGTTCTCTTGAGGAATTAGGGTTTTGCATAGAGGACTCCAGCGAGCTGTACTATTCTTTATTGCGTCCTTTGTGCTTTTGGTAAAAAAAAGGTAGCATTTATGTTTAAGATGATGTCGTCCATTGAAATGTCTGGCATAACCTCTTTGAAGGAAAGTTTCTTGTTTTCCCTCGTATTTGTATTCAGCATCGTAATAAATGTCTTGTTTATGGACTATGGTGTATGCAGGTAAATCTTTAATACAATTTACCCAGTCTGAATGCATCTTTTCATAATCCGAATCTCCTAATGTCCAAAGCTCAGGAAGATATATTTCATATCCTACTGTCAAATCTCCATTTTTGCTGATTAGAACACCATTTTCAATCTTATAAATCGGACATACATCGTCTATTTTTACTATTCTGCTCATTTTTTATATCTTTATAGAAATCTTTTAGTAACTTTGCAAGTGGAATCGAATCCATAAGCAACGAAGGTGGGGTCGGATACTCTAACGAGAACGGCGCCTGTTGTAATGGATCGATTTTTTTTATATTCAAGATTGTATTCTTCATCTTTTTTTTCTTACGCTTTTTGTATTTGACTCTTCCTGGTCCTCATGCAGAGACTCCAGTTTATCTTTTATAGTTTCTATTTCGGAATCCAATCGTGTATCTACATTTGTCGTTATATGTGTACCTTTGTCATTTACTATCTTTTCTTGTGTTTCTCTATCCAAAAAATTATTCTGACGCAAATACTCTTTTAGAATGTTATTTCCTGGTTCTATGAGTAATTTTTCAGATTCTTTGCTTGCATCGAGAATATTTTTTTCTTCATCGTAGGATTTCTTAACATCAAGTAGTAACTTTGCCAATGAAATTGAGTTGGACGATATCAAGTGCGTTGTCTGGTTCTTCGCTAAATTTGAAGAGTTGGCTATGGGATGTCGCAATTCAATTTCTTTGCCTTTGTCGTAGGATTTTTCAACATTATGTAATAAATTTGCCAAAGAAATTGAATCGTATGCCATCGAGGGGTTTAATCGATACGTACATTGGGTTGTTGTACTCGGTTCGACATGATGGGGAACAGCCGATTCAATTTTTTCTTTTTTATCTACCTCCAAACATTCAATTTCGTAACTATATAAATTTTTTGTAACACAATCTTTTCTATCCAAGATATGTTTTAAAGACAATTTTATCCATAATACTTCTTTCTCATTACTTGATTTGATAGCTCCATAAGACCTAATAAATGCAAGATTTCCTGTAAAACCTTCCTTAGGACTTCTGATTTCAGTTGCTTCGTTTTTGTTATAGTTAGAGTGAATTTCTACAATTTTTGCTTTTTTTATTATATCAAGGAGTTTATACATTACAGAATAATGTGTATTATAATCAACACTCTTATTGCTTGCTGATTTATCTAGAAATTTGTTAATGGCTTTTATTGGTATATAAACATTTCCTAATTGAGGAATATCAAAAATTGTCGTGTTGAGATTCAACTGTTTTGCTATAATGCTAAGTTCTTTTTTTACAACACTTTCATTTCTGTTAAAATTAAATTGCTTTTTTTCAAATTCGATGATTTTTACATTTTGTATGTTCAAATAAGGCATAACAAAACCATTCAATTTCGAAAGACAATCTGATATGGATTTGTTTATTAGTATATTCACGGATTCGTGTTTATTCCCCCAAAATAAATTTGAATCAATATTTAATTCAACAAGAACTGATTGGCTTTCAAGTGTGTCTCTTGAATAATTGGATAAGATGAATTCAACAGCTTCTACCTTATCTGCGGTTTCCAACAGTAAAATTGGATTATTGTCTTTGTATTCAAAAACACGGTATATTTCATCCTTTTCTTCTTCCATCTTATTTGCTGATTATAATATCCTGAAATGCAGACTTGTAATGAACCCCTGTATGGAGTTTTCTGTTGGCAAGAAATTTGCTGAATCCTCTTGTTCCATATTTCTTATTGAACGAATATGAGATATAGATTCCTATCAGAACTAAGGGAATGCAGACTCCAAGGGCAAGGACGATACTAAACATCTGTAATACAATAAACAATATGAAACTCCCAAAAAAGATTGAGAGTCCCAATATTGCCCATCGCATTTGAAGTCCCCAGAACACTGGGTATTTGCCTACTCCTACACTTGTGATGTGAAACATCTGATTAGAAGAATAGAGCTTTAACCAAAGAGCTTAGCGCAGTAAGCACCAACACTCCACCTACCCAACCAGTAAGAGCTTTATTTGCATCCTGCTCGTTAGACAAGTGCTTCTTTACTACAGTCAAGATACCATAGATAGAAGCCAAACCACAGCATACCTGGACCAATGTCAAAAGTCCATTTCCAAGACCTTTGAGTGTACCTGTTGTTGTAGAAATCTGTTGATTTAGAGCAGATGCGTCAAGATCTGCATACGAATTAGTAGCAAGTGACAAGCACAATGCCACCATACCCCATTTCAAGAGGTTCTTCTTTTGTGTATTCATATAATTATGTTTATTGATTAATTCCAATGAAAATTGTTTCCAATACTCTCGTATTCCTGTAATTCCTGAGTATTTCTGGTCTCAGAGAATGTTTGTTCGTTTGATTCTGCCTGAACAGGAACAGTTTCTTCTTCATTGTCATCTGCGGATTCTTCAGCCGAAGCTTCTACTTCCGAATAGATGTCTTCTATATCTATAGAAGCGTCATTTTGACTGACAGCTTCTGCCTGAGCAACAAGATCGTCTGCTAACTGAGAAAGGGCATCTTCAGATTGTGTCATATCTGGAATGTCTTCATAGTTGTCATCAAACGCAGTTGCATTTTCAGGTTCTATTTCAGTATATTCTTCGGATTGTGCAGATTCTTCTTCGTTGGCAAGGTCATTTTTGTTTGTATAAGAACTTTGCTTTTCTTTAGGAGCTTTGCTTATACATCGATATGAAAAAAATCCGTCCAGTGCTAATGTTATTGGCACTGTCACACTAAGGAAACTACTCCATGATATATTCTCTATTCCGAGCATTATGTTTCTTATTTTAATGAATTATGCAATAATGTCTTTCCGAAAGACGGTGCAAAAATACAAAAACTTAACGAGTAATGATATTTTGCCCTAATTTTTTTAATCAAAATAGCCGTTAAGGGAATGTCCTTAACGGCTTATATCTACTTGTTTTCTAATTCCTCAATCAAAAATCTGAGGGACATAAGAGTTTGTTTTGTCAAGCAATATTCATCCAAAGAAGTATTATCTTTTGATTCATGCACGACATTCGCAATTTCCGTCCATCTTCGTGTCAAAATGATTTCTGCAATTTTAAGAATCAACAGATCCTTATCTTTTCTATTTTGAATCTTCTTCATATGCAAAAGAAAAAGGCAGATTTTTAGAAAATATCTCCTTAATATGTTCTTTGTTCTGTTCAAAATATAGGTTCAGTATATTGTGTAAAATATCTGGTGTGCCTATTTTCTTTGGCATGAGTCTAGACAACATCACAATCTTGTTTATGTCAGACACATACATTTTTGTCGTTTGCGTGTCAAGATTCTGACTGTCTTGGTTTCTACAAGTGAAAACTTCATCAAAAGTAGCAATCTCGTTATCGGCAAATACTTTTTTGTTTGTAAATGCTTTTTTTTCTGTCACATCATTCTGAACTGATTCTATGTTTTCTTCCATCACTTCGTATAATTTGCAAATTTATTTGAAAGTGTCTCTTTTACTTTGTCCTTATTTTGTTCCAAGTACAAACTTAGAATGTTATGGATGATATCAGACAATGCGATTCTCTTATTTATGCAATTAGACAATGTTGCCAATATCTGTACGTCAGGAATGTATAGTCTTACTGTCTGCGTTCCAAAGTCTTGCGTTGTTTGGTTTACACAAGAGAACACATCATGAAATTCACTGATATCATGATCCGTGAATTTCTTTTTGCTTGAACGATCCATTTTTTCTGTCGCTGAAGAAGTTTCTTCTGGTGTCTCACCTTTAGGATCATTTGTACTTTGAGAAGATGCATTGTTTAATTTTTTCATTTCCTCTTCCCTTTGCTTTTCCCTATATTCTCTGATTTCGGTAAGAGCCATCATAGGACGATCTTCAGGCACAGGTGGCAATTCAGCTAACAAGTCCTCGAATTCTGCAAATACATCAGTAGTGTTGTCTGCCATATCCTTATTTTGTTATGATTGAATAAAATTCGTCAATAAAGCTTCCTATTTTACCCTCATTGTGGTAGCCTTCGCTCTCGTATCCCTTTAGGTACTTATGTCTGATAGGCAACACAGTGTTCACACAATCAAACGACCTCATTCGTATTGAATCAGTCACTCCATTTTCCATTCTAATGTCTACATTCAATTTGTTGTAAGCATCAAGAATTTGCTTTTCTGCCTTACTGCCAGAAAAGAAGTTCCCTTGATTTGGAATCTTATTAAAGAATGTGACAACTTTCACATTAGGGTTTGTCTTCTTAATGTGATTTATCATAATGAGTGTAGATTGATATTGAGATAACAAAGACAGATCTGAAAATTCAAAAGGAATGAATATATAATCCATCTTTGCAAGACACTGAAACATCGTGTCTGTACTTGCACCTAAATTCACTGAACCAACAAAATCAACAAAGACAAAATCTCCCAAACGCTCACGATAACGTTCGTCAAGAATAAATGGTGCCACATCCTTAGTGACATTATCTTTGTTTGGTGCTGAACCTAAACAACATGGAAGAATAGAATAACAAAGATTCAATGGTCGTTTTGATCTAACTGACTCAGAAAGCTTGGAATAATCAAGCTTACGTTTGTTCACCATTGAATGTTGTGGATAATCTGCGTCAAGAACTGTGACCTTTTTATTCTGACAGTATGCCAAGTAGTTGGCACATAAAACAGAAAGTGTTGTCTTTCCACACCCACCTTTCTGTCCGAAAAATGTAATGAATTTTGCCATTATATTTACTTTAACGATAATTATGCAATAGTGTCTTTCTTCTTAAAGACGGTGCAAATATATAGCATGCTTTTTGAATAAGCAACATTTTTTACAATAATCTTGAAAAAATGTTATGTTACATAAACTTCTACAACACACATTTAGTAGTTATGTCTAAATACAACAATGCAACAATGCAAAGATGCAAAGATGCAAAGATGCAACAATGCAAAGATGCAACAATGCAAAGATGCAACAATGCAAAGATGCAAAGATGCAAAGATGCAACAATGCAAAGATGCAAAGATGCAAAGACGCAACAATGCAAAGATGCAACAATGCAAAGATGCAACAATGCAAAGATGCAACAA
>JAKSKU010000026.1 GCA_024401565.1 Paludibacteraceae bacterium
TGTCCTGCTTGTCTATTTTTATGATTGTTTACTAAAGATGTTACATTGTGAAAACTTTTCGTGTTAGATATATTCTCGATAGATGTTTAATATGCTGTCATATACTTAATATCTCTAATCTTGAAATGACAAAATATACATATTCTCCAATAACTTTTTCGTCATGTGTAAACTCACCGTGTTCAAACTGCATATCGCCACAATCCACAATAATAGGATTTACATTTATAATTCTTCCATAACAATGATAGGATGTTCTATTATCACCGAAAGGAACAATCTTCATTTCCTTATCTCTGTTATCACTAAAAAAACTTTCAAAAGAGACATCTTCGCTTTCTAAGAAATCTATTTCAATATTAGATATTGATCCTTCAGCGAAGTTAAAAGGTGAACTAAATGCCCAATAGTCCGAGTTTCCTACTCTAAAGAAAACTTCAGCTTCTTTTGTATCTTGATCAATCCAATCAATTCTTTTTATTTTTACCTGAAATTTCATTTTCAACTCTAATTTTAAGGCTTTTACAGTTTTTATGTAGATGTTGATAAGCGTCCAAACTGGTTGATTTTTTCAGATTGGACGCTTACCGTTCAATGGTTTGTTCGGCAAAACATTTAAATTCTTCAAAAACATAGCCGTTTCAGAGTCTTAACTGTAATTATTAAGCTTTGAAACGGCTTTAATCATATAAAAAGTGACAAAATGTAAGTTCGAAAACCTTGTTTTAACATTTTGTATCACCCTTTGATTTTACTATTTTGAAATTGGTTCTATTGTCTTAAATTTTGCCAGTGCCCATCTTTATTCATAACACAGTGGGCATAATTCAGCATTTTATTACTCGTATCTCAACGCAGTGATCGGATCCAATTTGGCTGCTTTCTTTGCTGGTAGCCATCCAAAGAAAATTCCGATGAAGGCACTCACGAAGAATGCCACAAACACTGCTCCTACACTCACCACAAACGGTGATGCCATCACTTGGGCTATGACGTAGGAGGCTATGATGCCAACGAAGATACCGATGATTCCACCAATCACACTCAACATACCGCTCTCAATAAGGAATTGCCATAGCACGTCTTTTGCCTTGGCTCCGATTGCCATACGCAATCCAATCTCTTTTGTACGCTCAGTGACGGTCACATACATGATGTTCATGATTCCGATACCTCCTACGATAAGGGATATGATGGCTGTGGCTGTTAGTAGCGACGCGATTGTGCCGACTACGTTTGACATCATTTCCAACATCTCTGCCTGTGTACGTACCTCAAAGTCGTTGTTGGCGCTTGGTGCAAGTCCGTGTGTTGTGCGTAGGATTTTCTCAATCTCTTCTGTCGCAAGCTGGCACACATCTTCATTCTTTGCCGAGGCATAGATCATATTAAGATGGGTCTGCGCCAAGATTCGTTTCTGTACCGTCGTATACGGAGCGATAAGAATATCATCCTGGTCCTGGCCCATACTGTTCTGTCCTTTCTCTTCAAGCACTCCGATAACTTTCATCGGCGTCTTTCCAAATCGGATCTCTTTGCCTATCGGATTTTCTCCCTCATCAAACAGATTGTCGACGATGGTTTTTCCAATCAAGCAGACTTTTGCGTATGAGGCTATGTCCTGCTGCGTAAAATTCGTTCCGTAGGCGATTTCATACTTCTTGATGGCAAGATACTCCGGACTGCCTCCTTGCATCTGTCCTGGCCAGTTTTTTGAGCCATTTACGAGCTGTGCGGAAGCGTTCACCGATGGCGACACTGCTTCTACATAGATTGCCTGTGATTTTATCGCCTCGACGTCGGCTATCTTAAGCGACTGTGAGTTGGCATTACCGAGGTTCACACCGCCACCACGCTGATGAGCACGCATCACCATGATAAGGTTTGTTCCCATCGACGAGATATTCTCCTCTATCTGCGCCTGTGAGCTCTGTCCCATGTTGACCATGGCGATCACAGAAGCGATACCGATGATGATTCCGAGCATTGTGAGCAGGGCTCTCGTAGTGTTGCGGAGCAAAGCCGTGTATGCGATTTTTATTAGATTCGAGAAATTCATAGTGTCGTCTAAATATTAATAGTCGTCGCTTGCAGGAAGTGCGTCAAGGGCTGCCTGAGCACTCTGTGTATTCACTGGTTCATCCTTAGTCACTCTACCGTCGCGAAGCATCACCACTCTTGACGTGAATGCAGCAATGTCTGGTTCGTGGGTTACGAATGCGATGGTCTTACCGGCTTCGTTAAGTCGCTGGAAAAGACTCATGATTTCGTAGGATGTACGGGTGTCAAGGTTTCCAGTCGCCTCATCGGCAAGAATGATCACGGGATCGTTGACGATAGCTCGCGCGATTGCCACACGTTGCTGCTGTCCTCCTGACATCTGGTTGGGAAGATGATACATTCTCTCCTCCAAACCTACAAGTCGGAGAGCCTCTTCTGCTCTCTCCCTGCGTTCTTTGGCGTTGACGTCGGGGTTGTAGAGCAATGGTAGCTCCACTTGTTCGATAGCTGCGGTACGTGGAAGAAGGTTGTAGCTCTGGAAAACGAAGCCAATCTTCCTGTTGCGGATCTCCGACAACTTGTCGTTGGAGAATTTCGACACTTCGATATCGTCGATGTAGTATTCTCCCGACGTAGGTTTGTCCAAGCAACCAAGGATATTCAGCATCGTACTCTTTCCGCTACCGCTGGTTCCCATGATTGCCACAAACTCACCTGCCTTGATGTCGAACGACACTCCACGCAAAGCTCGCACCGTCTCGCTTCCGACGATGAAGTTACGCTTTAAGTCGTTTATTCTGATTATGGAATCTGCCATACTCTTATTTCATCATTTTTCTGCTACCGCGTGGAGGCTGAGGAGCCAATGGGTTGTTGGATGGACCACCCTTTGCCTTCTTCACTTTCTCACCTACCTGTGCTGAGATCACCACTGTATCTCCCACAGCAAGGCCCTCTTTAACGATTGCGTTAACTCCGTCGTTCACACCTGTCTCGATGAAACGTGGTCTGATTGAGTTGCCGTTCTTGACCCAGACTTTCTGTCCGTTCTGACGCATTGCCTCTCTCTTCTCACGGTTTGGACGCTCACCCTTCTCTCCGTCGACACCTTCTGAGTGTCTTCCTTCTCTCATGCCATCTTTTGATGGACGCTCTGGCTTGTCAAGTGAGGCAAACACCTCCTCTGATGGATTGAAAGCCATAGCTGCTACAGGGACAAGTTTGCCCTGCTGCAAATCTGTGAAGATAGTGACGCTGGCTGTCATGCCAGGGAATAGCTTCTCCTCTGGATTCTCTGCCTTTACTACAACTGTATAAGTCACGACGTTGCTTGTAACCTTTGGCTCAAGACGGATCTCCTGAACTGTTCCGTTGAATGTTTCACCCATGTAAGAGTCAACTGTAAACTCAACCTTCTGTCCAACCTTCACCTGGCCTATGTCAGCTTCGTCGATATTAGCCTCCACTGTCATGCTCTTAAGGTCTTTAGCGATAACGAACAATGTAGGAGTTGAGAATGAAGACGCTACTGTCTGTCCCTGCTCAACCTGTTTAGCAAGAATCACACCGTCGATTGGAGACGTGATGACCGCGTATCCAAGGTTCACCTGAGCCTCACGCACATTAGTGTTGGCATTGTTAAGTGTGTTCTGAGCCTGGATGTAAGTGTTAGTTGCCTCGTCATACGACTGCTGAGTGGCTGCACCTGCCTCGAACAATGCCTTAGTACGGTTGTAGTTCTGAGTGGCAAGGTTCAATGTGCTCTCTGCGCTCGACTTTTGTGATTTAGCCTGCGACAGACGCTCAAGCAGCGTCGACTTATCCAATTCAGCCAACACCTGACCTTTTTTCACCTTTGAATTATAAGTCACGTAAAGCTTCTCCACCTTACCTGACACCTGTGTACCGACCTCCACTTTATCTGCGGGCTGCAAATAACCAGTGGCTGATACCGACTTGGAAATCGAACCCTCCTCGATCACCTGCGTCTTGAAAGAGACTTCTTTCTTAGACGGCCAGAAGAAGTATAGCAAAAGTCCTACGACTAGAGCTATAGCTATGCCTATGCCAATTTTCTTTGCCATTGTATTATTGTTTTATTTTTTTCTTATTTAACGCGTACTGCCTCATACTTGATCGGATAGTCCATATAGACATCCAAAATCTTACGCTCGAGGATGAATGAGTATTTAGATCTTACATACTCTGTAAGATAATTAATGTAATTATTCTGCTGCTGCAAAAGATCCACACTTGTGATTGTTCCGTATTTGAACTTCATATTATAGGCGTCGTATACAGCCTTGTATGCCTGAGCACGTTTCTCGTTAGTCTTAAACTTACGGTATGCCAAATCCACGTTTGCGCATTCGACAGCCACGGTCTGACGTAGTTTCAATTCCGTCTCCTGCATATCAACCTCCGCCATCTTTGTCTGTATCTCATTCATCTTCAAAGATGTCTTTGTCTTTCCTCTATCGTAGATTGGAACGGACATTGACACACCCAAACTCTGGCTAAAACGATCGACCAACTGATTGCCGAAATCATCAAAGTTTCGGTGTCCTGTGCTAAGGCCGGCGCTTGCTGACACTGTTGGACGTCTGCCAGCACGTGTGATCTCCTCGTTGATTCTTTGGATCTCGATATTCGACTTTGCCAAAATCATGTCAGGATAAGTGTCAAGAGTACGCTGTATGGCAGTCTCCACACTTGGCATTTCAGCCAAAGCCTCCATATCTGTTGTGTCTGGGTAGACGAGGGTAAGCTCTGCATTGGGATCCATCGACAGTGCAAGTTTTAGGTTTAGCAACGCATTATCACGGTTGATCTGGCTGCTCTGTAGATTACACTCGTCGTTGGCGTGCTGAGCCTGAAGAATTAGGTAGTCGCTCTCCAAGATTGTACCGACTTTGTATTTCTCCTCTCCCTGGCGAAGCTGCTCCTCACTTGTCTCAAGAATCACTTTTTGATAACGAAGAAGCTCTTCCGATGAGAGAGCCGTAAGGAAGTTCTGAAGAATCTTGATGATCAGATTATGATCATACTGGTCGGTTCTGACGACAGCGTTGTTTGCTTCAATACGACTCTTTTCTATATTATTCTTTATTGCTCCACCCTGATAAAGCGTTGCGCCAGCGTTAATGCCTATGTTTCCTCCGAGATTGACGTCACTCTCACGTCCTGAATGTGAAAGAGACTCTGATATAGATCCGCTCACCTGTGGCTTACGATTGTTTTTCGCCTGTTCATACGAATATTCACTGACCTTTTCAGACAGTTTCATATTCTGACGCTCAAGGCTGTTGCCAAACGCATATTCGATGCATTGCTCAAGAGTAAGGTTATAACGGTCGGTTTGTGATGCCACATCAATATCGTTCTGCGAGAATCCCGCACAACTAAATATAGATGCGATTGTCAGCGTAAGTATTTTCTTTCTCATATAATTGCCATTATAATTATGCAAATATATAGTTTTAGATGGATTTTCAAACAAAAATTTCACAAAATGGAATCATCAATTACTTTTGGGGCAAAATTGTTTTACTATACGGATTACACATAAAACAACACAAAATAAGGCAGAAGAGCGACAACTGCCTTATTCTTTTTATCAAATAAACTTCTTGGCCAATCCAAAGCCTCTAAGCAACAAATAAGATATAGCTTTATATCTAGAATATAATCTTAATTTTTTGGGACTCTTAACATCAACCGTACCGACTTTACTTTCATCATACGTCTCCGACTGATGTAAGAAACTTTTACGAAACTCCTTTTGTGTAATTCCGAATTTCAACAAAAATTGCACACGTCCCAAATTCTTCTTAATGCGTCCTGTGCTTTTAGTCTCAAAATGATAGACGCGGCTGTCAGAAAGTCCTTTGAATTTTCTAACTCCAGCCATCCACAACTTGGCCGAGATATCCGGATCACTCGATATTCCTGGAGAAAACTCAACACTATATCCACCGACGAAATCCCACATGTCTTTATGCAAAATACAAGGAGGCACTGTCGAGCCCATCCAGTCGTCGAATTTATAGTTTTTATATTCGGCTAATAGTCGGTCTTCTTCAAAAGTCTCAATTGTATCACCATAATTAGCCTGTATTCCATATCCGTCTTTCTTATATGGCTGTATAGCTGTAGATGAAATATAGAATTTATTGTCATCACATTTTTCTATCTCCTCCTTTAGGAATCTGTCCCATTCAGGAAGCACATACATGTCATCGTTGACAAAAAGGATATAGTCAGTTTTGACTTTAGTTCGCATCAGATTCATTGCCCAACACACACCTATGTTGTCTTCTGAGAATGTATAGTCAAAACCTTGTTCCTTCACCCAATCAAGAGTGCCGTCGACTCCACCACCGTTAACATGGATCACAATCTGATGCTTGAACGTGGAGTTTTTTTGTATACTTTCAACGCATACCTTTAAGAATCCGAGGTTATTCCACGACGGAATGACAATAGAGAAATATTCTCCAGCTTCATTAGGTGTAATCTTCATAGTCTTATGTCAATCAACTGTTAGATCTTTCAACAAAATATCCCTTTTCATCGTAAATTTCTGCATACTGTCTGCAGGGACAGGTTCCACAGATGGGCTTTCCAATTTCAGAGGATCAATAGGCGACCCATTCTTAAACACTCTAAAATCCAGATGCGGACCGGTAGACGTGCCTGTACTTCCGACATATCCTATCACATCACCCTGTCTGACATTTCCACCTTGCGAGACTCCTTTTGCAAATCCACTAAGATGCATATAGACGGTGCTATATACAGAATTGTGCTGCACACGTATATAGTTGCCGCCACCTTTCTTATCCCAACCTTTAGTCACGACCCTACCGTCTCCAATACTCATCACCGGAGTGCCTTTAGGAGCAGCATAGTCTACGCCATGATGCGGACGATAGATCTTTAATATAGGATGAAATCTTGAATGTGTAAATTTAGAACTTATTCTAGAATATTTCAAAGGTGCTTTTAGAAATGCTCTACGAAGGCTGTTGCCCTCATTGTCAAAATATTCTGTTTTGCCATCTATATCGAAAGGTATAGCATAATATTCTCTGTCATTGTGATAGAACATAGCACATCTGACAGAATCAATGCCGACAAACGTTGTGTCAGCCCAACGCTCAACATACTTTGCCCTGAACATGTCTCCCTTCTGAAGTCCAAAGAAATCTATGTTCCATGCATATATATCCGACAATTTCATCGCCAATTCCCACTGTAACCCCTGTCCGACCACAGCATTCCACAACGACGTCTCGATCACACCTTCCGCAACTCTCTCTTTACGGATAATCTGATGCTGACTTTTTTCAGCCTTGATCTCGTCTCCGTTTACAGACAACACAAAGTATTCAACAGGGCTGATTTGATAGATGAAATAACGCAACGTCTTGCTGGAATCAGGCTCCGTCATGACGCAATACTCATTTCCAGCACGTATTTTTTTGACGTCGAACACCTTTTCTATTTCATTCTGACACTTGGAGACGCAACGGCGGTCAAGACCATTACGTGATAATAAATCAGAGAGATTTTCACCTCTTTTCACCGAGAATTTTTCGCATTCAAGTGAATCAACACATATACCATAAATAGTCTGATGCACAGGTTCTATAATCTCGATGCTATCTTTTGATGCCAATGAATCACATTGTATATCATCCACTGCAGTTTGCACATTATTGCAACCTGTAAGAAATACGGCAATCAAAAGCAGACATACATAAAACCTACTCATCACTTTTTCTCCACCTTAACGTTTTTGATTATCACATATCCATCCATACGATGGATCATATACACATCTGTCTTTGGTATCTCCAGACGTACATATTGTTCTCCTCCATTGATAGGCACTTCACAATGAAGCCACTCCATTTTTTTACTAACGTCTACCGTATGTGTCGTCGAAAACGGTGGATTGGATATATTTGTAACCTTGCCGTACTCCAAATCAACAAACTTACTTACTCTCTGCGTTGTGATGTTTATTTCATATCCTGGATAATCCTCCGAAACGTAATAATCAAAAGACAGATTATGTTTGCTGCCGCTCTTAACTCTAGCCCAAAGTGACGAGAATCTGAAGAAGCTTTCATACCACATGTCAGTGTGCGATTTTCTCGAGACAATGTAATACGCGTCTTTCAGCAAATCTTTAGGGATGTTAAGTCCTCTAATCTGACTATTTCTCAAACGGAAATGTCTTAAATCAGACACGACAATCTCAGGATCCTTTTTTATGTAATCAACTATTTTACAAACAGAGACACCACACCAAACCAAGAATATGGCAATCGACAAATCTACAGCCGCATGAGTAAACTTAGGCATATCCACCGTCTTTTCTTCTTTTACACAAGCTAAAAACGGGAAGAACATAAACGACATTGTAGCATAGTACGACTGCATTGCGTTGTCGAAACAAGACGACACGACAAACATAACTATGAAAGGCAGTGTGATGATTTTATATTTACCTTTATAGACAAAATTCTTAACATATAAGACTATTACCGCCACAAACAAAACAACACCTATGATGCCTAGTTCGTAGAAAAAGCCTATAAACTGATTATGGCTGCCGAACCCAGACGTGGCACACCAATCACAGCCATTGTTTCTGAACGCTTCATAATAGTGCGATATCTGATTGCTCGCTCCATACCCTAAAAATGGAACTTTACCTGCAGCTTTCAATAATGAACTCCAAATAAAAAAACGAGGGTCTTCAAAATTGTGCTCGAAGATCACCTGTCGCACGGATTCAGAAAAACGCGATGGAATCAACAAAAACAAAACAAATATTGCAATAAAGCCACATATCATCAGAACGTTTTTTCTTGCCGATAACTTCAAATGAGTGGCTGCCAAAAATATGAAAGAAATCAAGAATCCCAATATACACGCACGACTACAGTCGAACAAGACAAAAGGCATAGCCACCACAACGTATAATCCATAAAATATCTTTTCGAAAACTGTCGACTCGTATGTCTTAAGCAGATACACAATCACAAACAAGGCAGAGAATAAAGTCGGACCGGTATGGACATGATTGATTTTTTGCTCCCAACACTCTATTATCACATGCTTGAAATGCGGATAGTTGTAATAAAAGAATTTAATGTCATGTTCCAAACCATTTTTAATGATAGAATACAAATCATTAAAAATAAACAGAAAAGAGCCTACTATGTATGCTTGCATCAATAGCTTCACTGGCACCCTTTTTGGAATAAGTATCATAAAAAGAGCAATCATAGCCAATGGCGACATCCTCTTATGAGTAAAAGAAAAAGCCACATCTGGGTCTTTCGCCCAAAGAAAAGAAGAAAGGGCAAAAAAGAAAAGTGCTGTACAAACTAAACCAAAAAAAAGATTTTTTTTATCTAATTCAAAAAAGGATTCTCTTCCTCTATAAACATTATAACACTTGTAAAGGAATGATATTACAGCCCATTGTGTGAACCACCAAGAAATCCATACTGAGCAAGAAACAGTGCAAGCGAAAATCGACGATGATAGAGCGTATAACGCATCCATTACCGCATCCATCGTGGTGTTCGACCTCAAATTTTCAATTGCCATTATTAAGAATTTCTTCGCTTTTTACAAAAACGAGGCAAAGATAGCACTTTTATTCCAACAAATTATGCTTTTCGGCACTTTTTCACAAAAGTTTCTCTAATTCCTTAGTAAGCTTTTCTGCGGAATAATCCATATTGTATCTTTTCGAATACTCTACTAAAGCATTTCTATCATTTTCATCGTAGTTTTTTGAAAGAGCGTCAGTTATCTTTTCCGCAATGTCGTCTGGATTAGTTGGATCAAAATAGACGGCATTATCGCCAAGGACCTCATGGAACACTTCTATATCACTGACCGCTACAGGACATCCGTGTTGCATCGCCTCCAAAGCCGGTATTCCAAAACCTTCATAAAGTGACGAGCACACATACAATGTTGCGTTTCTGTACAACGCATCAAGTCGTTCGTCTGACACTCTGCCCAAAAACTCTATTCTATTATCGGTGTTGTCGATAATAGTATCTCCAAACACTTTGTTTGCACCACCCACGACCACAAGCTTCACTCCGTCATCAGGTCGTCTGACAAATGCCTTAATCAGCATCTCGAAATTCTTGCGAGGATCGATGCTCGACACCGCTATGACATATTTACCTTCCACACCTGGCTCGACTTCCGAATGCGGACGATTCTTTGGCGCAGGAGAGACAATCACTATTTTATCCGATGAAATGGAGTATTCTTTAATAATTTCCCGCTTTGAAAACTCACTTACGGTTAGCACCTTGCGTGCCTGACGGGTAAGTATAGGAAGAAGTAAGCCATACACAGTACGATAGCTCCAGCCAAACCACTTCGGATTAATACTGTATGCTATATCGTGAACACTGACAACCTGGTTTTTATATCCGACAACTCCTAATCCGAAAAGATTGATGAAAAGCGGACTGCCAATCTTCTTCAAGTACCTTCTCAATGTTGTCTGCTCCCATATATGGCCTGTATGACCTGCAAGTTTCACAACCTCAAAATTCGGAGAATAACTGTCTTCTATCTCAACGTCCGGCATTAGGCAAACAACATGCCAGCCCAACTTATGCAATGCCTGACACATTTCGTAAGCCACAACCTGAACTCCTGTCTGCTTTTGAGCTAGGAAAAGTCCATTTATATATAGAGTCTTACTCATATTTTGCAATCAATTTTCTGCGGCAGGAGTAGACTTTAGCCTTCTCTTTTTTACCACACAGTTTATATACCGTTTCTCCCGCAAACAACAGCATTCCTGTCAATATGTTTGCTACACTATAATGCCATTTAGGCATCGTCTTTAGAAAATACTTTTTTCTACTCTGAATTATAAAGTCCTGACGTTTTTCACTTACCGTGATACTGGTCCCCTCAAGATGCTTTATTACCGCTGACGGTTCGTTGACGATTCTCACACCTGTCTGCCTGATACGGTTGCAAAGATCCTGGTCTTCATAGTACATGAAGAAATTTTCATCGAATCCACCGACCTTTTCAAACGTTTCCCTTCTCATCATCATTGCCGCTCCACACACGTATGCCACATCCAATTGTTCGTTAGTGTGATTATACTCAAAGTTTTCTCCATACACCAGTTTGTATGGCAAACCGAACAGCGCAAAATTCAGTTCTGTCATTATGCCGTCTCCTCTGCGACGGAAGGCATGCGTCGGGAAGCCATCCGAATTTATAAGATTTGGCCCCAACACTCCTATCGTCTCATCTTCCTTAAGTTTGTCAAGCAAGACCTTGATGGAATTGTCGAGACAAATAGTATCAGGATTCATAAGAAACACGTACTCTCCGCAGCATTCATGGAATCCAGCATTGTTAGCCGTGCCAAAGCCGTAGTTGCCATCCAACTTGACCACCTTGATATCTTTATCCGCCAAAAGGAGTTCCATCGCAGGATCATTCTGCGAGTTGTTGTCGGCAACAATAATCTCGTAGTCTACGTCTGTTGTGTTAAGACGCAGACTTGCCACTGAATCCAATATCTGATCAGCGGTATTATAGTTGACATATATAACTGACAGTTCCTTTTGCATATAAAGTTATCACACCCTATTAATTTTACTTTCAAAATCTGTTCCAAGATTCTGTATCTCAACCGGCAGCACCAATTCTCCCTTCTCAATTTTTCTTATGGTTGAATAAGTAGGCTCACCTTTTTTGAAAGTAAGAAGACGTCGCAACGCCTTTCTTTTTATTTTCTTTACATAGTCAAAGTAAAGTCTTTCAAATTTTTTCTGAAGCATCACCTTTTCATCGGTATTTTTTGCCAAAAATGATGCGTTTTCAAAATAAAATTTTTTAGCATAATGAAGGAAAGAGACGAATCTCACCCTACTCATTCCCGCATCACTGTTGATGCTCAAGCTATGGTTGATTCGCACTTCATCCATCACTTTCGGACGATAACCTGCAAAATGCAACCGCCTGAATATCTCTCCGTCAAGAAAATCCAACGGATAATCCAACGGGAAACCTCCAACAGCGTCCAATGCATCAACTCTGTAAATAGCCCCAGAGTTGAATCCTACAATCATATCGTCTTTCGAGACATTTCCGTTCTCATATCGACGTGTGTACAACCTTTCCCTTGGATTTATAATTCCCGGCGAACACTGTCTGCCTTCACCAGCATCCAAAAGTATCGGCAAATACGCAGATATCTTTTCCTCGATGGAAACGTCTGTTTTATCAATTATTTGCTTGACAGCCTCAGCATAAGCCCCATTGATTTCTGTATCCTGATCAAACGTGATCAAATACCTGGCACCGTTTGCTTTGGCATAATTAAGTCCAAACTGATATGGAGCGGCCAATCCTAGATTCTCTGTCGAACGATATGCCTCATACCAATCAGCCGGCTCAATCGCTTTATCTTGAGAATTTGAGACCAGCACTATCTTTAAATCGTTGTTGTCCATAAAAAAACGTTTGAGAGAACAAACGCATTCGCTCTCATCCACCGTCTTTCCATATAAAATCACAACAACAACTGCCTTCAAATTTCTACCGTTTTGTAAAACAAAAATAGTCTTTCAAACTTTATTATCCAACTATCTGCCTATAATCATACTCACTCCGCTGAATGCCAAAAAGATATAAATCGCTTTTAGAAGCAAATCCTTGTTTAGCTTGTCATAAACACGGGCTCCTATCCACATTCCAGAAAGGCATCCTGCGATGGCAATCAGATAATTTTGCCCTACCTGGGCTGTAATGATTCCTTCATTCGCACGCAGCAACGTCATCCATAGGTTTCCAAGCAAAAAGAAGCATTGAGTCTGAGCCATATATGCGTCTTTTGTCTCTTGAGTGGAAAGGTAATAATAGACGACGGGAGGTCCTTGCATAGAGAACAATCCTCCCATCATGCCGCTTAGGCTTCCTAGGCCTACCGTGTTTAACATATTCGGCTTAATTTTTATGCCGTCTTTCTTGAAGAAAGTAAAATAGACAGAGAGCAGTATCAATGCCACGCCCAACACAATTTTCAACCAGGACGCATCCGTGTCAAACATCACGTATGAGAAAAACGCACTCGTCGGAAGAAATACGATCAAAAGGGGCCAAACAAAGCTCCAATCCAACGATTTTCGCAGATGCCATACAGTCAGCAGACTTAATGTTGCGGCCATCATCGACGATAATGACACCACACTACGATAATCGCCTCCCATCACTCCCAGAAGAAGCAACAAAGGAATAAGAAATATTCCAAATCCAAAACCAACTGTGCGCTGAACAAATCCTGCTCCCGAAGCACAAAGTATCAAAAGAAAGTACTCCACGACGTTTCTTTGAAGAGAATCATAGATAATGCTATAACAAATCAGGGGATAACTATGTATCCCCTAATTCTATATTATCATTTGTCAAAAATCAATCGTTACCTGGATAAACAAGTTTGTAACCCTTACCATGCACGTTGATGATCTCAACCTCTGGATCATCCTTTAGACGCTTTCTCAACTTAGTGATGTATACGTCCATACTTCTTGCATTGAAGTAGCTGTCCTCTTCCCACACTGTCTTCAAAGCCATGTTACGCTCAAGCACCTCATTTCCGTTAGCGCAAAGCAAAGCAAGAAGGTCGCTCTCCTTTGTTGTAAGCTTGTCGTCCACACCGTTGATTGTAAGCAACTGCTTGTTAGTGTCGAATGTGAACTTGCCAAACTTATATGTAGCGTCTTCAGTAGGACGTTTAGCTCCCGCTCTACGCAAAACAGCCTCGATACGCATCAACAACTCCTCCATACTGAAAGGTTTTGTGATATAGTCGTCGGCTCCGATGTGGAAACCTTCAAGAATATCCTCTTTCAATGTCTTAGCAGTTAGGAATATGATAGGCACAGTTGAATTAGTAGCTCTGATCTCCTTGGCCATAGTAAAGCCATCCTTGATTGGCATCATGACGTCTAGGACACAAATGTCGTAGTATTGCTCAGAAAACGCTTGAAAGCCGGCAGCACCGTCTTGCTTCAACGTCACCTCGTAGCCTTTTGCTTCCAAGTATTCACAAAGAAGCAATCCAAGGTTCTCATCATCCTCACATAGTAGGATTTTTGTGCTGTTTTTCTTGTCGTTCATTTTAGTCAATATTTCGTTAATACTATTTTTCTTCTATTTTTGGCACACTGATCGTGAATTTAGTTCCTTTTCCAAACTCACTCTCACATGTGATGGTTCCCTTATGGTCGGTCACCACTTTCTTTACATACGCAAGTCCAAGGCCAAATCCCTTGACATTATGGACGTTTCCGGTTGAGACGCGGAAGAACTTGTCGAAGATTCGCTTCTGGTCTTCTGCCTTGATACCGATTCCGTTGTCTTTCACCGAAATGTAGATGAAATTTGCGTCATCATAAGTTGAGACCTCAAGATGCGGTGTTGTCTCTGTATATTTCAACGCATTATCCATCAAATTATAGATAATGTTAGTGAAATGCACCTCATCGGCCAAAACGAACGGATATTCCGCATCCACATTGGTGATAATGCTTCCACCCTTGCTTTCCACCTTGATGGAGAAGTTTGACGTGATCTTGTGCACAAGTTCGTTCACATCTATCTCTTTCAGCTTAAGCGCAGAACTTTCTCTCTCCAAAATGGACATCTGCAGCACCTTATCAATCTGCTGGGTAAGACGGTTGGTCTCCTCCTTGATCGTATTACCCAAATGTGACAGCATACGCGGCGTCTTCGGCACACTCTCATCGCTCAACATCTGCGACGCCAATGAGATTGACGACACTGGCGTCTTCAGCTCATGGGTCATGTTGTTCATGAAATCAGTACGCATCTGCGTCAGCTTCTTCTCACGCGAGATCATCACGACAGACGACACGAATGTGGCAAGAAGGATCATTGAAAGCATCAACGACGGCAGGATCAATCGCAACGTGTTGTACAAATATCTTCCTCTCGACGGGAAGTACACCTTCATGTAGTTGCCTGTCGGATACGGGTCGTTCACAAATAGAGCCTGTGCATACGTGTTTTCCGCAATGTCATCACTGAAGTTTTCCGAACGGAACACCTCCACTCCATCGCCCGAATATATGGCTACCGCATGCGGAAGATCCAGGCCTCGCTGTAGCATCTCTCTGTCCACAAGCTCCATAAGGTGGCTGAAATCCACACGTTGGGAAATATGGCGAGAGTAATTCTCACACAACAGACGCAGCAACACATTGTCCAGGAACTGTCGCTCCTGCAAAAAACGATCGCGCATCTTCTTCTGGAACAAATGAGATGTACCGTTCAACGTGTTCTTTCCACTCTGCGATTTGAGGTAAACCTTTGGTTTCACTCTCACTCTGCTCTCCTCACCGCTCGACTTCAATTGAGAAAAAGTCATGATCGTAGACAACTTTTCAGAATCTCCACTGAAGATGCTCATCGGCACAGAGTCTCTTCTCAACAAATCCGAGCCTAACATCTCCGTCATAAAGTTGGTCGTCTCCTCTTCCTCAAGCACACGGGAGATACGGAACAGACACAAACGAACATCTTCGCTAAACTGCTCTTCACTGATGTCCGCCGCCATCTTGATATATGCCAGCTGCAACACGATCAAGGCTATGAACACAACGCTCATCGCCGCAACCAAACATATTATACCAAGGCTCTTTTTCATCCAGTTTTAAAAGTTTTAACCAAAAGTAAAGTTTTAATTTTAACATTTCGACATATTAACAAACTTTAATTGTTTCGATTTGTTAAAAACTCTTATTTTTGTGGATGAATTAGAGTTTTGGGTTATTTTTTTATGGGTATTCCAACTATCATAACAGACTTGGCGCTGATAATGACCGTGGCCAGCATTTCGACCATTATCTTCAAATGGTTGAAGCAGCCGATCATTCTCGGTTATATTGTAGCCGGATTCCTGGTCAGCAAACAGTTCATTGCCGCTCCCGACATCATCGGAGAGGCAGACGTTGAGGTATGGGCCAAAATCGGCGTGATTTTTTTATTGTTCGCCTTAGGTCTGGAATTCAGTTTCCGTAAGGTGGCGAAAGTGGGAAAGAGTGCTTTGTCGGCCTCAATGATCATCATTCCGGGAATGATTTTGGTTGGTCTGGGTGTCGGCAAACTGATGGGATGGACCACATCCAACAGTTTGATGCTCGGATGTATGATATGTATGAGTTCGACGACCATCATTCTGAAGGCACTCGACGATCTCGACCTCCGCAACCACCGTTTCACAGGCGTGGTGCTTGGCGTTTTGATTTTTGAAGATCTGGCAGCCATCATGATAATGGTGCTGTTGCCTACGATTGCCGCAGGACAGGAGTTTGAAGGCCTTGAGTTTGCCTACGCTATCCTCCGTATGGCTTTCTTCCTTATCATATGGCTGGTATTCGGTATTTTCTTCATCCCGTCTATTCTAAAAAGAGTAAAAGGATTCCTTAATGATGAGACGCTTCTAATTGTGGCGACGGGTTTATGCCTGGGCATGGTCTATATCGCATCGGCAGTCGGTTTCAGCGAGGAATTCGGTGCTTTCGTGATGGGTTCAATCCTTGCAGAGACGATAGAGGCTGAGAAAATCACAAAGGTAATGACGCCTATCAAAGATTTCTTCGGCGCTGTGTTCTTTGTTTCTGTGGGAATGATGATCGACCCTTCCATACTGGTTGAATATTGGAAGGAGATCCTGATGATTTCGGGAGCCATCATCATCGGACAGGTTTGTCTAGGCACAACAGGAGTTCTCTTCTCCGGAGCCACACTCCGTAGCGCCATCCAATCTGGATTCAGCCTAACTCAGGTCGGAGAGTTCGCGTTTATCGTGGCTTTGCTCGGCACGCAGCTAAATCTCTGCGACGCGTTCCTTTATCCCATTATCGTGGCAGTTTCAGTGGTAACCATATTCATCACACCTTTTATGATGAAATCAGCTATTCCGGTGGTGGAATGGCTAAATGTGAAGATGCCAGAGAAATGGAAGGCCGTGATTGAGCGAACACAGACAAAAAAGGAGATAGAGGGAGGAGACAAAAACGTATGGAAAAATTTGTTGACACAGATTTTTGAGATTGTAGCCATTTACGGATCAGTCTGCACTGCAATCATTGTTGTGTTCGTCTACTATATCATTCCTCTTGCCACAGAGCTGTCGGGCAGCATTTGGCCAGCAGTCTTGCTTACAATCGTAAGTTTATTCCTGATTTCGCCGTTTGTAAGGGCGATTATAGCAAAGAAAAACCACTCCACCGAATACAAATATCTGCTTGCTGCCAACCGTAGCAACTGGACGCCGTTGGTGGGACTAGCCTTATTGAGAGCCGCTGTAGGAGTGTTCGTCGTATTCAAATTGATCAACGGAGGAGTGCTACAAGAACATCCGATTTACTCAACATTTATATCCATCGGTATAATCCTGTTGATTTTCCGCTCCAGAACAATCAAATATCTGTCAATAAAAATCGAGCGTAAATTCTTCTACAATCTCAACATTCGCGAAATTGAGATGCGTAAGAATATCACAGAGAAGGCATCCGTATTTGAAAGCGCGAACCTATCCAAGAGTCTGTCAGCGCACGATCTACACTTGGCCGATTTTGTTGTGGATGCCAACGCTGAGTGTTGCGACAAAACGTTGATTGAGCTCAACCTACGTAATGTATGCGGAGTGCATGTTGTCTCCATCATACGTGGAGAAATAAGAATCAATATCCCCGGTGGAAAGGAGAAAATAATGCCTTGCGACAAAGTTTTGGCTCTTGGCACCGACGACCAGTTGACCGCTGTGGCAAAGGTGTTTGGCAAACCAACATTCAACACTAACATACAAAAGAAAGAGGTCAGTGTGGAGCAGATCATCATCGAAGAAGGTTCCGCATTGGAGGGCAAGAGTATTCTGGAGTCTGGTATCAGAGACAATGCCAAATGTCTTGTTGTCGGCATCGAGCATGAAGGAGAATCCACCATGTCTCCTAGCATCCACACTAAATTCTGCGTAGGTGATGTGGTATGGATCGCAGGTGAAAAAGACAAGATCCAGAACCTGATACAAAGTACACTTACATCAATCGATATCAAGTAGCCATGAAAGAACATTTGCCTCTATTGCACCACATGCTCGACGGAGTTATAGAAGTCGGCACTGATGAAGCCGGACGTGGCCCGTTGGCTGGCCCTGTATATGCTGCGGCTGTGATTCTGCCGCCAGACTTCCAGTTGGATGAGCTGAACGATTCCAAACAGCTTACAGAAAAGCAGAGATACAAACTGCGTCCTATTATTGAAGAAAAAGCCATCGCATGGGCACTAGGCATCTGTACGCCAGAAGAAATCGACAAGTATAATATATTGCAAAGCTCAATAATATCCATGCACCGTGCTATTGAAGCGCTAGGGATTGAGCCACAGCACATCATTGTAGACGGTAACAAATTCCGTCCGTACAAGAACATTCCGCACCATACAGTCGTAGGTGGTGATGGCAAATATCTTTCAATCGCGGCAGCGTCTATCCTGGCCAAAACCTATCGCGACGATTACATGATGAAAATTGCGGAGGAGTATCCAATGTATGGCTGGGCAAAAAATAAGGGTTATCCTACCAAAGCACACCGTGAGGCTATAGCGCAATACGGTCCGTCGCCATACCATAGAAGATCATTCACTTTATTGCCATGTCAGCAGCCGATTGATTTTGGGGAATAAATTGACTTGGGGAAATAATACGTCTCATCACCAATATGGCAGTTGTCTAAAATGAGGATTATTGAGGGATGGGTTTCAGGCTTTTATTCCCCTCTTTCTCTCTTTATTTTGTTTCTAAACTCATTAAGAGTCTCTCCTGTTATCTTTTTGAATGTACTGCTCATATGGCTGCTACTTGAAAAGCCACATGTGTTCGACAGATATTCGAGTTCCCTTTCTGGGTCCTCCATCAACATTTTCTTTATCTTTCCTACTCTCAAATCCGCGATGAATTCAAAGAAAGTGTTTTGATAAGTAGAATTAATGAATCTCGACACATAGGTTCTGTTAGTACCTATTTTATCCGCTATATCATTAAGAGTAAGTCCAGGCTGAAGATAACCCTCCTCTTCTATCCATTTTCTCATTCTTTGAGCGATTGGCGACTCTTCTTCCACAGTGTTCTTATCCTCCGACTCTTGCTTTTGATATACAGAAGCCACATCCTCACTCTTCGTCTGCGGTTTATCAGCAACACTATCATTGCTGACAGGAGGAACACTTACAAAACCGTTTCTTGTGTTTCTTGCTATTTCAGACTTTCTCTCCTCTTCCGTCTTCTTCAATCCTAAATACAAACGTTCAGCATGTATCTGGTATTTATTCAACGATTGAACCACATAACAATATGCCAACACGGCAAAAAGGAAGAAGACCGCGATCATAATCTTATCCGAATAGCACAACAGCACTCCACTCAAAGAGAACACTATTACTGCCAACGACGCATCATACGTCCAGTCGATATATAAGAATATGTAGTCGGAATACTCTTCTTCAAGGTTGAACATGGCACGACGGTAAAGTTTTCCAAACTTTATTACCCAATAGCCACAATGCGCCACAAACACAACACTTAATAAGATACCAATGAAAGCGTTCTCAAACCCAAGGACATTAGTGATAATGTTTGTCAACAAAACAGACGAAAGGAAGACTATCGCGTCTCTTTTGACCATATTTCTGGTCAGATAATCCGGTGCCACAAGCGGAATCACCATCCAACACCACTGGATTCCCATTGCATAGAAAAGAGAAAGCATCAAACATTTCAAACCTACAGTCCTAGCTGCGGTAATGTCGACATTAAGAAGGATCAGGCTAAGGACAGCTGTCACCATAGCAATATTGCCCGCTAGAATCTTTGATCTTTTAAGGATTCTAAAGGGCACAGTATCTGCCACAATATCTGTCCTATATAGAATCGTAGCCAATCCTACAGAGGCAAATACCGCTCCAGATAATATTACTGTATAGACATTATCAAGCGTCATCCGTCCTTTACTATTTTATTTAGTAATAAGTTTTTCTAAGCAATCACATCAACTCGAATGATTTGGCCACTTCAAGTGCTTCATTTTCGTGTTGTTCCATAATTTCTCTTTCTCCAGGTCCCTTGTCGTTAATACCGCACAAGTGCAAGACTCCATGGATCACAACTCTGAAAAATTCAGATTCGAAAGACGTTGCAAACTTCTCAGCATTTGTCTTGATTGTGTCCACACTGATCACCATGTCTCCGGAAATAACATTCTCCTCCGTATAGTCGAAAGTAATGATATCTGTATAATAGTCGTGTTGAAGGAACTCTTTATTGACTTCCAAGATATGGTCGTCCGAGCAAAACAAGTAAGAGAGATCTCCCACTTTTTTGCCGTGCATCTCCGCCACTCTTTTGATCCACGCCGTGACATTTCTTTTCTTTATCTTCGGCATTTTTATCTTAGAGTGCTCTTTATCGTATGATACAGCCATAATTTGTTATTGTATTATTAAATTGAGTAGAGTTTACTTCGATGTCAAAATTAGTTTAATTTATCGCTTTTACAAAATATGAAGCCAAAAACATTTATGCTTTGTCAAAAATTGGTATCTTTGGAGCGAAATCGAATGTAGAGAAATGCAAAAACAGTTTGTGAAATATTGTTTATGGCTATTAGCTTTGTTGTATGTGTGTCCTTCCCATGCAGCAAAAATTGTCCTGTCAGGCAAGAATGAAACGTATGCCGGCGAGACTCTTGTATTAAGACGATACACAGAAAGAATCCTAAATGGTTCGGAATCCGTAGCAGCCGCCAAAGTAGATAAAGACGGTGCATTCAAGTTCGAGTTCGATTTGACAGAGGAGTGTCAGCTATTCCTTCCCGGAGACGCTCAGCGCGGATACATTTACGCAGAGCCCGGCAAAAAGTATGAGATTGAGATTCCAAACAAAAGGGAAAGGTCTCTTTCGGAAAAGCTGCAACCATATTTTGAGCCGAATGAATATCTTATAGCAATCAAGGACCCCAATAAAAACGGGACAAACATGCTAATCCTTAGTTTTGAGGATGCTTTTGATTTCTACACAATGAAGTCGCTTGCAAGCAGTGGCGACATGGACACCGTTCAGTATTCCATCAAAGAGCTGAACCGTATTTTCCCTGATATGACCACTAAATTCTTGAAAGGATACAAGGATTACCGCTGTCTGCTACTTAAGGCTCAGTTTTCCGACCCAGTTCAGATGGGAACCGTCTACAGTGAGTTTTCCAAATTAGGCGTCGACAAAACAAATCCGGCATTTTGGGATCTTTTCAACAACGTCTTCTATAATCTAATTGCCAATACGGCAGGAAGCGAGGATTTCTACGTGTTCAAGAAGATCGTGGACACAGGCAACGCGAAGATGCTGCTTATGCATATACAGGAAAGATACAGGATTTCAGACACTGAATTGAAAGAACTTGCGGCAATCAAACTGGTTGGCGACCTGTCCACTACAGAACTCTTCGACAACAAGGCAGTGGTAAAGATGCTCAACAATCTTTCCGGAGCAGTATCAATGGCTGAAAACAAAGAGTTGGCATTGAACGTCGCAGCTACCGTTGGATCGACACTGGTAGGAGAAGGTGCTCCAAACCTTATAGGCCATGATCTCAATGGCAAAAAGCACGAACTGACCGAGTTTTTAGGAAAATACATTTATCTCAACATATGCAATTCTCGCTTAATGAAAACGGAGAAAGACCTGAGGATTCTCGACCGTTTCCAGGAGACTTTTGAAGGCCAGCTTCAGGTGGTCAATATCTTCGTCTACGATGACAAGGAGCATGTGGAGAAGATATCTCGTGGTCTGTCGGGCAAAATGCAAATCTGGTTGGCTCCAGAGTCTGATCTGTTGAGAAAAGTGTATAATGCCCGTGCCGTACCGTCTTATTATCTGGTAGACAACGAGGGCAAGTTTGTGCTTTTACGCAAGGCGGAGCCAAACGACGAATTAAGATATCTATTGCTTAATATTTTCGACAACAAATAGCGTATGTATTCAAGAGAAGAGGTAAAAGAGCTTAAAAGAGATTTTTGGAATGGGTTTGACGAATTTTGCGCCAAACTCCCACGTTTCAAGTATAAGCACAAAAAATGGATTCTCTACAATACTAAAATAAAAGGTGTCGAGATGAAATTTGGTGCCGGGAGAGACGGTGCATATGTCATTCTTGAGCTAAACCACAGAAATCCGAACAAACGCGCGGAGAAGTGGGAGTTGTTGAAGCAATACAAAGTGGTGATCGAAGAGCATTTCGACGAACCAGTATGGCAGGACCATTTCATTAAAGAGTGCGGCACACCCGTAAGCCGTATCTACAAACATAAACCCGATTTGGACATTCACCGTCGCGACGACTGGAGAGAGTTCTACGTTTTCCTTTCCAAAGAGATGACCAAACTTGAGAAGGCATTCAACGAAATGAGAGAGCTTCTTCAAGACGAGGAGAATGAGGAGAACAATTACTAACGAGCGGGCAAAGTATCTGCTTACAGCCAATTATTGTATCATACAATTACTTATTATCATTAAAGCATCTCTTTTTAGACCATTTTTTTGATTTTTACTTAAAAATATTGTCGTAAAACATATAAATTCATCTTTTTTTGATAATTTTGCGCCGTTTTAAGAAAAGATAGAAAAAATGAATCTAAAGGAAAAAGTTTTTGCTCCTAAATTTTTCGACTGTCTTAAAGGCTACAACAGTGGTACATTCACTGCTGACCTGATGGCCGGTATTGTTGTGGGCATCGTAGCCATTCCGTTGGCTATCGCATTTGGTATCGCATCCGGCGTAGGTCCGGCTGAAGGTCTTATCACTGCAATCATCGCAGGATTCTTTATCGCAGTTTTGGGAGGATCTAAGGTTCAGATCGGTGGTCCTACAGGTGCGTTCATCGTCATTGTCTACGGAATTATCCAGCAGCACGGTTTGGCAGGTTTGATGATCGCCACAATCATGGCGGGAATCATCCTTGTATTGTTGGGAGTGTTTAAGCTTGGTAGCATCATCAAGTTTGTTCCATATCCAGTGACAGTCGGATTCACAGGAGGTATCGCTATCACTATCTTCTCTACACAGATGAACGACTTCTTCGGTCTAGGCATCGAGAAGGTTCCTGCTGACTTCGTACACAAGTGGATCTGCTACTTTGATAATTTCTCACACGTCAACTGGTGGGCATTTGGAGTTGCCGCAATCAGTTTGCTTATCATCATCTTCTCTCCAAAGATTTCCAAGAAGGTGCCTGGTTCATTGCTTGCGATCATCATCGCTACAATTGCAGTCTACTTCATTAAAGGAAGTGTAGACAATACAGGAATCAAGACTATCGGTGATCTATACGAGATGCCAGAAGGTTTTCCAGCTCCAAGATTCCCAGATTTTGCTTTGGCAGAGGGACAGACTTGGTTGAGCGTTGTTCAGAGCTTGTTCCCAGCAGCATTCACAATTGCAATGTTGGGTGCGATCGAGAGTTTGCTTTCAGCTATCGTTGCTGATGGTGTCATTGGCGACAAGCACAACTCAAATACAGAGCTTATCGGACAGGGTGTTGCCAACATCGTAGTCCCTTTCTTCGGAGGTATTCCTGCTACAGGAGCTATCGCACGTACAATGACAAACATCAACAATGGAGGTAAGACTCCAGTAGCTGGTGTCATTCACTGTATTATCCTTACATTGGTTCTACTTTTCTTAGGAGAGTTGGTTAAATTGATCCCTATGCCATGTTTGGCAGCCGTACTTGTGATGGTATCATACAACATGAGCGGATGGAAGACATTTGTTTCATTGTCAAAGAGTCCGAAGTCAGACTTCGCTGTCCTTTTGACTACATTCTTCTTGACAGTCATCTTCGACCTTACTATCGCAATCGAGATCGGTTTGCTTCTTGCATTGGTTCTATTCCTTCGCCGTACAAACGAGTCGTCAGTTGTCCGTGTATTCGGTAAGGAGATCGATCCAAGCGACAATACAGACGTACAGCTTCACGAGGAGAAACTTATCGTTCCAGATGGAGTAGGTGTTTACGAGATCGATGGCCCATACTTCTTCGGTGTTGCCACTAAGTTCGACGACGTGATGAGTGCCGTGGCAGAGACTCCAAAGGTAAGAATCATCCGTATGAGAAAGGTTCCGTTTATCGACTCTACAGGTATGCACAACCTTACAGAGCTATGCCAGCAGTCGCATAAGGCTGGAATACAGGTGATCCTTTCAGGTGTAAACAACCACGTTCACGCTACACTTCACAAGGCAGGCGTAGACAAGATTATAGGAGAGGAGTTCATCTGCGCTAATATCAACATCGCGTTGGAAAAAGCAGAAGCTTACATAAAATCCAATAATTAATTCGGATATAAATATTAAATCTGTCAAGATGGATTTACCATCTTACTGATTCTGATATAAATTGTTGTTTTGCTGATGAAAAAGCCCCATCGTTGCAATAATACGATGGGGCTTTTTTACGTTTTACATTTAATCTAAACCAAACCTTCGATGGATTGGCCCTATTTCAAAGCATTTTAAGGCCTCACACTCGCGTCAATCTATCTCAGGCAATGCTTCTACTCTCTCTTTCTCTTTTGGATCAAAGAAAGTTCATTAAGAGCAAAATCTTTAGAGTCATCTACATCAAGCAACTTCTTCAGAATAGATTCCGCCTTTCCATACTCGCCCATCTCTATCAATATATAAGATCGGCGACGTTGCAAGAAATGGTAGTGGGCTATCATACGTTCGTTGCCTTCAAACTGCTCTTTCTTTTCCTCAAACTGCTGTATCACATCATTCAGAAGAGACAACGCACGGAAGTCATTTCTGTTGACAAGGCAATTGATGTACTGTTCGTGATCCACCACTCTGTCAAGTCCACGGCGTGACACGTCAAGATAGAAATACGCCATCTCCGGATTATCAAGATCAATATAGCAATATCCGATAAGGAACGCGACGTGGAAAAACAGCCAGCTCTCATTATCTCCTTTATCCATGTGACGCGACTGCTCCATCAGCATATACGCATGTTTGAAATACGACAAGGCATCAAGCGTACGTTTTGCATCGCAATACTTGTTTGCCCAATAGAGCTCGTAGCCTATCACAGTGTTGGGGCTGAAGAATATCGCGCGCTGGGCATCAGAAAGTTCCTCCTCCTTTCCAGACATCACTTTATCCTCTGCGTCTGCCTGCATAAACACGAATTCATCGATCTTTTCCTTGCTTGTACGGACATCCACACCTAGCAGCATAGAGTGTGCTCGCATCTCTGATTCCACAGAATGTTTGGCCGTTTCTCCCTGCGGAGGAAGCATGGCAGTGGTACGGACGAGCACCACATCTTTTGTCTCCGACTCCACACGCAGATGGATAGTAAGGATATTTCCGTAAGAATTGTCGTCTTCATCGCTTTTTAGATAGACGAGAATATTGGCAGACATTCTGGACACTTCCACCTTTCCATCGTCGGAATAGTTGACTACAGGAGAAAGGATAAGCTTCTTTTTTATTTCAGCGACGTCTTCTATTCTATGCACATCATCACCTACAATATCAAGCATTGCCACAGAATCAAGATAAATGTCGAACACCTCTTTCAAGTATGATTCCAATGTGACGTATGGCTCGACGGTGCTTCTGCCTCGTTTGAATGGATTTTGAGTGTCGTGAGAGAGCTCTTTTTCACGCAGCAGCTGCGTCTTGCGATAGTCGCACAATTGAGAATACTCGTCATCTGAAGCCGTGTCTTCCGTCTCTAGCTCGGCCTTAAGCTCCTTAAGTTTATCGCACGCATGTCGACTGGAACGGAATATCTCGGCAAAAACCGACTGAACATACTCCTTATAGTCCGGCAATACTTTGGCTATAGGAATTGTCGAGATAATATCGAGATGAACAATTCCGTCAGAAACAGCGGAAACGAACTTGACAGGATGAAGAAATCCGTTTAACCGATTGCATAAATCAGCGTAAGTGTCTTCATATTCCACATTATCAGTCGCGATGCCAGGAAAAACTATATGCGAAAAACGCGAGTTATTATATACGTAAGTGGCAAAATTACCACCTTGATATTCAAATTCAAAAGTTGAGCCATCCTTATCTGTCATTTTTGTCTCTATGAAGACGATAGACAAAGAGTCGAGGATGCCCGCAAAGATTTGAACAGAAGTCAGGCTCTCCTGTTCCACAGATTTAGTGTTTGTCTTGTTGTTTTCGTCTTTGGAAAAAGCATTCTTAATATTATCGAAAAAACTCATAGATTATCGATTTATGTGGTTTGGTCACAACTAAAAAAGAAGAAAAAAGTCGGCACAATAAAGTGCCGACATTATTATAAACTTCTGATTCTCACTAAATTTTTGAGTATGGCAACTTCGCTATTGCCTCAGCCACCTTGTCGATTCCCGACTCAAGCATACCGCCAAGCATACTTTTCATCATAAAGTTAAGATCAACCTTAAGCGTCAATCTGATTGCCGACTGTACGGGAGACTGCTCCTTAATCTGTGCCCAAAGTTTGAAAGCCATAGGTGAGTTCACAGACTCATAGACAACCGTATTGTTTGGCTCACGCGATGTGATCTTAAATGACACCGAACCAAATGGCGGCACAGAAAACGAACAAGTATCGGTTGTTGTCTCAAGATCTTTAACCTTTTCCTCTATCTTGCTCTTGATGCGCTGGATGTTGTTCATGTCGCTCAACACTTTGAACACCTGTGCACCGGAACCCTGCGCGGCTTTTACTCCACTAACGTATGACTCCATATATTAGATTTTCCAGTTAGCTGGATCTTTTCTCCACTCCTGCAATGTAGCACGATCAGACTCTGTGATGTAGTCTGTGTCTACCAAGTGTGACAATACAGCTTCGTAGTTAGACAATGTTGTAAGAGTCACACCAGCCTCCTTGAACTTTTGCTCTGCTACTGGGAATCCGTAAGTAAAGATTGCAACCATACCTACTACCTCACAACCATCTTTGCGAAGTGCCTCAACTGCCTTCAACGAGCTTCCACCAGTCGAAATCAAATCCTCCACAACTACCACTTTCTGACCTGGCTTGATGTCTCCCTCGATTAGATTCTCCAAACCATGATCCTTCGGAGCCGAACGAACATATACAAATGGCAAACCTAACTCGTCTGCTACCATTGCACCCTGCGCGATCGCACCTGTAGCCACACCTGCAACTACATCAACATCATCGTAAGTCTCACGAATGATTCTTGCAATCTCAATCTTGATTAGTGTACGTACATCTGGATAAGACAATGTCTTTCTGTTGTCACAGTATATTGGGGATTTCCAACCACTTGCCCAAGTAAATGGGTTTGAAGGCTGTACCTTGATTGCTTTTACCTTCAAAAGCTTTTCAGCCACCAAATTTTCAACGCTCTTCATGATACTATCTATTTTAACAATTATGATACAAAGGTAGTAAATGGTTTTTGTTATAGTGAAATATAACGCTCTCTTTTTTTATTGCTATGCAACACATTAATAGGATCTGCTTTCACAAATCGATATATTTCACCATTTTCTTGCTCGCTTGTCCTGCTATTTCTTTCTGCATATCTGTGAAAACGCGCAATAGCCACAATTCTTCTCCGGCTCCATCGTCTGGACGAAATCATGGTCTACAGAGAATATCTCCGACAGCGATTCCGACAGTTTTTCATCGAATTCATCGCAGAATTCGTCATTTACCAACACTTCCTCTTCGTTTATTTTAACCTTATATACGATCTTTCCATTTACTTGGTTGACAAAATTCAAAACTGGCATGATATCCACGTCTTTCTGCTTATGTACCAGTGATGAATAGATCAACAGCTGCAACGGATAATGCATCTTATGTCTGTCAGTAAACCCAAGCAGTTTGTCAATGCTTTCTATATTCGGTGGCAATTCACCTCCCGTCTTATAATCGACAACACGTCTTTTTCCACCTTCAATTGTGTCCTGGCGGTCGACGGTTCCCCCGATGAAAATGCCTCTTTCCTCACCATTTACAATCACTTTCATCGGCATGACAACTTTCTCTTCCGACGCCACATAGACAAGATCCTTCAATGATTTATCGACTTCGAGCTGCTTCATCACAAACGCATAAAGCATATCTCGCGCGATAAGAAGATGGCCATGGAACTGGGAAACTTTTTTTGGCACCGATTTGAATTTGTCTACTTTATAGTAATGGATATTGATGAAATGGTCTATCAGCGTGTAGATATCCTCCTTTTTGATATTATTCAATTCATCTTTAGAAATCTGCATCGCATTGTTTTTTCTGCAGATTCCATCATAGATTTCCTGCATGACCGCATGGAAAATGGTTCCAAACTCATTAGCCTGCACATCGTCTTCATTCGCATCTGGCTCTGAAAGATTAAGCACGTACTTGAAATAGAATTTTATCGGGCATTCAAAGTAGACGTTAATTGCAGACGGCGACAACGGATGATTCGGCAATGCGTATCTATTCAAAAGATTATTGACAATTTCATCGTCTTTTTTGATCGTCCATGCTTCAGTAGAGATAGACGGTACCATATTTTGGATGTCGTACTTTTTTATCTCAAAGTTTTTGTTTTCCACCAACATTTGAAGCATATACCTGCTCATCTGACCATCACCTGTCTGGCCGTCACACGATGAATTGTAGACCAGAGTGACGTCCTCCGCACGTTGTACCAGACGATAGAAATAGTATGCAAACAGTGCATTCTTCTGATCTATAGACGTCATGTCGAATCCGGCACGTATCGAGAATGGTATGAACGATGTTATCTCAGCAGTCGGCGGCAACTGTTTGTTGGATGCTGACACCAAACAGATATGAGAGAAATCAAGTCCACGCGTTTCCAAGAATCCCATCACCTGCAAACCTTCAATCGGTTCACCGCTGAACGGAACTTTTGTCTGCTGTATCACCTTCTGCAAAAGTTTTGCCACAAGGCTCACACTCATGTTCAACTCATCACTACAGATATCGTCAGCAAATCTCACCAGTATATTGTAGACGCGGAACAACGATTCCTTATACAAGTCAGAATACAGTGTGTTCTCTTCCTGTCTCTTAGATATTTCGGATACTATTTTTTTAAGATTATTGATAAAATCTATCGGTTTCACCGAATATTTAAAGAAATACGAGAACGTTGCATCGTCCGGATCATCTATCAGAGAGACGCAAGGGAACACATTTTTCTCCGCCCTCATTTGCACTACCTTGTCAGCCACCTCAGGGAACGACGTCTTTACATACGGATGGTTGGTCACTTGCTCAATCATCGACAGCTGCACCGTACTCGGTTTATGTTCGTCCCTGTAGATATGATAGACCACAAGAGACTGAATCAGACTGGCTATAGGCGTCTGCGACACAGGAAATCCCATTGTGACGTTGAGCGGGAAATCACCATCATTCGGTATAGAATGAAGCACGGGCAAGAGAAGCGTCTCATCGCACAGCACAATAGCTGTATTTCGATCAATTTTAGCCTTTCCACCGTCTTTTTCAGCCACATCCTTAAGGAATTTGGCCACATATCCAGCCTGTGCGCTATCAGACGAGGTACTGACGAACGTAATCTTCTTTGGTTTTGAATAATTGTCGAAAAACGATGCTTCTGAAAGTGCAGGCGGAAAATCCGCAATATTCTGTCTCATAAACATTCCTGCCTCTTGAAGCGAATCATCGGCCGAATAAAATATATCGTAATCCCAGTAGTACTCTGCTCGTTTTGAATCCCTATATCGCTTGAAAAAGTCATGTTCGGTTCGGCTCAACACGTTGAACCCAATAAAAATCAACTTTTCATACTTAGAATCATCGATTTCACCGCCTTTTAGTTTCTCCACGACATCAAGCATAAGCATTCCTTCGTACGCCAAGCCCTTTGCCTCAAGATGCTCTTTAAAAGCAACGTAGATAGAATACAAGTTCTCCCAAAGTTTAGCAAAAAGCTTGATTTTTTCATTTTGGGAATCTACAGAGAATGTCTTGAAGAAATGTTCTAGCACCTTTATCTGCGACTCAGTCAGGTACGAGAAATCTTTGATACGCTGCAGATCAGCTACGTTGGAAAAGAGAGCCAGCGCGTTCACCCGGTTCTTGTCGATATCGTCAAAATCTGAAAGCAGCGTCTTACCCCAGAAATAAAACTTGTCAAAAGAGTCTTCCGGACCCAAAACATCTGGTGCTGTCTTCTTAATTGTGAAATAAAGCTCGATCAAAAGGGCTATTTCATCCGGCACAACGTACGGAGACATCGAATGAAACAATTCTTGAATTGTGGTAGACTCCGGAGCGAAAACAGGAGAATCCAATTCACCTGCCCAACATTCGTTAAAAAACAAGACAGAACGTCGGTTAGGGAACACCAACAACGTGTTGCCTAATTCAATGTTTGTTTTTTTCAAGTCGTCGGCAACCAACGACAAAAAGGGTTTAGTCTCTGTTACCATATCCAAATATTATTAAAAACGGGCAATTCCGTCTATTTTAATATCACTTTGCGTCACTCATATTCTCAACTGAATTTTCAATATTCTTAGGAATATCAAACAACTCATTAATATTTAGCATTGGAAGCACTGTAGGGGCAAACTTAGTGACAACACCACATAGTATTGAGCCTTCCGAATGTTTGCCATCCATAATCTTTAGCTTCTCATTAATCGGCCCAAGCACGTTGAAAACGACGCTTATAACCAAAGTATATTTGACAGCGGAAACAAACGCGCCAAGCAGACTGTTAAGCCAACCAAGACTGACTGCTTTAATCAGTTTCACAGCACACATAGCAAGCGCTTTCACCAATATCATCGACACTATGAAGGCCATGATCATTCCCAATGCAGGACAGTATTCCATTCCCACGTTGAAGAAGTTGTGTACAAACTCTGCAAACGGTGCACTATGATATCTTGATACATATACGGCAATGATAAGCCCAACCAATCCCGAAAGCTCAAAAATCAAACCTTTCGAAAAACCTCTGATCATTCCAGCTGTAACAAGTAGTAATATTAAGAAATCGAGCCAGTTCAATTTAATTAAAAATTAATAGTTAATGGTTTATAAAGAAGATTAGTTCACCTCGTAGAGACGCACAGCCGTGCGTCTGACATACAATTTCATGAACCGTACGTCTATCCTCCCTTATTTAACCAAATCTCTCAAAAACAAAATTAAGAATCGGGGACCATTACCCCGATTCTTAATATATATCTAATTGAAAATACGATTACAACTTACGAGCGACCTCAATTGTCTCGAAGCCTTCAATCATATCGCCAACCTGAATTTCATTGAATCCGTTAAGAGCGATACCACAATCGAATCCGTTTGCAACCTCCTTAACATCATCCTTATAACGCTTCAACGACTGCAAATCTCCAGTGAATACTACGATTCCATCGCGGATCAAGCGTACCTTGTTAGAACGCTTAATCTTACCGTCGCGAACGATAGATCCAGCGATAACACCGACCTTACCGATCTTGAAGATCTCAAGCACTTCGGCTGTACCAGTAACCTGCTCCTTCAACTCTGGAGCCAACATACCAGCCATAGCATCCTTCAACTGCTCGATTGCGTCGTAGATGATTGAGTGTAGACGGATATCCACACCTTCCTTCTCCGCTAGCTTGCGAGCCGACTGTGAAGGGCGAACCTGGAATCCGATGATGATTGCGTTTGACGCAGATGCCAACATAACATCTGTTTCTGAAATCTGACCAACAGCCTTGTGGATAACATTGATCTGGAACTGCTCTGTCGAACAATTCTGCAAAGAGTCTGACAAAGCCTCTACAGAACCGTCCACGTCTCCCTTGACGATGATGTTCATCTCCTGGAAGTTTCCTAGGGCACGACGACGGGCGATCTCATCAAGAGTGATGATTCCGTTACCAGCACGCAATCCCTGCTCACGCTGCAGCTGCTCACGCTTGTTAGCGATCTCACGAGCCTCCTGCTCAGAACCAAGAACGTTGAAGTTATCACCTGCCTGAGGAGCACCGTCAAGACCAAGGATCAAAGCTGGCTCAGAAGGACGGGCCTCAGTGATTCTCTGGTTACGCTCATTGAACATAGCCTTAACCTTACCGTAGTGAGTTCCAGCGATAACCACGTCACCAACCTTCAAAGTACCGTTGCTTACAAGCACTGTAGCTACGTAACCACGTCCCTTATCCAACTGGCTCTCGATGATAGAACCGGTAGCCTTACGGTTTGGATTAGCCTTCAAATCAAGCATTTCTGCCTCAAGAAGCACCTTCTCCATCAATTCCTCAACACCAATACCCTTCTTAGCTGCGATATCCTGCGACTGGTATTTACCACCCCACTCCTCAACCAAGTAGTTCATCTGCGACAACGACTCCTTGATCTTGTCTGGATTGGCAGTTGGTTTATCTATCTTATTGATTGCAAACACGATAGGCACACCAGCGATACTTGCGTGGTTGATAGCCTCCTTTGTCTGCGGCATCACATCGTCATCAGCTGCGACGATGATGATAGCGATATCTGTAACCTTGGCACCACGGGCACGCATGGCTGTAAACGCCTCGTGACCTGGAGTATCCAAGAATGTGATCTGCTGACCGTTCTTCAATGTGACGTTGTATGCGCCAATATGCTGAGTGATACCTCCGGCCTCACCGGCGATCACGTTAGTCTGGCGGATATAGTCAAGCAATGAAGTCTTACCGTGGTCTACGTGACCCATCACAGTAACGATAGGCGGACGCTGGATCAAATCCTCTTCCTTATCCTCTTCCTCCTGGATAGCCTCACTTACCTCGGCTGACACGTATTCAGTTTCGAAACCGAACTCACTTGCCACGATATTGATAGTATCTGCGTCAAGACGCTGGTTGATTGACACCATCAAACCGAAGTTCATACATGTTGTGATAACCTCTGTGATTGTCACATCCATCATCTTAGCCAAGTCGCTGACAGTAACGAACTCAGTGATCTTAAGTTTGCCCTGTGCCTCACGCTCCTGAGCCTCACGCTCCTCAGCACGCTGACGGATAGACTCACGTTTATCATGACGGTGCTTAGCACCACTCTT
>JAKSKU010000027.1 GCA_024401565.1 Paludibacteraceae bacterium
ATAAGACAGTACTGATTCGATAGAAAGTATTACGGATTCCAACAAAGAACGACTGCTGGTTTGTATCCAGAGCCAAAATATATAATCCGTCGGCAGCGATGTCGTGAGTGGCAGAAGCAAAAGCACAAAGCCAGAAAAAAGCCAACGACAAATTTAGACAAAAATCAAGAGGAGCTGTGAAGGCCACGCCTGCCAAAGCAATCGCCACGATAAACTGCATCACCACCACCCACATCTTCTTGCTTCCAAACAAATCAAGAATTGGACTCCAGAACGGTTTAATCACCCAAGGAAGATACATCCATGACGTATAGAGAGCGACGTCGGTATTGCTCAAACCCATTTCAGAAAGGAAAAGCATAGCGAGAGTGTTGACTGCGAAATATGGAGCACCCTCCGCCATATATAGAGTGGGAATCCAAGCCCACGGCAATGTTTTTCGGTTATTCATATAATATATAGATTCAATGATTGCAAAAATAACAATGAAAAGGTAGAAATGCAAGAAAAACTAAAACGATAACGTTGACGAAAACGAAAACAGATAAAATAAAAAAAGACGCTTTATCCAAGCGTCTTTAGAAGGTTGTCCTACTAGGACTCGAACCTAGTCAAACGGTACCAAAAACCGGTGTGCTACCATTACACCATAGGACAATCACAACGATAGCCTTTAGGCTCTCATTTGCGAGTGCAAAGGTAGTTGGATTTATCTATTTCTGCAAATAAAAGCCACGTTTTTTCGTTATATTTTAATAAAAGTATATTTTTCAATACATTATAGCTCACATAACTAACTTCAACATATTCCAAACTGTATTTTTATTCGCATTGAGAAATCAGTGTATAAACCAAACTTTTTTCAACTTTTTTTATACCTTTTTTCATATCAAAGCACATAATAGCCAGTTATGACTTTTATACGCAACTTTTCTCTTTTTTTGTATTTTTTTATCTTTTTTCTTCTCAATTTTGCAAACGTAAAACTACTGTAAAATGGAAGACGTTATCGGTGAACTTCACATAATGAAAGTATACCCAGAGACTATCGTGGATGGTCCAGGCTTTCGCTATTCGATCTACTTGGCTGGATGCAGACATCACTGCCCTGGCTGTCAGAATCCGAATAGTTGGAATCCGTTGAACGGTCTTCCATTGAAGCGTAGCATGGTGGACGAAATAGTAGCGTCTATCAACGAGAATCCGCTTCTTGACGGTGTCACTTTTTCAGGTGGAGATCCGTTCTTCAACCCTAAAGATTTTGGCTATATTCTAAAGCGAGTAAAGAAAGAAACAGGAAAGAATATCTGGGTATATACTGGATATTGTTTCGAGGAACTGCTTGAAATTGAAGAGATTGTGCCGCTTTTAAGTTACATCGACGTCATCGTAGACGGTAGGTTCGACCAGTCGAAATTTGATCCACGTCTCGACTGGAGAGGAAGTGCCAACCAGAGAGTCGTGAAGGTACAGGAGGAGCTTCGCAAATACCGTAAGGAAAAGAAAGAAGCAGAGAAAGCTAGCAATAAAGCAGCTTGCTGAATAGGACAAAACAAAGAATAAAAGATATAGAAATTTTAATTGGTTAAGTGTTTGAAGACCGTGCGTTTTGATAACGAGCGGTCTTTTTTGTGTGAAAAACGTCTTAATAAATTATTTTTTTCTTTCAGTTAAAGATTGTACCTTTGGATGTTTCTAAACACTCACAAACGGAATGTTTTTGGAATTAGTTAATTATTAATTGTATAAAAGTCAAAAATGGAGCAGTAAAAAATGCCGAATGAAAAAGAGGGCGAAATCGTCCTTTATCAACCAGACGAAAACATAAAGATTGAAGTACAATTGCATGATGAGACAGTATGGTTGTCGCAACAACAAATGGCTCTTCTTTTTGATGTTAAAGAGAACACCATTACTTACCACATAAAAGAGATATTCAAAAATCAAGAATTAGACGAAATCCCAACTACTCGAAAAATTCGAGTAGTTCGAGTCGAAGGCAATCGTAAGGTGAATCGCCAAATCGATTACTACAACCTTGACATGATTCTATCAATAGGTTATCGAGTCAATAGTGTAAGAGGCATAAAGTTTCGTAGATGGTCTTCAAATGTGCTTAAACAATATCTATTAAAAGGATACTCCATCAATCAACAGATGCTTTCAATGCAACGTCAAATAGACTCACGTCTTGATCTGCAGTCAGAAAGAATCTTTAGTCTGGAGCAACGTCAACAACAACAACAGCAACAACTCGAATTCTTTATCCGGACATCCACACCTCCGGCAGAAATGGTTTTCTTCAATGGTGAGTTCTTCACTGCCCGAGTTGCCTTGGAGAATTTAATAAAAACTGCATCTCGTAGAGCTATAATCATTGATGGCTATATAGACGCAAGGACTTTCGACATTCTTGGCACTCGCGCGACTGGTGTCATCGGACAGATTTATACAGTTGGAGTAGGATCCGGAATCACACGGCTTCGTGACGAGTATAATCGTCAACAAAATGTTGATCCGATCGAAGTATTAAAATGGAAGAAGGAATCACACGACAGATGGCTTATAATAGACGACCGGCTTTACCATTGCGGCCACTCACTGAATGCAATGGGCAACAAAATGTCCGCAATAACACTGATGGGCAAGTCGCCAGACGAAATTCTGGACGAAGTGAGATGATTTGATTATTCAATTTGATTATTCAAGAAGTCTTGTATTAGTCAAAATTCAGTATATTTGTGGTTATAAAACAAATTCCTATGATCGATCCAATAGCAATTATAAAGAAATATTACGACGAGAACAGCGAACTTTACCATATTCTCGTCACTCATTCAAGAGAAGTTGCAGACAAAGCATTACAGATTGTCGACGCACATCCTGAACTTGGAGCCGACCGACAGTTTGTGGAGGAAGGTGCAATGCTTCACGACATTGGAATCTTCAAGACCAACGCTCCAGGCATATGTTGCGTAGGTGATCGCCCCTACATCTGCCACGGGACTATTGGCAGTGAGTTGCTTCAGGCAGAAGGTTTGCCACGTCATGCATTGGTGGCAGAGCGTCACACCGGCACAGGATTATCATTAAAGCAAATTATCGAGCAGGATCTTCCTATTCCACACCGAGATCTACGCCCCGTCAGTATAGAGGAACAGATTATCTGTTTCGCAGATAAATTCTTCAGCAAGACGCATCTCGGCGTCGAAAGGGACTTCGCCAAATCAAGATCTAAGTTGGAGAAATTCGGAGAAGAGTCTCTTTCTCAGTTTGACAAATGGGGCAAGATGTTTTTATAATGTGATTTTACATAATTAGAAATATGGTAAAAGAGATTATGCACGATCCGATGTTTCTGTCTCAGAAATCGGAACCGGCAACAGAAGAAGACAAGCAAGTGGTGACCGACTTGCTAGATACACTGCGTGCCCACCTTGACGGATGCGTGGGAATGGCAGCCAATATGATCGGAGTCCTGAAAAACATAATTGTAGTGTGTGTCGGAGACAAGCAGGTTGCATTCATCAATCCCGTCATCACAGTCAAACTGAAACCTTACCCTGCAGAAGAGGGATGCCTGTCACTGCCAGGAGTAAAGAAGACGATACGATACAATGAGATAGAGATGGAGTTTTTAGACGTCAATTTCAAGCCTCAAAAGAAAAGATTCAGAGGCTATACGGCCCAAATCATCCAACATGAGGTGGATCACTGCAACGGAATCCTAATCTGAAGCCCTTCCAACCTCCCTAAAGGGAGGAGTTCGATGCAGCCCCCTTTAGGGGGCTATGCTCAGTTTCCTCTCTTCGCCTTGTGTCCCATCTTTTTCAGACACTCCACAGCAGCGTCGCGCTTATCTCCCTGAATAAGAATTTCTTCCTCACGGTATGAGCCACCTGTGGCAAGTTTCTTTTTTAATGTGTCGGCAATTTGACGCACCGTCTCCAAATCACAAGTGAATCCAGAGATGATAGTGGCAGCCTTGCCTCCCCTACCCTTTTTCTCAAAGCTCACGATCAAATTCTGAGCATCGACCTTCTCCTCTACTTTTTCCTCCACAACAGGTTCTGGATCACCCTGTGGCAAAGTGCCTTTAAGCGCGGATAGCGAATCTTTCCAATCCATATTATTATCGTTTACGTTTCACTAAACAAAAATACACGTTTTATAACAAAATCTACATTTTCAATCGAATTCTTTGTTTTCACACACAATAAAATCGCCACAAATTCGTTTTATGTTAAAAACAAATTGCGTCAAACAATTCAAAAAACAAAATAAAATCTTATATTTGCCAAATTGGTAGATTGTAGCATATTATGAAGATAATTTGTGTAGGTTGGAACTATGGTTCCCATAATGCAGAGCTATATAAAGAGGAAAAGAAAGAGCCAGTACTTTTTCTTAAGCCAGAGACGTCGCTTCTACGTGAGAACAAACCGTTCTATTTGCCAGATTTCTCACAGCAGATAGAGCATGAAGCCGAGTTAGTGGTAAGAATTGGCAAGATGGGCAAAAACATAGCACCCAAATTTGCCGACCGCTACATCGACGCCATCACGATAGGTGTCGACTTCACAGCTCGCGACCTCCAGGCAGCGGCAAAAAAAGCAGGAGCACCATGGGATATCAGCAAAGGTTTTGACAATTCAGCCCCAGTAGGAGAGTTTGTCGACAAGAGCAAGTTTCCTGACCTGCAGAATGTAAATTTTAGTCTAACAAAAAACGGGAACACAGTACAGTCTGGCAACAGCAGTGAAATGATAACTCCAATTGCGGAGATAGTGGCATTGGCAAGCAAGTATTTCACGCTTAAGACTGGCGACTTAATTTTCACTGGCACACCAAGCGGTGTTGGCAAAGTGGAAATTGGAGACGAATTGAAGGGCTTCATTGAAGGCCAGGAGTTATTGAGTTTCTGTGTTAAATAACATTTATAATGGGGACATTTTTCAAAAAGGCACTATTAGCAGCAATCACATCGACATTAACACTAACAAGTAATGCCGAATATTTCAAACTGCACTCTTATACAGACCAGTCCGTACTTGCAAACGGGCTCACAGTAAAGATTAGAGTTCAGCAGGAGGGTGTCTATGCACTTTCGTACGACCAGTTGCGCGAGTTGGGATTCTCTAATCCCAAAAAGGTCCACCTGCGTGGATACGGAGGAGAATTACAGAACGAGAACTTCATACTTGGCAAAGACACATATATAGATGATCTTATAGATCAGCCAGTGATTGATATGGGAGACAGAATCGTATTCTATCTTCGAGGCACCGTCGGCTACACCACATTGGAAAGAAAAGGGTTTGTAGACGACATCAATTTCACGGAGAACTACTCATCCGAGCACTCTTACTACTTCCTTCACGAGGAAGCGTCTGACGCGCTAAAGATCGAGGAAAAAACAGATTCAATAACAGCTGACCTCATAGAGGGTGAGCCTAAAACTGTATACACAGCTTTCCAAATCAAAAAATTTGACGATATCAACCTTCCTAAAACAGGAAGAAACTGGTATGGATCAAGCATGAGAAATAAAGAAAGCCAGACTCACACATTCTGCTTCAGCAATGCTGTTGTGGGAGACGTCGCAACCATATCTTCCGTCGCGTTGTCAGCATCTCCGCTCAACGGATACTTCACAATGTCAACAAACATGGACGAGGTTTCCTCAACAATGCTTCCATGCAAGAACTACGTCACAGGAATAGAAGACATAATGATTAACCAGGCACAGGTTACTCCGTCGTGCTTAGTGCAAGCCACGTATACTTATACCACTGCTGCGGAGACTGGTGTCGGATATCTTGATTATATTATCGCGTCGGCAAACTGTAATCTAAAAGCCAACATTCCTTACCAGACAATCATCCGTAAACATAAGGATCCTGAGAAATATGCAGTGTTGGGAGCTAATTCCCAGATTCAGGTATGGGACGTGTCAAAAATACACGACGTCAAAAAGGTACCGTCTACTTTAAACAAAGACAGCCTTATTTTCGTGGCAAATGAAGACACGACAATCGGACGCTTCGTCGTATTCAATCCGGCAGCTAAATTTGACGCTCCTGAGATCATGGGCAAAGTCGCAAACCAGAACATACACAGTTTGAAGGACATCGAATACGTGATTCTTACTAATCCTGAGTTTATCGAGCAAGCAAACAAACTTGCAGATATACACAAAGCAGAGGGAATGGAAGTGAAAGTGCTGACTCCTGACTTAATTTTCAATGAGTTCTCGAGCGGAACACCAGACCCGACAGCAATCAGAGCGTTCATGAAAATGTTATATGATAAAGCTCAGAATTCAGACTATGGCGTATATCCTAAATACCTTCTTATTTTCGGAGACGGAACATACGACAACTGTGGCAGACTAAAGAACAAGACTTACAACAAAATGATCACATACCAGGCGCCTGGTTCTCTTGACGAAAGTTGCAGCTACGCATGCGACGACTACTTCGGAATAGTGGAGAACGCGACACTTGGATATGACCATCTTTACGCGAACACACAGAACGTAGGAGTAGGAAGATTTCCTGTGTCAAAGGTATCAGAAGCTGAAGACATGGTGGAAAAAGTAAGACGTTATCAGGAATCGCCTTCTGGCGCATGGAGATCAAAAATGGTACTGATGGCAGACGACAACGATTTGAAGTCGACATCAGAGCAATACCATGCTTTCATCAGAGACGCCGAACAAGTCTACTCTACAGTATACAACAAAGACCCAAGAATCAATATAGAGCGTATATATTGGGACTATTATACACGTGATGTAAGCGGTGGCGCGAACAGATACCCTGAAGTAACCGAAGCTATCGAAAGAAACTTTGTGGACGGTGCAGTGTTTATGAACTATCTAGGCCATAGCTCATACAACGCAATCAGCGGTGAGCACTCGTTGTCTATATCACAGGCAAAGACACTGATCAACAAGATCTATCCGCTATGGTTCTCTTCTAGCTGTAACATGTCTCAATACGACGACTTCATCAGTTCACTTGGCGAAGAGCTAGTGCTTAACCCTAATGGAGGAGCTATAGCAGTAGTGGCTGCGGACCGTACGGCATACCAATCAGACAATCTTGCTCTCAACAAGAAATTTGTGGCAGAATTGTTTAATCCAGAAAACGACTATAGATTGGGAACAATATACAAGCAAGCAAAAACAAAGCTTGGAAGCAACAGCAATAAAATGGTGTTCTGCTTACTTGGAGACCCAGCACTAAAGATCAAAGTACCTGAATTTAATGTAGTTATAGATTCTATAATGGAAGTGTTGCCAGACGGTGGACTAATCAAGTCTGACACAATGAAGGCATTGTCGAAGATGAAAGTGTGCGGACACATAGAAGATGAAAACTATGAAATCTTCGACGCATTCAACGGAATCATGACATCTTCACTAAAAGACAAAGAGCAGACTGTAAGAACGAAGGCCAACACATCATCGTTCACACCATTTGAATACAAAGAAAGACAAAGCACATTGTATTCAGGAAGCTCACTGGTGGAAAACGGAAAATTCCAGTTTACACTTATGGTGCCAAAAGACATCAACTATAAGATAGGAAACGGACGCATGACATTCTACGCATTCGACGAGACCAGCGGTATGCATGCAATGGGATCAGATGAAAACATGTTGGTCGGAGGAAGCACATCGAACATCATAGCCAACACTTCCGGTCCGAAGATTGAATTGTCTGCAAACGGCAACGTCTACAAGAGCGGATACAAAGTCAACGCGACACCAATGCTATATGTATCTTTGTCTTCACCAAACGGAATCAATGCGTCGGGCAGCGGCATCGGTCATGATATCACATTAACAATCGACAATGACAGCAAGAATGTGCAGACACTGAACTCAAACTTCCAATATAATCTCAACAGCTGCACGGAAGGAACTGTGGCATTCCACGTAGGCACATTAAGTGAAGGATGGCACACTTTGAAAGTCAAGGCATGGGATTTGCAGAACAACTCGTCAGAGTCTGAACTGCAAATATATGTATGCAACACTTTAGCGCCAGAAATCGAGACCGTAGACGTTTATCCAAACCCTGCGAAAGAGAATTTTGTGCTTAACATCAAGACAAACAGACCAGATGAAGTCCAGACTTTTGTATGCACTTTGACTGATTTGAGCGGCAGAGCAATCCAAAGAAAAGAGATCACAGACAGAACTGCCGACGGCACACTTAAGATAGACTGGAATTTGTACGAAGGCGGAAAAGTTTCTGCCGGAATCTATTTATTGAACATACGTGTGACAACAGAAAATTCAGATTTTGCAGAAAAAACTGAAAAAATTATTGTCATACCACAATAATTAGATAATATTGCACGTTATTTAGAGTAGAAAAAAAATAAAACGAAAATAAATGAGAAGAGTAAAAGCAAGTTTTGTAGGATTGGCAATGATGCTATCTGTTGCAAATGCAAACGCAGATAAGAAGTCTGATTATTTCAACCCACTGCAGTCGGCAGTACCTTCATTGAGTATCGCGCCAGACGCACGTGGCGGTGGTATGGGTGATCTAGGAGCAGCAACTTCAGCCGACGTTTATTCTCAATACTGGAATCCATCAAAATATGCGAATATGGATAACAAAGGTGGTGTGGCAATCTCATACACACCTTGGTTGAGATCAATCATTAACGATATCGATTTGGCATATTTGGTAGGCTACTATAAGCTAGACGATCGTCAGGCCATTTCAGCCTCTTTAAGATATTTCTCATACGGAGAGATCAATTTGACTGATATGCCTGGCCCATCAGGAGAAGTTATATCAAACGGAACCGCAAAGCCATACGAGATGTCGATAGACGTTGCTTATTCACGCGCATTGAGCCAGTACTGGAGCGCTGCCGTGGCATTGAGATTCATCTATTCCGATTTGATGAACGGAGTGTCTGACGAGCAGACATACAAAGCAGCCAAGATGGTAGCCGCAGATATCGCAGCGACTTACCGCCGTCCATTCGACCTTTCAGAAAAAAGAGTGGCAGCGTTGAGCTTCGGTACAAACATCTCCAACATAGGAGGTAAGATCTCTTACGACGATGGTGCTACAAAGCAGTACATTCCAACAAACTGGAGACTAGGAGTCTCTTTCGACTATCCTGTTGATATCTACAACAAGTTCACATTATCATACGAGCTCAACAAACTGTTGGTTCCAACTTGTCCGGTGCGCAGCGAATATGACGACAACCTGGAATTCCAGGCAGCAATGGAAGAGTATCGCAACTACGGTACTGTAAAAGGTATATTCAAATCATTTGGCGACGCGCCTGGCGGATTCAAGGAAGAAATGCAGGAAATCATGTGGAGTATGGGAGCTGAATACTCATACAGAGACATGTTCATGGCACGTTTCGGATATTTCCACGAAAACGAGCACAAAGGAAACAGAAAGTATTTCTCTGCCGGTGTAGGATTCAAGATGAGAGTATTCGAAATCAATGCGGCATACTTGATCGCAGCACACTCTAACGCGTCATGTCCTCTAGACAAGACATTACGTTTCTCTCTAGGATTCAATTTCGACGGAATAAAGAAATTGGTTGACAATTCAGAGGAGTAAGAAACAAACGCCATACATGAAAAAGCATCGCAACAAATTTTGCGATGCTTTTTTTGCCTCCAGCGTACCATTGGCCAACAAAATGCGTTTTTGCATACAAAAAATTTCAAGCATTGCGTTTTTTCTATTATTTTTGCACTGCTAAATAAAAATAACGATGATAAACAGAATCCTTCTTAGAATCAAAGTAATTCAGATACTTTTCTCTTATTACAAAAGCAACAGCAAAGACGTCAACGATGCAAAGAATGAGTTGGCTATCTCGCTTGACAAGACTTACGAGCTTTACATGCTTTTGCTAAAACTTGCGGTTGAGGTATCTGAATATGCAAAGACAAGAAAAGAGTCTATCGCCAAAAGATGCCAAATGGCAGGAGACGCTAATTTCAACAGCGGAGAAAAAAGTCCAGCTGATTTCTTGGCAGAGAACAAGGTGGCTCGTCAGCTTGCAGAGAACGAGACTTTGAACACATTCTTGGAGGAGCACAAGTTGTCGTGGAACAAGCATCCTGAGATCATCAACTCTCTTTATACAGACGCTTTGACTTCTCAAGCTTATGAGATCGCAGAAAACAGCGAGCGTGACTACGACTGTGACCGCCGTTTCTTGCGCGGTTTCTACAAAAGCGTTGTGACATCAAACCAGATGTTGGCAGACGAGTTGGAGAGAATGTCTATCTATTGGAATGACGACACAGAGACTGTCATCAGTTTCATCATGAAGACTATCGCTCGTTACGAGGAGACTACTCCAAACGACTACGAGTTGATGCCTAAATTCAGCGACCCAGCCGATGAGACATTCGGTCTTACTCTACTTACTAAAGTAATCTACAATCAGACAGAGTATGACGAACTGATCACAAAGCACATCAAAAACTGGGACAAGGACAGAGTTGCGTTCATGGACAAAATCATCCTTCAGGCCGCAATAGCAGAGTTGTTCGCATTCCCTCAAATTCCAATCGTAGTCACTTTGAACGAGTACGTAGAACTTTCAAAATACTACAGCACACCAAGAAGTTCAACTTTCATCAACGGTGTTTTGGATGCGATAGTGAAAGATCTAAAGGAGCAGAACAAATTGACAAAAGTTGCGGTGATAACACCAAAAACAAGATAATCACAAAAATAAATAAAAATGAATCTATCAATTTTATTGCAGGCTCAGCCAGGTGTTGGATCAATGCTACCTATGATTATAATAATGGGAGCATTCTTTGTTTACATGATCTGGAGTCAGAAAAAGCAGGAAAAGAAGATGCGTCAGTTCCGTGCATCCCTTAAAGCTGGAGACAACATCATACTACAGTCGGGAATCTACGGAAAAATAAAGAGCGTGGAAGCAGACGGTGTCACTGTCCATGTTGAGATTGCATCAAATGTTGTAGTCAATGTAAACGCCAACTACATTTTCCCTACAAACGACGTTACAACTAAATAATTCTTTTTCAACATTTAAGGTGTAGTGAAAGAAGGTATTTTAAATTTCATAGAGAAACAAAGCAAAAAGGCCAAGGAATTTGTGATGAGCAAAGACCTTTGGGTCTTTTTGTTTTTTTTGATGGTTTCCGCAATCCTTTGGCTGATGCAAGCGTCATCGGAAAAAGGCGAGACAACCATCCAAATCCCTATACAGTACGAGGAAATACCAGAAGGCTTCTGCAAAAGCGAGCAGCTATGCCCTAGCCTTGAAATCACCGTCAACGACCAATGGCAGACATTGTTCGGATATCATGCGAAAATGGCATTCGCTTTCCTTGGCTACGGCTTCGACACTATCAAAATCGGAAGAGACAAACTTCAGGAAGGCAAGAACCTTATCTACTCGAAAAGCTTCGAGGGAAAGCTAAAGGAACAGCTTAATGCCAACACTAAAATAGAAAGCTATAACCCCGACACTATCCGAGTGTCGATATTCAAGATAGAAAAGAAGACGGTGCCTGTGAAACTTGTGGGCAACATCACACTCCGTCCTCAATACATCCAAATCGGAACCGTACAGATATCGCCTAACGAAGTGGAGATATTCGGCACAAAAGAGGTGCTTAACAAGATAGACTCTTTGGAGACGGTACAGGCGGACTCTTTGTTTGAAGACATTTTTGAAAACACAACCAAGATCGTGCCACTACGTAAAAATGAAAACATTTCCTTCCATGAATCTCAAGTTCAGGTAGACGTGATGGCAGAACAGGTTACGGAAAAAAGCATTGATGTCGTGGCAATCAACACAAAGAATGTGCCACACAATATGACGCTACGCACTTTCCCTTCATCTGTCGGTGTTAAGTGTAAAGTCGGAGTCAGCAACTGGGATAAGGTGGCACCATCGTCATTCACACTTGTCGTTGACTACAAAAAAATCATGGAGAGCAAGAGCAACAAGGCTACAGTAGAGATTATAGGATCTGCAGAAGGTGTCTTTGACGTATCCTTGCATCCAGACCAAGTGGAATTCATTGTTGAAACCAAGACTGAATAATATGTTGAGACTTGGCATTACAGGAGGAATCGGTTCAGGAAAGAGTGTCGTCAGCAAAATGCTAACGGTGCTTGGCATACCCGTTTACGACAGTGATTCAAGAGCAAAATGGATCCAAGAAAATGACGCTGACGTCAGAAAAGCCATAACTGACCTGTTGGGAGAGGATGTTTACGAAGGCACGCGTCTCAACAGAAAAAAAATGGCATCCATCATATTTTCAGACGCTGCCCTATTGGCAGGCGTAAACGACATTGTGCATCCAGCAGTGGAAAAAGATTTCAACCGCTGGTGCGAGGAACAGAAAAAAGAGATAGTTGGTTTGGAGAGTGCCATCCTTTACGAATGTGGACTCGACAAAAAATGCATCGACAAAGTTTGCCTTGTCTATGCTCCAATAGAGACAAGAATAGAGAGAGTCGCCCTTCGCGATTCCGCAAATATTGAAGACATCCGCCGACGTATGGCAAACCAGGCCAGCGACGACGACAAAATAAAGAAAGCTGACTTTATAGTCAACAACTTCTCCAACCACAGCGTCATTTGCCAAGTGTTGGAAATGATGAATAAAGTGAGAGTATAGAATGGAAATGAAAGATAGTCTACTCAATAATATCGAGTACCCCTCGGATTTGAAGAAACTTAAGGTGGAGCAACTGCCTCAGGTTTGTAAAGAGTTGCGTGAATTCATCATCGACGAGTTGTCACACAACCCAGGACACTTCGCATCCAGTCTTGGCACGGTAGAGATCACCGTCGCCCTTCACTACGTGTTCGACATGCCAAATGACAATTTCGTTTGGGACGTCGGCCATCAGGCATACGGTCATAAAATCCTTACCGGAAGACGCAAGACATTCTGCACAAAACGTAAATTGGGCGGAATCAGCGGTTTTCCTAACCCTAAAGAAAGCGATTACGACTCTTTCATCGCAGGCCACGCGTCTAACTCTATCTCCGCGTCACTCGGAATGGCTGTAGCCACAAAGCTTGAGAAAAAAGACAATCACACTATCGCAATCATTGGCGACGGTGCGATGACCGGTGGACTTGCTTTTGAAGGATTGAACAACGCATCTATCTGCGACAACAACCTTCTTATCATACTCAACGACAACCACATGGCTATCGACCCTGCAGTGGGAGGAGTGAGCGATTATCTATTGAAACTTACGTCTTCACCTCGCTACAACCGTATACGAGATGGTCTGGGCGGATATATAAGCGACGAAAGGAAAGGAAAGTTGACACGACTTACCAACTCAGTCAAATCTTTGTTGGGCAAGCAGCAGAATATGTTTGAAGGATTGAATATCAGATATTTCGGTCCATCAGACGGACACGATGTCGTTGAACTCGTATCTTTGCTTAAAGATTTAAAGCGAATCAAAGGTCCAAAACTTCTGCATCTTATAACTAAGAAAGGCAAAGGATTCAAACCTGCAGAAGAGGCAGCTACTGAATGGCACGCACCTGGCAAATTCGACGTAGAGACCGGAGAGAAAATCAAGGCTATACAGACTGACCAGCCACCTTTGTTCCAAGATGTTTTCGGCCACACACTGCTTGAATTGGCACGTGAAAACGATAAAATTGTGGGAGTGACTCCAGCCATGCCGACTGGTTGCTCCATGACATATATGATGCATGAAATGCCCAACCGCACATTCGACGTGGGCATCGCAGAGGGACATGCAGTGACATTCTCCGCCGGACTTGCCAAAGCCGGCATGATGCCATTCTGCAATATCTACTCTTCATTCATGCAGAGAGGATACGACAATGTGATCCACGACGTCGCTCTTCAGAATCTCAACATGGTGTTCTGCCTCGACCGTGCCGGGCTTGTAGGCGCAGACGGAGCAACACACCACGGAGCTTTTGACATCGCGGCCTTCCGTGTGGTGCCCAACCTAACTATAGCATCTCCAATCAACGAAAGCCAGCTACGTAAACTGATGTTCACAGCCCAGTTGCCAGACAAGGGACCTTTCATGATCCGTTATCCACGAGGAAAGGGCGTGCAGAAAGATTGGCATTGTGAGCTTCAAGAACTTACAGTAGGCAAAGGAGAAAAGATCTTAGACGGAGAGAAAGTGGCAGTGCTTACCATCGGCCCAATCGGAAACACAGCAGCGAAAGCCATATGTGAACTTCGCGAAGAGGGTATCAATGCCGCTCTCTACAATATGATCTTCATCAAACCGTTGGACAAGGATTTGCTAAGAGAGATTGGAAAGAAATTCAACCGCATCATCACAGTGGAAGACGGTGTGAGAAACGGCGGATTCGGTTCTGCCGTAACTGAATTCTTCAACGACAACGACATCCCGATGATTGTCAGACGACTTGGTCTGCCAGACGCATTTGTGGAGCATGGTTCGCCAGACGAACTTTACAGTATCTGCGGATTAGATAAAGAATCTATCAAGAATGAAATAAAACATCAATTTTCAGCGCTATGAATATAATTAAAAGGATTTTTGTCGCATTAGGATTGTGTACAGGAGTTGCCGCTTCCGCAGGTGAGTTCACTTCACTATCCGTGGTTGAGTTTTCAGCTGCAATTAAAAAAGATTCAGTTGTCATTGTAGACGTGCGTACTCCAGCGGAATACAAGTCGGGCTACATCGCAGGCGCCACAAACATCGACATCAAGAGTGCCGAATTCAACACAGAGGCCGCCAAACTTGACAAAAACAAAAAAATCGCCATATACTGCCGTTCAGGCAAACGCAGCAAGATGGCAGCAAACGTATTGGCAGAAATGGGATATCAGGTGATAGAGCTCAACTCTGGAATCATGGGTTGGCAGAACGCTTCTATGCCTATTGAGAAATAAGCCACACTTACATTGACATGTATACAGGGTGCAGACCAGACAATGGTTCTGCACCTTTTGCTTTATTTAAGAATAATGTATACCTTTGCCGTAGTTGTAAAGAATAAAATTCTACATTATGGCACAATCTTCAACATTAGATGACATAGACATCAGAATCCTGCAAGAGCTGCAGCAGAACAGCCGTCTGACTAACAAAGAGTTAGCGTCACGCATACATTTAAGCACAACACCTACATTCGAAAGGCACCGTCGCCTAGAACGTGAAGGCTACATCAAAATGTACACAACAATCGTGGATGCCGACCGTATCGACAGAGGTTTCACCGTCTACTGCAACATCAGTTTTAAGCAGATCAACAGCAAGTTGGCAGATGAATTCCGTGAGATAGTGAACAGTTGGGATGAAGTCACCGAATGTTACAACGTGAGTGGCGATTGCGACTTTTTCATGAAAGTGAGTGTGAGAGGAATGAAAGAGTATCAGGAATTCATCCTACACAAAGTCGGCGAGCTAAACTATATCGGCCGAGTACAGAGTGTGTTTGTAATGGAAACATTAAAGCAGACATATGGAGTGAAGCTATAATCACAATAAGACTCCCGTGCGATGAGTATCACACGGGAGTCTTAATATCTGTCTAATCCAAATTAATTATCTGGGCTTAGAAATAAATCTGAGCTTCGAATTGCATCAAAATCCTTTATATAGACATTTGGTATAGAATCCTTTTGCGACTCTACACTCAAGCATCTTACTTAACCTCCTCGAAGTCAACGTCAGTGATGTCATCCTTGTTAGGACCTGACTGACCACCAGCGTTACCACCGTTGAAGCCACCACCCTGGCCAGCCTGCTGCTGAGCGTTGTACATATCCTGGCTAGCAGCCTGAAGAGTGCTTTCTAGCTCCTTAGTCGCAGCGTCGATTGCAGCGATATCCTGCATTCTGTGAGCCTCCTTAAGTTTAGCCAAAGCTGTCTCGATCTGATTACGCTTAGCAGAAGGAAGTTTGTCGCCGATCTCCTTAAGCTGCTTCTCTACAGAGAAGATCATAGAGTCAGCATTGTTAATCTTCTCAATACGCTCCTTCTCCTTCTGGTCTGCGGCAGCATTTGCAGCAGCCTCGTTCTTCATTCTTTCGATTTCCTCCTTCGACAAACCAGATGAAGACTCGATACGGATCTTCTGCTCCTTATTTGTAGCCTTATCAAGAGCAGTTACGTTAAGGATACCGTTAGCGTCGATATCGAACGACACAACGATCTGAGGCACACCACGTGGAGCAGCTGGAATACCGTCCAAGTGGAAGCGACCGATTGACTTATTCTGTGATGCCATTGGACGCTCACCCTGAAGAACGTTGATCTCTACTGAAGTCTGGTTGTCAGCGGCAGTTGAGAACACCTGCTCCTTCTTTGTTGGGATAGTTGTGTTTGCATCGATAAGCTTAGTCATCACACCACCATAAGTCTCAATACCCAAAGAAAGTGGAGTAACATCAAGTAGCAATACACCACCCGACTCACCGTTGAACTCAGACATCTCACCACCAAGGACACCACCCTGGATAGCAGCACCTAGAGCCACCACCTCATCTGGATTAACTCCCTTAGATGGAGCCTTGCCGAAGAACTTCTCTACTGCAGACTGGATTGCAGGAATACGAGTCGAACCACCCACTAGGATAACCTCATCGATATCTGATGTTGAGTAGTTAGCGCTCTGCAATGCAGAACGGCATGGCTCGATTGTACGCTGTACCAAATCATCTACCAACTGCTCAAACTTAGAGCGTGAAAGTGTACGAACCAAATGCTTAGGAGCACCGTCTACGACAGTGATATAAGGCAAGTTGATCTCAGAAGTTGTTGTGTTAGAAAGCTCGATCTTAGCCTTCTCAGCAGCCTCCTTCAATCTCTGCAATGCCATAGCATCCTTACGAAGGTCAAAGCCACCGTTCTCTGACTTGAACTCATCAACCAACCACTGGATAACCTTCTCATCGAAGTCGTCTCCTCCTAGGTGTGTATCACCTGCAGTTGCCTTAACTTCGAATACACCGTCTCCTAGCTCAAGGACAGACACATCATGTGTACCACCACCACAGTCGAACACAAGAATCTTCATATCCTTATCCTTCTTGTCGATACCGTATGCCAACGCAGAAGCTGTAGGCTCGTTAACGATACGACGAACTTTCAAACCAGCGATCTCACCAGCCTCCTTTGTTGCCTGACGCTGTGAATCGTTGAAATATGCTGGCACCGTGATAACGGCTTCTGTAACCTCCTCACCAAGATAATCCTCAGCTGTCTTCTTCATCTTCTGAAGCACCATAGCTGAGATTTCCTGTGGTGTGTAAAGACGTCCGTCGATATCAACACGTGGAGTATTGTTCTCTCCCTTTACTACCTTGTATGGTACTCTTGCGATTTCAGCACCTACACGGTCGTATGTCTCACCCATAAATCTCTTGATAGAGAAAATAGTCTTTTCTGGGTTTGTGATTGCCTGACGCTTTGCAGGGTCACCGATCTTTCTCTCTCCACCAGCCAAAAAACCTACTACGGAAGGAGTTGTTCTCTTACCCTCGCTGTTTGGAATAACTTTTGCTTCGCCACCTTCCATTACGGCTACGCACGAGTTTGTTGTACCAAGGTCAATTCCGATAATCTTTCCCATGACTTTATCTATTTTTTATTATTATCATTGTTTTACTGTATGGCAACATCGCCGTACGCTTCTAATATTTCAAAAAGCGCGCCAATGCCCTATTTCCCGTGCCAACGTGAAAATCACTGTCATAAATCTGCCACTATGGCAGACTGCACGTTGCGCAATGCGACATTTCTTCACAAAAAGGTGGGGAGTTTCTGGTTTCAAGTTTCAAGTTTCAGGTTTCGGGTTTCAGGGATCTTCCTATAAAACAAAAAAGACGCGATCACTCGCGTCTCAAACAAATCTATTCTTCAAACTTGTCATTTGCTGGCCAGAATCATTTTCAATGCCTGGGCAAACTGATCTGGACATGATGTCGGCTTGGGTCCACACGTCGTGCCAGAAAATCTATCAATCACAAACTCCGCCTTCAACCCGACAACCAATCTGCTGATTCCCATCGCGTTACCTGGACATCCTCCTACTATCTGAGCAGCCTTGATTTCATGAGTCTCTCCATCGACAACGATATCCATCATCCTACTGCATACTCCTTGCGGAAAATAACGTGCAACTAGATTCCCTTTTTCATCTCTCTTGCACTCAATTGTACTTCTATTGAAAATCTCCATACTCAATTCTTTTTATGTTGCAAAAATACATCTTAAATTATTAAATTAAAGGAATAAGCATTATTTTTGTATTTATAAGTGATACTAGTGAAAAAAATAATATACAGATTTGCTATACTTGCCTTATGCATAACATTGGCATCGTGCTTCAACACGAAGAACGATGGCGATGCCTTATACTCTTATCCTGATGAAAACTTCAATCAGGAATATGCAAACGCAAATATAGAAAACGTATTGCTTCAACAAGTGCTTTACGGACATGGCTGCGAAGCGATATACGACGATTCTGTAAAATATATGTACACTGAGTCTGACATGATCGCCCTGGGGGATATTCTAAAAACAAAAATGGAAGACATGGGTCTGCAGCTAAACCCCAAACTGTTCAAACAGCAAGTGGAAAAGACTCATGGTGTGAAATGCGAACGCCCGTGCCATTTTGCACTTAACGAAAACAGAATGATGATGTATATCATCCCCGGACAAAACAAGCCAGAACCACAATACGATTTCAACTTTAGCATAACGGAATCGACTAAAAAACAAAACTATCACGTCATCTTCGATCCACGCGTCGGACTTATGTATCCCGCACTATTCCTGCCAGAGGTGATAGACTATGCCAAAGAGTACCACAATGTGGCATTGGCTGAGGCGTCATTAAAGATACCCAAAATAAAAGGCGAAAAGATCAAAAAATGGAAAGACGATAAGTATTTGTCGACATCAAGAACGGAAGTGCTGAACATGATCTATCACATCAACAAATATATCATATATGAAGATCGTGAAAGTCTTGATTTTCTAGTAAATACAAACATGAACGTTCTTCAGTCAATGTTTGTGGATTTCAGAATGGAGAATGAGCCGATGATAGATTCTCTGATCCTGATACGAACAAGAAGAGGCAAGGCAAGACTGGAGGCTTTGTTCGCAGAAAGAGAGGCTGACGGCTCCGTCTACACCCGACAAGGCCTACTTGACTACATAACCAAGAACGAGAAACAAAAAACGCCAAAATTCCAAAACACAATACATCAATACATTGCCGGATGCTTCGGTCATGACAGCTATTACGACCGAATGGAAAGATTTCCAAAAATCCTTACCGACAATTTCACTCTTGACGAACGCCGTCAGATAGTGGCAAAAATACTGAATGCCATTTACCCCGTATACGTCGGACAAGATATAGACAAGACAATGGAAGTGATCATAAAGTATGATCCCGGGTTCATCGACTACGCTGTGAAAAATAAATATTTTGGTCTTGACGAATTGCGTACATGCCTGTCTATATACAGGATGCGTTTCCTAGCGGAGAAATGGGCCATACGAGCACCATTTGAATAATAATCAAGTTTGCTACCTGATCACTTGAACTCCAGATATTTTTCCGCTCTGCCATTCACAATTTCATCATAGCCTTCTTCATGCCTGATCTCATCAAACGAGTTGTATCGCTTACCGCTTTTGATTCTATGCTTTAGTGTCTTCAGCAAATTGCCCTTTAAATATGGGTGCCACAAATTATATGAATTAGTATTGTTGATGTCTATTCTTTTTATCACACTAGCGTCGCACACAACATTCTTTCTTATTCGCTCCACAACAGCATCATCGATACTGTAAACTTCCGACAGCTGGTCTACGCTATAGAATCCTCCTAGAGAGGTGCGGAACTTCACAATGTTCAACGCACGTTTCTCGCCTATGCCAGGCAACTTACGCAATTCTGCCGTGTCTGCCGTATTGATATCAACAAGCAACGTCGCCACACGGCTGTTCGCCTCCGTCCGTTTATATTCCGTCTTCTCATATTTATATATAGGCGCAGTCACCCCTTTTTTCTCTGCCCGAGAAATCTCAACGTAAGGGCGAAGATAGTCGTACCTGCCATCACGGAAAGCATATATATCAAAAAAATTGTCGACGCTTCTAAAACCATATCTCTTCCTGTATTTCAATATCGTTGCGACCACTTTGGGAGGAATGCCTAGTGATATAAAACCCGCAGAGTCAAGAGTGTTGGGATCAAAAGAGAAAAGGTTGGGTTCAATCCGCGTCTTCACGGCAGAATCCGGAGCAAATTCTAAACCACGATCGTTTTTTTCCGACATTTCAAGAGTCTTCGCATCAGCTATCTCCTGTTTGAAACGCTCCACTTCAGCGGCAAAATCACTTTCCATCTCACTGTTGAACGACTGTGCTTCCGCATTCATCAAACACATCCGAAACACAATCACTCCGACTAGCATAATTGCCACCATTATCAGACTAGCCACCACATTAACATTACGATTATGCTGCTCAAGATTCTTGAACAACTGCTCATCATCTAAATCTTCTGGATTCATAGGATCATGACTAACATTAGACACTCATATTTTGCACAAAATTATCAAATTTTTGGATAAAAATAGCTACTTTTGCAAGGTTATTTGAATGAAAGATCATATAGAGATATGCTTATTAACTTAAATACAAAAGATGCTGAAGCCAATTTGCTTCACGCCGCATTTTCCGACAGATTGATAGGTATCGTACCTAAAATGGCCAACCGCCACGGTTTGATCGCAGGAGCGACAGGTACAGGTAAGACAGTTTCCCTACAGGTATTAGCAGAGGGATTCTCTCAAATGGGAGTTCCTGTTTTTATGGCCGATATGAAAGGCGACTTGTCTGGAGTAGCCAAAGAGGGCAAAATGAACAAGTTCATGGAGAAACGTCAGGCGGAGTTCGGCATTGAATACGGATTCCAGGCATTCCCAGTGGAATTTTTCGATGTGTTTAAGGAGCAAGGTAATCCTATCCGCGTGACAGTCAATGATCTTGGATCACAGTTGTTGTCGCGTATTCTAGAGCTAAACGACACTCAGGAGGGCGTACTGACTATCGCATTCCGAGTAAGCCGCGAGCAAAACAAGCCTATGGAGACGCTGACTGATCTTCGTAACATGTTGACTTATGTGAGTGAGCATGCCGCTGAACTTTCTGCCACTCTTGGCGCTGTCTCTACAGCCAGTGTCGGAGCAATCCAGCGTGCGCTTCTTCGCCTTGAGGAAGAAGGTGGCGACAAGTTCCTTTGCGGAAAGAGTTTCAACGTGATGGATTTTATCAAGACTAAGGATGGCAAGGGAGTCATCAATATCTTGGCTGCAGACAAACTTGGCAATTCTCCGCTTCTATACTCTACATTCCTATTCTGGTTGTTGACTGCTCTATATGAGAATCTTCCCGAGGTTGGAGACGCTGACAAACCTAAATTCGTCTTCTTCTTCGACGAGGCACATTTGCTTTTCAACGACACTCAGAAAGCCGTATTGGATAAGATTGAGAAGATTGTCCGTTTGATTCGTTCAAAGGGAGTCGGTGTTTATTTCATCACACAGTCGCCAATCGATATACCAGAGAATGTGTTGGCTCAGCTTGGAAACAAGATCCAGCATGCTCTACGTGCGTTTACTCCTAAGGATCAGCGTACTATCAAGAGTGTTGCCGACGGATTCCGTGAGAATCCTGCATTCAAGAGTGAAGAGGCACTTCTTGAGTTGGAGACGGGAGAGGCACTAATCTCATTCTTGGACGAGAAGGGTGCACCTACAATGGTGGAGAGAGCGAAGATGTTGTCTCCTGCCGGTCAGATTGGTCCAATCACAGATGAGGAACGACGTGAGTTTATCACAAAATCGTCATTCTACGAGAAGGAGACTCCTGCTGTAAAGAAAGAGAAAGTGGAGGAGAAGGCTGAGACTAAGGTCAAGGAAGAACCAAAGGTAGAGGATAAAAGTGCTGAAGTTTTGGCAGAGGTTGAGGAGATGGTTGCCGAGATGCAGGCAAAGGTTGATGAGATTACAGAATTAAAGAATAAGATTGCTGAATTCCGTGCCACAACCAAGAATGCTGACGACGCAAAAGATGACATCAAGGATCCGTTGGCAGACGCCCAGAAGTTGAAGAAAGAGGTAAGCCAGATGTTCCGCGACGTTGCAAAGAAGGTTGGTGATTCTTCTGACAAGGGATTGAAATCAGCTCTTTCAAAAGCGGAGAAACTTGACAAAGCTGCAGAAAGTGGACTTGACAAAGTAAAGAAGGAGTATGACACAGTGCGTGGAATGCTTACAAAACTTGAAGCCAAGGAGAAGAAAGAGAAAGAAAAGAGAAACAAGACAATCTTGAAATTCTTGAAGGATCTTATTCTTGCAATATTCAAGGGAAGTAAAAAAAGATAAAGAACGAACGCCACCCACCAACCGTGGAACGTTGTCAAAGCAAGCCATGGTTGGACAACGTCGTAGACATTGTGCCGTGGCGAGCGAATGTAATTAAATACCGGTATATAATAAAAGTATATGAAGAAATTATTGATTTCAGCGTTGATGCTATTGTCCACATTGACAGCATCAGCACAGTTGATCTCCGCCGCACGCGATAATGAAGGTGTGAAATTTGGTGTTAGAGGTTCGTTTGCGTTGAGCAATATGAATCAGAAGGTTGACAATGCTATTAACATTTTGAACGTGGCTGGAGCGTCTGCCACATCTAAGCAGCTACCTGCCTTTGCAGTAGGCATGTCAATGAATCTTCCTATATTGGAAAGCTTTCACTTCAATATTGAATTGAAGTATGCAATGAAAGGTCAAAAAACTATAGCAGAGGCTAATTATTTGAGTAAAAACTTTGAGACTATCAGACTAGAACGTATAGGTTATTTGGAGTTGCCTATCCAACCTCAGTTCAGACTTAATTTGAGTCGTTCTGCTCATGTCAACGTTAATGTAGGTCCATATCTTGGTTTGGCTTTGCATAGCAATATCAAGACAAACGCACACGAAGAGGGAGAGGATGATGTCACAACAAAATTCTATACTTTCACAGGAAAGAGTTTCACAAAAGTTGAAGGAGGCAGCAGAAAGTGGAGTGATCCATCTGACGATTACAAGGCAAAATATAGCCGTCTGGATGCAGGATTGGCATTGGGTGTAGATTTTGAAATCGAGCATTTCCATATCGGAGTCTCTTACGACCTAGGATTAAAGGATATCTATGTTGACGCAAGAGATCAAAAAAACAATTCTTACTATAATCCATACAAGAACCGCACTGCGTTGTTCACTCTTGGTATCGACTTCTAAAGATATTTGGTTTATATAATCGTTAGAGACGTGGTAATCCACGTCTCTTTTTTGTTTCAAGTCCCTTTCTCTTCCCTCAAACCTTTCCCTTCAATCTTTCTCCTCTAATCTTTATTCTTTCATTGCATTTCATTAATTTTGCGAACCGTTAATTTTATGAACAATGAATAAGGAAAATTTCGTAGGAATCATTCCTGCAAGATATGCGTCGACGCGTTTCCCAGGCAAACCGTTGGCATCCATCGGTGGAAAACTGATGATTCAGAGAGTGTATGAGCAGGCATCCAAAGTGCTTGATTTGGTCTACGTCGCTACTGACGACCAGCGTATCTACGACGCTGTTGTAGGCTTCGGAGGCAAGGCAATCATGACCAGCGACAAGCATAAGAGTGGAACCGACCGTATCTGCGAGGCATACGAGAAAAGCGGTTGCAACAGAGAGGTGGTAGTTAATATCCAGGGAGATGAACCGTTTATCATGCCAAGCCAGATCAGCACTGTTTGTGACCTATTCGACGCTCCAGACACTCAGATCGCAACACTTGTAAAACCATTCTCTGCAAACGACTCAATCGCCGACCTTGAGAATCCTAATTCTCCTAAAGTGGTGATAGACGGTGCTAATAATGCCGTCTACTTCTCACGCAGCGTCATTCCTTACTTGCGTGGTGTGGAGAAGAGCGAGTGGCTTAAGAAACATACTTTCTTCAAGCATATTGGTCTGTATGCCTACAAGGCAGACGTGCTAAAGCAAGTGACTAAGATGCCTCAGTCGACAAACGAAATCTGCGAAAGTCTAGAACAGCTTCGTTGGATAGACAACGGATTAAAAATCAAAGTTGGCCAGACAGAGACTCAAACAATCGGTATCGATACACCTGAGGATATGGCCAAGGCTGAAGAATTCCTTAAATCTATCGAAAAATGAGCATGTTAGATCGATCTATCTGTCCTCCAATACATGATATCAAAAGCATCGTCGTTCCTGAAATTGAGACAATCAATCTCAAAAACGGATCGCGTCTTCACTGCATGAATGTCGGCACCGAAGAAGTGGTGCGTGTCACTGTGATTGTGGGTGTCGGACTGGATGTGCAAGAGGTTCCGCTAACCACACGTATGACATCAAGCATGCTTTTTGAAGGAACCAAAAACATGACTCAATCTGAAGTCGCCGAGAAATTTGATTTCTACGGAGCCAGAAAAAGCATGTCGCCAGGAATGTATGCGTCGTCATACGATCTTATCTCGCTGACCAAGCATCTTCCAAAAATCATTGATGTCTATGTCGACTCAATCTTCGCACCGGCATTCCGTGAGAATGATTTCAAACGCATGTCCGAAATCATGAAGACAAACATGAAGGATCTTTTGAAACGAGTTGATTATTTGAGCGATAAGAATCTCGATTACATGCTTTTCGGGAAAAAAGCTAGATTGATCCATCCTGAGCAAGAAGATATAGAGAAGTTGACGGTAGACGATATGCGAAAGATGCATTCCGATTATTTCAACATCGAAAACGTTGAGTTTGTGGCATGCGGAATGATCACTGACGACGTGAAAAAGACACTGGTAGATACATTCTCCAATATAGCGCCTTCCGGACGTACACGCAAGACAGACAATCCACTGGTATTGCCGAAGATGGACAACAAATACACATTTCTCCACAAGACAGGCGTGCAGGCAGGCGTATGTATCGGACGCCAACTGTTTGGAAGAAACAACGAGGATGAAAACGGAGTACGTTTCCTAAACACAGTGTTCGGAGGCTATTTCGGCAGCCGTCTCTCTTCCAACATACGTGAAGAGAAGGGATACACTTACGGCATCTATTCCGACGTCTCCATCAATAAGCATCACGGCACAATGACTATCTCCACACAATGCGACAACAAGTATGTGCAGAATGTGATAGACGAGACTTTCAAAGAAATGGAGTCGCTTTGCAACGAAAATGTACCTGACGACGAACTGGAAAGAGTGAAAAACTATCTGCTCGGCACAATGTGCAGCAAATATGGCAACGCTCTTGCTTGGAATAGCGAGCTGATACGAGCCATAACTTCGGCCAACGGCGGTGATCTGTCGCTCTCATATATCAACGAGCATATCGACTATATCCGCAACGCAACCGCTGATGATGTGAGACGCATGGCTCAAAAGTATCTTGCAAAAGATGACTTCTGTGTTTCTGTGGTCGCAGACAAAAACAAATTAAATAAATAACATAAGGGGCAGGCATTGAGTCTGCCCAATTTAATTAAATGAAAATCAAAATAATAGTAGATAATTACGCCACTCAAAGCATTGTCTTTGCCGAACATGGTTTTTCTGCGTTGATTTGCGACGGAGATAACAACATTTTGTTCGACACAGCATCCGGATCCTTGGCTTTGCTCCATAATCTCGAATGCTTTAAGGTGGCTGTAGAAGATATCTCATCCGTAGTGTTGAGCCACGGACATAACGACCATAGCGGAGGTGTTGTGACGTTGATGAACCGCGAGAATGATCAATCAGGCCGGGAAAAATGCCAATTCTGGGCAGGAAAAGGTTTTGACGTGGCTCGTACAGGCCGACGTGGTGTGGATATAGGGTTGAAACTGACTGCTGAGCAGAAGTCGAGATTTAAAATTGTGGATGGAAAAATCGCGTTGACGGAGAATGTCTATGCTGTATCTGCCAAAGACTGTGAGCTGACAGATTTATCGCATATCGATGATTTTTATATTCTATCAGATGATGAGCACCGCGTCTCAGATAATTTCGACGACGAAGTGTATATGGTATGTCTGCACGACGGCAAAATGAGCATCATCACGGGATGCGCGCACCGCGGCGTCACCAACATCGTGCGTCATGCGCAAAAAATGTTCAATCTTCCTGTCGACACCATAATCGGCGGATTCCACACACTCCACGATTCACAGGATAAATTGGCCAAACTGGCAGCAGAACTGCAGGCTATCGCTCCACGACAGATCATATGCGGACACTGCACAGGTGTGGAATCGTATGCAGCATTGAAAACATTATTGCCAGAAACAGTGATGACGCACACACAAGTCGGCATGAACATTTTCGTTTGAGGCACCGAATTCGGATAGGCAAAACTTATTTCAATACGATTTTTTGATATTCTCCGGATGAAGAGTCAGCCACTCAAGCAAAACCTTATTAAACAGATCTTTTTGCTCCATATTAACCATGTGGCCACAATCGGAAAACTTTATCTGGCTGGAATTAGGAAGATAATCCAACATTCTGCTTCGTCCCGCTCCCTCTTTTTCTCCATATATGATTAGCGAAGGCACTGTAGGCTTTGTCTCCTTTAGTTTGGCCCAGGCCTCCAAACCATAGTAAACACGAGCAGTGACATGTTGAGACTGCCAAGCCCCCCACTCCATAATCATTCTTGTAAGTTCCTCACGCATTTCCTCGCCATGTGAACCAGCTCTCTTGATCAACTGTTCCACGCGATTCTTCTTATACGCTTCCCATGATCCGGCATTCTGAAAACTCTTTTTATTATTCAGACGCTGCCTTTCGCGCTCTTCACGCGTCTTTGGCTGCGACGGGCCAGGACGGTTACAAATCTCACCGGCAACCATCATGCAAGTATGCAGACGCTGCGGACACATAGCCACCATATCACCGGCAATGTATGCGCCCATAGACAATCCAACAACGTGGGCCTTATCAATCTTGAGCGAATCCATCATCTCCACTATATCATCGGCATACGTGAACTCTACACCTTCAATCGGATCGGAAGAGAGTCCATAACCACGGAAATCAGGCACAATGACACGAAAACTGTCTTTCAGCACATTGATCTGCTCCTTCCACATTCTGCCATCCAGAGTGTGGCCATGAAGCAGCAACACAACCTCTCCTTCTCCGTATTCATCGTAGTATATTTGAGCACCGTCATGCAGTGTCATTCTTTTTCCTTCTGCCAACAAAGACAAACAGAAAAACACGGAAAGCAAAAAAGCCCAAATACGTTTCATCTCACCTACTTATTTATTCTCCTTTTTTCTTGCAACACACCAGTTTGACTGATGGTTATAACCGATTCTGATTGGCAACGGCTTGATTGACGAGCATGTGTCATACACCTCTTCCAAATCAGTCTGATACGTCTTTGGCTTGAATATGTTGATCGGCTTCACATATTTTCCGTAAAGCTGGACATCCCAGTTATCCTTGAAAAATCTGTATGGGATACCAGAATCGTCCTCCAACACAGCAAAAGAATAGTCAAGAATGATGTTTCTCATCTTTGAGAAGTAAGCCTCATGCAACAAGTAAGACGCTGCTTTCAAATAAGTCACCACCTCATATTTAGGCAATGTCGTATCCAAATAAGTCTGCAAATTCTGCGGAAAACCCTGATTGTTGACGTTTCCCGAGAAATAATACAAAGTCTGCTCATGCAATGGAGTCTCTTTTTTAAAAAACTTGAACTCCACCATTCTGCGTTTCTTATCACCGACTGCGTCAACGACAGCGCCTGTCGAATCAATCTCCACATCACGAGTAGAGATAATCTGGCAATCCTTCATCGCCATCAACATTGAAATAACAGGAGCAGTACCGTCGATCTCCTCACTGTTAAAATCATTTTTCATAGACAAAGTACGGAAGAAACTGCTGCGCATATAGATCTTCAGCGACTTTGTATACATATCGAAGTAACGCTTATCAGCATTGATAGTTGTATCCATTTTTCCTGGTGGTTCCAAACCGACCATGAAATAATAGTCAGCGTCTGGAAACAAAGAGATAGGATACAAGAAATCAGGGCCACTGAACGGATAAAACACAAAATTGCATCTCTCACGCAAATCGCTCATGTCCGCGCCAACCAAAGAGTCAGCCTTTGCAAGCGTAGAAAAACTCTTTTTCTTAAGGTCGCCTATCTGTTTTGAATACTTTGCCCAAGCAATATTCTGATCCTTAGACAACGCCAATGTATCACAGTTTAATCCAGCGTAAAAACTAGCGGCCAGATTAATCTGCGAATCAGCGACAAGCGGCACCACCGTGTCTTCCTTCACCTCCGGAACAGTGTCAACAACTACCGACACTGTGTCGACAGGCTCAACCGGCAGTGTTTGGTTTCCCGCTTTTTCATTTGCGCAAGAGGCAAACAACAAAGAGAACAAAATTGCTTTAAAGCAAAATTTCTTATTCATATATCATCAATCAAATTTATTCAACAAAATCAGAATGGTACACTTTATTGATACCATAGAATACCAATCCCATCAAGATTGTTCCAAAGCTAAGAATCATTGTCCATGGAGCGTCCTGTGTATGATCAACAAACGTCACTACATAATCGTTATACATCATGTATATGATAGACCACAAGATAATGACACAGAACAAAATGGCAGGCAACGGATAAGCCCACGTCTTGTACGGACGGTAAACATCAGGGAAACGATATCTGTGAACTATCACTCCGCCAACAGTCAGCAACGCACAGAACGACAAAACAATACCTGTATATTGAGTGATAAGCTGGAAAGATCCCGTCAACAACATAATTGAGCTAATGGCATATTGCGTCCAAATAGCAAACGAAGGACATCCATTCTTATTCTTTTTAGTCAAAAAGCCGAACAATCGATAATCCTCTCCCATCGTAACAGCCACACGCGGACCGACATAGACCATCGAACTGATGCTCGACACCAACATGACTGTGATCAGAATACCCATTATCTCTCCGCCCTTAACTCCAAATATATGCTTGGCGCTGATCAATCCTATCTCAATCTGCCCAACCATCTCTTCTACCGGTGTGGTGCGAAGAAACACCATGTTCAAGCAAAGGTATAAAACGATGACAAACAATGTGCTCGACAATAGAGCCAAAGGCACATTGCGACGCGGATTCTCTATATCTCCCGCTATATAAGCTGCCGCATTCCATCCTGAATACGCATAATAAACCCAGATCAAAGAGACAGCGAATGCAGGCGACAAAACATCACCGATCTTAAACTCTGACATAGAATCAAAATTGGCGGCACCGTCTGGAGAGACAATCAGACCAGCCAAGATGAACACCAAGATTATAGCGATCTTTACTGTGGTCAGGATATTTTGCGTTTTCGTTCCGACGTGGGTATTAATGGCATGCAGCAATGTTATCAGCGTCAGCATCACCATAGCAAACACAGTCTTGTCTATAGATGGGAATATACTGCACAGGTATGAACTCATAGCCATGCTGGACAAAGCCACAGGCGCAGCAAAACCAACTATCAAAGAGGTCCAACCAGACATAAATCCCACTGCAGGATGATATATGACTGAAAGATAGTGGTATTCACCTCCAGAACGTGGCATGGCGGCCCCTAACTCACTATAAACAATAGCTCCACAAAAAGCAGCCAATCCACCCATAAGCCATATCAATGCTATGTAAATTGGATTTGTTAAAGAAAGAAGCTGAAAGCCTAAAGTAGTGAAGACACCCGTGCCTATCATATTAGCAATGACAAACGTAGATGCTGTTTTTGTTCCTATCTTTTTCATATAAAATTACAACAGGAATATTCTGTGAATGTGATTTTGTCTGACGACTAGAAATCAACACCTAATAAACCTCAATAACGCAACGCAATATTTAACTGTTTTGTTGATCTTTCTTTTTGACTGACATTATATATCTCACACAAAAAGCATAAGCCTTTTCTGCATTCCCGACACTTATATTTTGCCGTCAATCAAAATGTTTTTATAATAAAGAGATTTACTGCTGTTGTTCCAATACTCGGACCGTCAATAGTCTGTCTGAAACAAAACCCTAAAACAAGAGCGTTTGTACAACTCGCATATAAATGCCTTATTTTTTTGCAAAGGTAAATAATTTTTTCCGAATTTTATAGTAAGAAGCAAACACAAGAAACATCATGCTGTATCTTTTAATATATTTTAAGTTTCTTTTTGGAGATCACATATAGAATCCAATAAAAAAGGTGAGTTTCGCTAAAAACTCACCTTTCTGTATCAACTATAAACTAAATGTTTACTCTGCAGCTGTATAATCATAAATTGGACGGATTGGGAATCCACAACGACGGCTCAATGTGGTCATACCATTACCTTCGCTCTCGCTGAAATCCAAATTCCAAGACAAGTAGTCGTTAGTATTGAAAGGCATACCAGACCAATACCATCCACGAGATCCTCTATCTTTAGTCTGGAAATCCTCCTTCATACCGGCAGCTGGCAAGAAGATAGAATTATCGTTACCCTCAACCTTACTTTCAATCAAATATCCGTTAGAAGCGCCAACCTTTGTCCAAGTCCAATTACAATAATTCAACAACTCATTGAACTCCTCTCTTGTCGGCATTCTCCAACCCTTACCCCACTGTTTCTGAGCGACATCATAATTACTTGTAAGAGCACCACCGTCTAAGCTAACATATCCGTTATACAACAGTTGCTCTACAGTCTTACCGAATGTAATGGAATTAGTCTCCGAATATTCTATTTTAGGTTCCAACTCACCCCATGCGAAATACGATCCTGTCTCTTCCGGTTTATTTGCACCGATATTGCAAGATGCCCATCTCTTACCGCTTGGCAAACCAAGATCAACACTATTATGTCCAGCAATAACAGAACCGCCATGAGTACCGTCGCTAGGGAACAGACCGTCTGATCCACTAACCTTTTCCCATGTTATACCGTCATCATAAGAGACCATCAGATTACCGTCTTCAATCTTGAATGAAGGTGTCTTTCCATCCTGACCTATAGCAGAACCAATAGCTTCCCAATTGACACCGTTATCGTATGAGACGTACCATACACCACTCTCTATCTTAATCTGAGGAGTGATACCATCTTGACCATCCTTACCGTTTTCACCAGTAGCCTGACCCAAGACATCCCAAGTCTTGCCCTTGTCGTATGAGATCATCCAGTATCCATTCTCAATCTTCAAAAGAGGAGTGATACTTTCACCACCGTTTCCATTCTCTCCCTGATCTCCTTTATCACCTTTTGTTCCCTCAGCAAGAACCATCTTGCCATTCTCGTCTAGCAACCACTCTCCATCGATAGTCCAATAATGCAAACCATCCTCAGCGATCTTAACGGAAATTTTAGGAATATATCCTCCTTCTCCAGCACCATTCAAGCCGTCCTTACCGTCCTTTCCATTCAAACCGTTGCGTAGTTCAACGAATTCACCGTCAGAAAAAGTTATGACGTAGCCATCCGCCATTCTGTATACAGAAGAGATGGTCACATTTTTTGCCTGCTCATGAAGAAGTTTCTTGATGTTCTCACTGTTTCTGTTGATAGTCTCACACAAATCCTCAAGCACACTGACTCTTTTTTCAAGTCTGTACAATCTATTTCTGTCAGACACATCGTCTCTCTCTTCACAACCCACAAAAATTGATAGTCCTAATACAATAGGGAGGGCTTTTAAAATATTCTTAATTCTCATAATTAAATCCTATTAACGAAAGTTGAATCCCATTAAGATCTGGAAACATCTATTTTTCAAATTTTTATAACCAAGCATAAGATTGTCGTCGCCATAAATGATATCTTTTTGGGATATATCGTATAGACCCAAATCGTATCTACAGCCTAGCATAACTTTTCTGATCATAACAGCAAGGCCGAATCTTACACCCGCGTCGAAACGGCTAAGAGAACCTTCTTTGAACACATCATATTTGTGTTCCTCTCTAAACAAATCCATAGCCGAAGGATCCTCAGACACAAAAGTCTTAAGAGTACCACTCAAACCCATTGCGATATATCCTCCAGCCTTTGCTGTAATGGATAGAGACTCACGACCGATTCGGTGACACACCATTGCAGGAACCTCAATATAGTTTAACTTCGTCTCACTAGGTTCAAAATCCTTAAGCGAATATCCTTTCTGGTTGAAGAAAGCACCGACTTCAGCGAACACATTTGATTCTCCAAACCAAATTTGGTCAACGACTCCAAAAGTAAAACCGGACACAGCTCCTGTATAGACACCCAAAGAAGCCACCTTGGATGAACTATATCCAAATCTAAGTCCGAATACATTTTTGTATTCTCCATCACGGCCTGATGATACATTGTTTGAAGCGAAAAAATCAGAGTCAAAATCATCCGAACTTGAAGACGATCTTACCTTCTGCTCTGTTTGCTCATTGTTTGGGGACATCTGCTCTGTTCCTACAGACTGGTTTTCAATCACAACATTATCCTCTTGTGCAAAAGCAAACATAAAATTTAGTACAGCCAAAGCCGATACAAAAGTTTTTTTCATATGACCAATAGTTTCAATCCTTTTTGCTTGATTATTCGCATTACATCTCACACACTTCAAATTCATCCTTAGTTGCATCAATAATCAATTATCACGATGCAAAATTAGTTAATATTCCTAAAAAGCAAACGTCTGATTTGTTAAAAAAACTAAATTTGTACGGATTGTTGAAAACTCATCAAAAAGCAAACGCATAAAGTCTTAAAGACATACTTTTCAAATTTGTAATCATTACAAACAAATAAAAATAAGCTACATTATTTTGTATTTCAGATAGATAATTTACATTTACACCATATTCAATAAGTTTGATATATTGTAATCATTACAATTTTAAAAAATAAGAGATTTATACAACCGGTCTTTGATCACATTCGTTCAAGGTTAGGCACATACGGATGCATCCTAAATTTTTAACAAAAAAAAAGAAGAGAAGTAAAAAAACTTCCCTTCTTTCGAGCCTCTTGTCGGATTCGAACCAACGACCCCGAGATTACAAATCACGTG